>CAZCPU010000113.1:0-5484 GCA_964499855.1 uncultured Dehalococcoidia bacterium | reverse complement strand
ACCTTCCGCCAACCATCCACCGGCGAGACCATCGAGGTCTCCTCCCCCCTCCCCCCGGACCTCCAGGCCGCCCTCCACGCCCTCAGACTCGCCCCAAAACCCGACGCCGTCCCCCCTGTCACGTCGCGCCCGGTCGCGTAGAATGGTGCCCTGACCCCCGCCCAACCCTGCCCGAGGCATGCATGAGCCTGCTCGATGACGTAAAAGCCCGGCTGAACATCGTGGACGTGGTGTCCAACTACGTCCCGTTGACGCAGGCCGGCCGCGTCTTCAAGGCGCGATGCCCCTTCCACACCGAGCGCACGCCCTCCTTCGTCGTCAACCCGGAGCGCGGCTCCTGGCACTGCTTCGGCGCCTGCTCCGAGGGCGGCGACGCCATCCGCTTCGTCATGAAGGCGGAGAACCAGTCCTTCAGCGAGGCCCTCCGCTCCCTCGCCGTGCGCCTCGGCGTGCCCCTGCCGTCGCCGCGCCAGCAGGCCCAGATGGACCCCCTCCTCCGCGCCAACGAGGAGGCCATGCGCTTCTTCCAGCGCCGCCTCCACTCCCCCGACGGCGAGGCCGCCCTCGCCTACCTCCAGGACCGCGGCGTCGCGCCGGAGACCGCCGCCGCCTTCAACCTCGGCCTCAGCCCCGACGGCTTCGAGGAGCTCAAGGTCCACCTCGTCGGGCAGGGCTTCACGGAGGAGCAGCTCCAGCGCGCCGGCCTCGTCACCCGCCCCCAACAGGGCGCCTCCCGCGACCTCTTCCACGCCCGCCTCATGTTCCCCATCCGCAACGTCGAGGGCCGCGTCGTCGGCTTCGGCGGCCGCGAGCTCGACGGCAGCGTCCCCAAGTACCTCAACACCCCCCAGACGCCCGTCTTCGACAAGTCGTCCCTCCTCTGGGGCCTCGACGCCGCCCGTGACAACATCCGCCTCCGCGGCGAGGGCGTCGTCGTCGAGGGCTACATGGACGCCCTCATGGCCCACCAGCACGGCTACACCAACGTCGTCGCCTCCATGGGCACCGCGCTGACCTCCCGCCAGGTCGAGGCCCTCCGCCCGCTCGCCGACCGCTTCGTCCTCGCCCTCGACATGGACGACGCCGGGCAGGACGCCACCATGCGCAGCCTCAAGTCGTCCTGGGCCGACGTCCCCGACGTCCGCATCGCCCTCCTGCCCGAGGGCAAGGACCCCGACGAGCTCATCCGCAACTCGCCCGAGCTCTGGCCGGAGGTACTCGAGGCCGCCGAGCCCCGCGTCGACTTCGGCTTCCGCCTCCTCGCCGACCGGTTCGACCTCGACACGAACGACGGCCGCCGCGCCCTCACCGAGGAGCTCGGCGGCTGGATCCTCTCGGCGCGAGAGGAGGACCAGGACCGCTACATGGAGAAGCTCGAGGGGCTCATCGGCGTGACCCGCCAGACCCTCGAGGGCATCCTCCAGCGACAGCGCCGCGCCTTCCTCGACGCCCCCGCCTCCGGCCCCGGACGCCGCCAGGCCCCGCGCCCCGCTCCCTTCGAGGACGCGGTCGTGGCCCCCACCGGCGTCTTCGACCGCGACGACCCCCTCGAGGCCTACTCCCTCGCCCTCCTCATGCGCGACCCCGACCTCCGCGCCGCCGCCGCCGCCCTCCGCGCCGAGTTCTTCCGCCAGAGCGAGAACAGGGAAGTCTTCCAGAAATGGGCCGAATGTTCTACAATGGAAGAACTGAAAGAAGACCTTGACGCCCTTCTGCAAGAGCACCTGGAGTCCCTCCTCAGCCGTGAAATCCCATTGATGGATTACAAGCAGCGGACGGAATCGTTCGCGCAGACGATACGGCGGTTGGAGGAGCGGCAGCTCCGGGAACAGCGCACGCAGCTGGGAGCGTCGTTGGCGCAGGCCGTGGCGGAGGGCCGGGACACCGCGCCGGAGGAGGAGGAGCTCCACCGGCAGGACGAGCGGCTTCGCGAGATCTTCTCCGCCCGCGTCCGCAGGGACATCTAGCCCGTCTGCCTGCGCAGCAGGCACTCTCGCCAGGAGATGAACATGGAGAACCAGGAGACCACCGGCAAGGTCCCGGAGGTCGCGGCAGCCGCCCATGCGCAGGAGCCCGCGCCCGAGACGGCCGAGTCGCAGCCGGCCGCAGCGCCGCAGTCCGCCGCCGAGGCCCTGGCCAACGCCAGCCCCGACGTCAAGACCATCTTCGACGCCGCCTCCGCCAGGGCCTCCGCCTCGACCTGGACCGTCGAGGAGCCCAACCCCAAGGACCTGCAGGACACCCGCCCCGAGGACGAGGTCGATAACGACGACGACATCGAGCTCGAGTCCGCCGAGATGATCGATGACCCCGTGCGCATGTACCTGCGCGAGATCGGTCGCGTCAGCCTCCTCACCGCCCAGGACGAGCGCAGCCTCGCCCGCCGCATGGAGGCCGGCAAGCACGTCACCGCCATGCGCAAGTACCTCAACGACGGCTCCGGCAGGACCCCCTCCGCCGTCCAGGTCACCATCGAGCTCCTCCGCCGCCTCGCCTCCACCTTCCCCGTCACCGTGGAGCTCGCCGAGCACTGCGACCTCGAGCCCCCCATCACCCTGCGCCACATCATCGAGGACCCCAAGCTCCGCGCCGCCATCGACAACGAGATGAAGATGGACATCGTCGCCGAGCTCAGCGCCGGCCTCGGCATCGAGGAGACCGACGTCGCCCAGGAAATCATCGCCCTCTCCCTCAACAGCCGCCTCCTCGCCCCCCAGGCGATCGAGGTCATCGACGCCGAGACCCCCCTCGACCGCCTCAGCGAGGACCTCGGCGGCATGCTCGAGGACCTCCTCCCCTTCGAGATGCTCCTCGGCCGTCACCTCGACCGCGCCGTCCACGACGGCAACCGCGCCCAGCGTCACCTCGCCGAGGCCAACCTACGCCTCGTCGTCAGCGTCGCCAAGAAGTACATCGGCCGCGGCATGTCCCTCCTCGACCTCATCCAGGAGGGCAACATCGGCCTCATCCGCGCCGTCGAGAAGTTCGACTACCGCAAGGGCTACAAGTTCAGCACCTACGCCACCTGGTGGATCCGCCAGGCCATCACCCGCGCCATCGCCGACCAGGCCCGCACCATCCGCATCCCCGTCCACATGGTCGAGACCATCAACAAGCTCCTCCGCCAGCAGCGCCGCCTCATCCAGGAGTTCGGCCGCGAGCCCAGTAACGAGGAGCTCGCCGAGTCCCTCGAGCAGTCCCCCGAGCGCGTCCGCGAGATCCTCCGCATCTCCCAGGACCCCGTCTCCCTCGAGACCCCCATCGGCGAGGAGGAGGACTCCCACCTCGGCGACTTCATCGAGGACCGCGCCGCCCTCGCTCCCATCGAGGCCGCCGCCTACCAGCTCCTCCGCGAGCAGGTCGAGGACGTCCTCAACACCCTCAGCGAGCGCGAGCGCCGCGTCCTCGAGCTCCGCTTCGGCCTCATCGACGGCCGCAGCCGCACCCTCGAGGAGGTCGGCCGCGACTTCGGCGTCACCCGTGAGCGCATCCGCCAGATAGAGGCCAAAGCCCTACGCAAGCTCCGCCACCCCACCCGCTCCCGCAAACTCCGAGACTTCCTGGAGTAGGTGAGGCCATGCCCGCCCTTCCCCGGCTCACGCTGCTGGCTCGCCTCGCCCTGGTCACACTGGGCCTGATAGTGTGCCTCGTCATAGTGCTGCTGGCTGTGACTAGGCAGAATGACCAGAGTATCGTGCGTTACGTCGATTGCCGGCAGTGGCTTCTCGGAGAAGAAGAGCTCCAGGAGTACTTGGATACACCGTCCGAGCCCCGGTCAGTGGTGTTTAGAGAAGGCAGAGTGTACAAGGTCCCGTTGGTGTATTCCGAGGAGATTAAAGGGTACGTGTACGAGTCGCCGTATGCTCCAGATTTTGATTTGCCTAAGTCCCCATCGGTGGATGCCCCGGAAGTTCAAGGGTCGGAGTTCCCGGCGATGGGCGCTCCGGAGTTTGATTGGCCTAAGTTCCCGGCGATGGATGCTCAAGTGGATTCCACGGGAGTTGAAGGGTACGAGTTCCTGGCGAGGGATGCTGCAGAGGCTTATTCGCGTGAGTCCGCAATGATGGATGCATTAGAAACTGATTGGCCTGAGTTCTCACTGAAGGATATTTCAGAAGCTGAATGGGCTGCGTTGCCAGTGGTGGATGACCCAAATCTCTTAAGGAGCGAGAGCAGGGGGCTGTTTGACCCAGAATTGGAACTTCGGGGCGCCGCAAAGGGTGCAGCCAGGCGCGACGGCGGCTCCACGATTGTTGCCTACGTGAACGGACTTCCCGTCACGAAAGCCGACATCGAAATATCACGTCTGGAACTTAACTGGAGCCTGGAGGTTTCGAGAAGGATCAGCACCTCTGGAGGGACGTACGAGATTTTCTTGCCTGCCGGCCAACCCACCCCCGTGCCGGAGGTTTATAACCCGATGGAGTTGCTTAAGGCGAGAATCGAACGCATCGAGCAATACGGGGTTGATACCGCCTTGTTCGCTAGCGTCGTTGCCGACCTGGCCGAGTTCACGGCTGCCACTGACGCGGGCCACAACTGTAACGATGCCGACATTGCTGCCCTGGTAGCACAACAAAAGACCCTCCTTGCGGGAGGGAAGGCTGCGGAAGCTAAAGGCTACATTTCTGCCGTCGGCGAAGATGTGTACTTTAATGAGGTGCTGCCCAGCCAGTTTGCGCAGCAGCAAGCTGTCCTGAGTTGGCAGCGGGAAATCGCTGGCGATGTCATCTCCCCAAGTTTGTCCCTCGAGTGGCACAACGCAGCGAAAGACGCCTACTTGAATGCACACGTCACGCTCACGGACGACTGGTACATGGACGCCACGCTTGACGACGTCAAAGCGTACACGGAGGAAATTTGGGCTCTCCCCCTTGCCCCCACGCCCTGGCCCCCCACCCCCACGCCCTCGGCCTCCACCCCCACCCCGTAGGCCAAGGCCATCCGCAAGCTCCGCCACCCCACCCGCTCCCGCAAACCCCGAGACTTCCTCGAGTAGGCAAGAGCCCCATCAAGCCGTAGGGGCGGCCTTCGTGGCCGCCCTTGTCGCGCTCACCCCCGCACCGTAGGGGCGAGTCGCGACTCGCCCATCCCACGACAGCTGGAACCGGCAACCACAGCCCACACCCTTCGCCTCTCCCTTACCCTCTCGTCATTCCTGCGAAGCATGCCCCGCACCCCGATACGGGGGCAGGAATCCAGAGGCGCGGCGCGGCGGGGCAACCCCGCCACAAACCGCCTCCTCCATCTGCACCCATCCCCACCCTCCATACCGGCGGAAGCCGGTATCCAGGGGTGGGGCCTCCCGCCACCTACCACTCCCGCTCGACACTGCATTTTCGCGGGCGTCATTCCTGCGCAGCCCCCCTGCTGACCCAACGGTAAGCGGGAATCCAGAGGGGCGGCGGCATGGTATCCCTTCCACCTCAGGGGGAAGGTCAGAGCCTGCCCCGTACTTGATGCGGGGATGGGGGAGTCCCCCAC
>CAZCPU010000112.1:4203-5539 GCA_964499855.1 uncultured Dehalococcoidia bacterium | reverse complement strand
ACGGAGGTAGTGAGCTCGGGGCGAACGGAGTTGGAGAAAGAAGGGCCCGGCGGGGGTTCCCGCCGGGCCCTTTTGCTTTGGGGGTGTTGGGGGTAAAGGCGCCTCCCCGCCCCGCCTGGACACCGGCCTTCGCCGGTGAGGAGGGGTGCGAGGGCCCGGCGGGGGGTTGCCGTCGGGCCCTTGGCTTTGGGGGTGTTGGGGTTGAAGGCGCCTCCCCGCCCCCGCCTGGGCACCGGCATTCGCCGGTGAGGAGGAGTAGGAGGGCCCGGCGGGGGTTGCCGCCGGGCCCTTTTGATTTGGGGGAGTAGGGGGTGGGGGTGGCTATGCCTGGGGCTGGAAGCGGGCCTGGAGGTGTTCTACGTGGTGGCGCTCTTCCGTGCATTCGGCGACGGAGAGCTCGACCTGGATGGTGACGTGGTTTAGGCCGTGGTCGTACACGATCCTCCGGAGCTGCTTGAGGATCTCCTCCTGGCGGCCGGCCTGGGTGGGGCTGACGAAGACGTGGGCGGTGAAGGCATCGTAGCCGGAGGTGATGGTCCAGGCGTGGACGTCGTGGACGAGGGTGACGCCGTCGACGTCTTCCATCTCGCTGCAGATGTTGTAGATGTCGACGGAGTCTGGGGTGCCCTCGAGGAGCACCTTGAAGACGCGCATGAAGAGGCCCCAGGAGACCTTGAGGATGAGCAGGCCGATGAGGACGCTCATGATGGGGTCTGCGATGTACCAGATGTCGTTCTGGTCAGCGAAGAGGACGATGAGGACGCCGGAGATGATGACGCCGACGGAGCCCATGAGGTCGGCCATGACGTGCTGGAAGGCGCCCTCCACGTTGAGGCTCTCTCCGGCGGCGCGGTGGAGGACCCAAGCGGCGGCGATGTTGATGATGAGACCGACGACGCCGACGCTGAACATGAGGGGGCCCTCGACCTCCGGGGTGTCGAAGAAGCGGTGGAAGGCCTCGAAGAAGATCCAGCCGGCGATGAGCCAGAGGCTCACGGTGTTGGCGAGGGCGGCGAGGATCTCGGTACGGTAGAAGCCGAAGGTTGAGCCGGCGGCGGCAGGGCGATTGGCGATCCACATGGCGAAGAGGGCGAGGGCGATGGAGGCGGCGTCGGTCAGCATGTGAGCGGCGTCGGCAAGGAGGGCGAGGCTGCCGGAGAGGATGCCGCCGACGACCTCGACGAACATGAAGCCGCCGATGAGGGCAAGGGCGACGAACAGGCTCTTGCGGCTAGCGCCCCTGAGGTCGTGGGCGTGGTCATGGCCGCCGTGCCCGTGGTGATGATGGGCGTGGCCGCCGTGGCCGTGGGCATGGCCCGCGTGGGCGTGGTCGTGG
>CAZCPU010000112.1:1717-4103 GCA_964499855.1 uncultured Dehalococcoidia bacterium | reverse complement strand
TGGTCGTGGCCCTCGTGGTCATGGGCGTGGTCGTGGGCATGGTCATGCCCGTGGTCGTGGGCGTGGTCGTGGTCGTGATCGTGCCGGTGCTCAGTGGTCACGACGGCTCCCTTTCGTGCAATGGCAGATGTCCGGCAGGGCAATGCCTAGCCGGACATCCGACTTGCGTTTCGTTCGGGTTACCTATAGCGGCCTTTCTGGACCGACACGCTAGGCGGCGGCGTGGGCGACGTGGTGGGGGTCGTCCTCAGCGGCGCAGTGCTCGCCGCCGTGCTCATGGCAGTGGATGTGGCCGTGCTCGTCCATGTCCTCGGGGCCCATGATGGCCTGGCATGCGGCATCGCCGTGGACGTGGCAGTGGCCGGCGCCGTGGTCGTGGCAGTGGACGCCATCGTGGTTGTGGCAATGCTCGCCAGCATGCTCGTGACAATGGTCGTCGTGCTCGTGGCTGTGGTCATGCGTGGTCATGCTTACCTCCTTGCGCGCTTCCCCAGTTGAGATGCAACTGAGATACATGAAACGTACCCAAGTGATACAAACCTTGTCAACCCAATATAAATGAATGATACAAGGTCTATTGTCAGGCATTCAAACGCATAACGACCCGGCAGTCTTCACCACACGATTTGACCGGTGCGGCAAGGCAGGAGCCGCCGCAGGATTGCGCGGAGCGCCGCGGAGCGAGCCCGAGGGCGCGGCGAGGACGGGTTGATACCAGTTCTCAGTCCTCCGAGGCCGCGAACCGGGCCACGCCCGCCTGGAGGGCCCCGGAGCGGGGCGAAACAGGCGATTGGGGGGTGTTTTCGTCCCGCGGATGATACCGAATGGTCAACTCAGGCTGGGGTTGCCCTATAATGAAAACAGCTAGAGTGGACGGAGGTGGCGATGAAGCGGTGTTGGGCCTGGACCACGGGCACGGGGCGGTGGTCCGCGCTACTGGCGCTCGCGGCGGCGGCGGCGCTGCTGGCCGCGGTGGCGTGCGGCGGCGAGGAGGACGACGCGACGGGGCCCGCCGCGCCGGACACGGGCGCCGCGACGACGGACGCGACGACGGGCGGCGACACGATGACGGCCACGGCGCCGGAGCCGAGCAACGCCGTCGGGCACGAGGTGGGCATGCTGGCGCCGGACTTCACGGTGGAGACGGTGGGCGGCGAGTCGTTCAGCCTGTCGGAGGCGACGGGAGCCGGATCGCCGGTGCTCCTGTACTTCTTCGCGACGTGGTGACCGACATGCAATGCCGAGGTTCGGCATCTGCAAGCGCTCTACCCGGACTATGAGGGCGACGTGGCACTGATCGGGGTGGACGTCGACCCGGGCGAGTCAGTCGACAAGATCAGCGGGTGGGCCAACCGCCTGGGGCTGACGTGGCCGCTGGCGCCCGCGAGCAACGGGCCGCTCTCAGACTACCGGATCACGCAGCAGTCGGCGGCGATAGGCATTGACGCGACCGGCGAGATCGTGCTGCGGAAGAACGGCGGGCTGCAGGGAGAGGACAAGTGGCGCGAGTGGCTGGACACGCTCGGCGGCCCACGGGCGTCGACGGAGGCGGGGGAACCGGCGGCGGCCGCCACCCTGAGCTCGACGGACGCGACGAGCGGGGCCGTCGCGGCGGCGCCTACGACGGCGCCGTCGCAGCCGACGGCTGTGGGAGTCCCACTGGAACCAACGGCGATCGTAGCCGCGCCGCCGCCGACCGCGATTCCCGTGCCAACGACGGCACCTCCGCCACCAACGGCGGTCCCGGCACCGCCACCGACCGCAGTCCCGGCACCGCCACCAACGGCGATGCCCCGGCCCGCGCCGACCGTGACGCCGTCACCCGTCCCGACGGCGACGCCGAACATCCCCGTCGGGCACAACGTGGGTCAGCGGGCGCCGGACTTCACGGTGACGTCGGTCAGGGGGGAGACGATCACGCTGTCGGAGGTGACGGCGAGCGGGAAGGCGGTGCTCGTCTACTTCTTTGCGACGTGGTGACCGATCTGCAATGCGGAGGTTCCGCATCTGCAGCGCGTCTACACAGCAAACAGCGATGACGTGCTCATACTCGGCATCAGCTACGATGCGCTGGCCAACGATTCCGAGCTGCAGCGCTATGCGAACAACCGAGGTCTGAGCTTCCCGTTGACGACCTACGACCAGAGCATAGTGAAAGACGGATTCCGAGTGACGTCGCAGTCCAGCGCGATCGGCATCGACGCGAACGGGATCATTCAGCTTCGGAAGGGGTACGGGGGCTGGAACCAGAGTCAATGGCAAGCGGGGGTGGATGCGCTGACGGGGTAGTTGCCACATCGGGCTGACTTGAAGGAAGAGGGGCCGCTGAGCGGCCCCTTTTTCTTGCGTGTGGCTATTCCTCGCGTCCGTTTGCATGGCCCTTCGA
>CAZCPU010000112.1:0-1617 GCA_964499855.1 uncultured Dehalococcoidia bacterium | reverse complement strand
GCCCACGCTAGGACCGCGCGAGGAGGGGGCGGAGGTCTTGGATGTTGGCGACGTCCTCGATGTGGAGGACGCGGTCTATGAGCTGCTCGGTCGCGTCGTGGCCGAGGACGGGGGCGATGAGGTCGCGGGCCTTCTCGCAGACGCGGGCGGTGTCGAGGGGGTTCTGGGCCGTGCCGGGGGCGTACTTGGTGTGGTGGGAGAGGGTGCGGCCGTCGGTGGTGGTGACCTCGATGATGGCCTGTCGTGGGGCCTCGGGCATGACGAGGGTGGGCTCGGGCTGGAGGGTGACGCGCTCCTTCATGGCGAGGACAGCGGGGTCGGCCATGCGCTCGTAGGAGTGGGTGGAGGCGAAGGAGACGGCGCCGTCGACTAGGGCGAGGGCGATGCAGTGCTGGATGTTGACGTCGGGCATGGAGCGGTTGTTGACGACGCCGGCGCCGTCGGTGGGCAGCTTGGCGACGACGCGATCGACGTCGGCGCCGGTGACGTTGTGGGCGGCGGTGATGGTGAAGAGGGCGTCGAGGGCGGACTGGATGGGGTAGCCGACGGCGTAGGGCTTGATGGCGGTGGAGGCGACCATGAACTGCTCGCCGAGGCCGTCGGTCAGGAAGGTGGGGTCCGGGTCCTGGGAGAAGGCCTGGAGCAGATTGTGCTCGCCGTCGAGGATGTTGGGGACGCCGGAGAAGCCCATCTGGACCATGGTGGCGGCGGTGACGCCGTTGCGGGCGCCCATGCCGGCGAAGTCGAAGGCCTTCTCGACGTGCTCCTCATCGCCGACCCAGGCCCAGAGGCCGGAAGCCTGCTGGGAGGCGTAGGAGAGGACGTAGCGCATCTGGGTGGAGTCGAGGCGGGCGAGGGATGCGGCGGCACCGGTGGCGCCGAAGGTGGCGCCGAAGCCCTCAGCGCTGTGGTGAGCGGCGCGGAGCTTGTCGGCGTCGACGGCGAGGAGCATGCGGCAGGCGACGTCGTAGCCGAGGGCGACGGCGCGGAGGAGCTCGGGGCCGGACGCGGCCTCGCGCTCGGCCATGGCCCACGCGGCGGGGACGACGCTGCAGCCGGGGTGGGCCTTGGAGGGGGGGTCGAAGTCGTCGGTCTCGTCGGCGTGGCCCATCATGCCGTTGGCGAGGGCGGCGTTGGCGGCGGAGGTGACGACGTCGGTGGTCATGACCATGGACTCCGGGACGCCGCCGAGGGTGCGGACGTACTTGACGGCCATCTCGCCGGGCAAGAGGGTGCTGCCGGAGACGATGGCGGCGAGGCTGTCGAGGAGGCGGTGCTTGGCCTCGAGGTCGACGTTGGCGGGCAGGGCGCGGTCGCGGGCTTCGGCCATGTAGGCGGCGAGGATGCCGGTGACGTTGGCGTTGGCGGGTGATTGGGTCATGGGGCTCCCTTCAGGTGCGAGATGCCGGGACGGAGCCAGTATACCCGGCAATGCGGGGGGCCGGGCAAATGAAAGGGGCCGGGGCACTTACGTGCGGACCGGCCCCTCCCTCGCCGCCGATGGAAGAGCGCTGGAGCGGGAGGCCGCTCGCGGGCGCCCCCACCCCCTCCGTGAAGGCGCCTCGCGTTCCCACGCTGTTGGTTGCGGCACGTCCTGCCCGAACACTTGTGCGTATG
>CAZCPU010000111.1:0-5592 GCA_964499855.1 uncultured Dehalococcoidia bacterium | reverse complement strand
GCGCTAGCGCGCGGCTCAGGACAGGCGCCAGACGCGCCCCGACCACTGCAGCATCCCCCAGTCCAGCTCCGCCCCAAGCCCCGGCCCGCCCGAGAGGTGCAGGCCGCCGTCGACGATCGGCTCCCGCGGCACGAGCAGCGTCGACCGCCACTCCGCCTCGTACACCGCGTGCTCCAGTGGCAGCGACCCCGCCACGGCCGCGCTGACGTGCCCGCTCGTCATCAGCGACAGCGGTCCCGACGGGCAGTGCAGCGACACGCCCCCGCCCGCCGCGATGGCCGCCCGGCCCGCCCTCGCCGCCACGGCCGCTCCGCCGCAGAACTTCACGTCAGGCATGACGATTGTGTGCGCGGCGTCGGATATCAGCCCCGCGAAGTGCCCCTCGCCGTACCCGTGCTCGCCGCCCGATAGCGGCATGGAGATGCGTTCAGCGATGTGCGCCAGCCCCGCCGGGTCCTTGCCGGGGTCCAGCGGTTCCTCGAACCACGCGACCCCCAGCCCCGCCAGCTCCCCGGCCACCGCGATCGCCGACTCCACGTCGAAGCGGCTGTGGCAGTCCACCATCAGCGCCACCTCCGGCCCGATGGCCTCCCGGATCGCCGCCACGCGCGCGATGCCCGTCGCCGCCAGGCGCACCGCCTCGTCCGCTGGCGTCCCCGGCGCCACCTCGTCGAAGGGCGCGCACTTGATCGAGCGGAACCCCTCGCTCACGGCCCGCTCGGCGGCCCGCGCGAACTCCGCCGGCGTGCGCCCCGACGCGAAGAGCCCCCGGTTGATGTTGGCGTACAGCGGCACGATGCCCGGGGCCCCGCCCAGCCCCTCGGCAAGGCTGACCCCGCCCTTCAGCGCCTGCAGCACGCTGACCGCCGTCCGCACCGCGCTCACCGCCGTCGCGTTCGTCATGTCCGCCCCGAGCGCTTCGTCGTCGACGTCCAGCATGATGGGCACGTCGTCCTCGGCCGCAATCGGCGTCCCGCGCAACAGCCCGACCGCGTGGTCCACCTGCTCGACGACGCCCTCCGTGAGCCCCGCAGCCGTGATCTCCACCTCTGCCGTGGCCCCGTCCGTGTCCCAGACGCGCGCGAACACCCACTCCGTCCGCGGGCTCACGTCAATCGCAGCAAAGTCCACGTGGTGCAGCCGCACCGGCTCGCCCGCCACCCCTACCCCTCCACCCAGCACGCCGCCGAGTGCCCCTCGGCCCGCACCGTCAGCGTCGGCGTCTCCGCCCGGCACTGGTCGATGGCGTACGCGCAGCGAGGGTGGAACGCGCAGCCGGTCGGTAGGTGCGCCAGGTCCGGCGGCGTCCCCTCGATGGTGGACAGCTTGGTGCCCCGGCCTTGGGTGAACCGCGGGACCGATTGCAGCAGCCCCTTGGTGTAGGGGTGTTGCGGGTTCTGGAAGAGGTCCACCGCCCGGCCGTTCTCCACGATCTTCCCCGCGTACATGACGTTGACCCGGCTCGCGTACCGCGCGATCACCCCCAGGTTGTGCGTGATGATGAGCACCGCCGTCCCCGTCTCCGCCGACAGCCGCTGCAGCAGCTCCAGGATCTGCGCCTGGATCGTCACGTCCAGCGCCGTCGTCGGCTCGTCCGCGATGAGCAGCTTCGGGTTGCAGCTCAGCGCCATCGCGATCATCACCCGCTGCCGCATCCCGCCGCTGAACTGGTGCGGGTAGCTCTTCAGCCGGTCGGCCGCGTCCGGGATCCCGACCATGTGCAGCAGCTCCGCCGCCCGCGACGTCGCCTCCCGCCTCCCTACCTGCAGGTGTACCTCCAGCGCCTCCGTGATCTGCCGCTCGACCGTCAGCACCGGGTTGAGCGACGACATCGGCTCCTGGAACACCATCGCGATCCGGTTGCCCCGCACCCCCCGCATCTCCGCGTCGCTCAGCGTCAGCAGGTCCCGCCCCTCGAACTCGACCGACCCCCCGGCGATGCGCCCCGGCGGGCTCTGCACCAGCCGCAGCAGCGACAGCGCGCTCACGCTCTTCCCGCACCCGCTCTCGCCCACCAGCCCCACCGTCTCCCCCTCCTGGATGTCGTAGCTAATCCCGTCGACGGCCTTCACCGTCCCCTCCCGGGTGGTGAAGTGCGTCCGCAGGTCGTTGACGGCCAGCAGGGTGGACAAGTCGAGCGCTCCTTTTCGTGGGTTCGTTGGCGTCCCGCAGGACACAAGCATACGCAGCCTGCGATGCCTGTGGCAATCTCGCGCGTAGCGTGACACGCCGCGCGAGGAGGAGTATCATACCGCAACCGCGCGGGGCGCCGTGGGGCGCTCCGCTCAGCGCATGGAGGAGAGTGCGAGATGCTGAGCGACGCCGACAACGAATACATGTGTCGAATTGGCCCCGGCACGCCCATGGGCGAGTACGTTCGCCGCTTCTGGGTGCCGTTCTTGCTGCCCGAGGAGCTCCCCGAGCCTGACTGCCCGCCCGTGCGCACCACCCTGCTGGGCGAGGAGCTCGTCGCCTTCAAGGACTCCAACGGCGACATCGGCCTCGTCGACAACTACTGCCCGCACCGCCGCGCCAGCCTGTTCTTTGGCCGCAACGAGGAGTGCGGACTCCGCTGCGTCTACCACGGCTGGAAGTTCGACGTTAACGGCGACTGCGTCGACATGCCCTCCGAGCCCGCCGAGTCCAACTTCAAGGACAAGGTCAAGATCAAGGCCTACCCCGCCCGCGAGTACGGCGGCCTCATCTGGGCCTACATGGGCCCCGCCGAGCACATGCCCGAGCTGCCCCGCATCGACTGGGCGACGCTCCCCGACAGCCACCGCGTCATCTCCAAGCGCATCCAGGAGAGCAACTGGGTGCAGTCCGTCGAGGGCGGCATCGACTCCAGCCACATCTCCTTCCTCCACAGCGGCGTCACCCCCTTCCTCCGCGACAACCCCGACAAGCGCCCCGCCCCGCGCGCCGGCGCCCAGGTTGCCACCTTCACCACCACCGACACCTCCCCCCGCTTCGTCGTCGACGAGACCGACTACGGCCTCCTCATCTCCGCCCGTCGCGACGCCGATCAGGACCGCTACTACTTCCGCATCACCCAGCTGCTCATGCCCTTCTACCAGATGATCCCCGGCTCCATCGAGCCCGGCCAACAGATCGGCGGCCACGCCTGGGTGCCCATCGACGACTACCACTGCTGGAACTTCAGCATCTCCTGGAACCCCTACCGCCCCTTCACCCAGGAGGAGATTAACGAGCACTGGAGCGGCACCGGCATCCACGCCCTGACCGACTACAAGTACGTCCCGCTCAGCAACAGCAGCAACGACTACATGATCGACCGCCAGCAGCAGCGCTACCGCACCTTCACCGGCATCCGCGGCATCGGCGAGCAGGACATGGGGACGCAGGAGTCCATGGGCGCCCTCACCTGGCGCGCCGGCGAGCACCTCGGCTCCAGCGACTCCGCCATCATCGCCTACCGCCGCCGCCTGCTGAAGGAGGCCCGCAACCTCCAGGAGGGCATCGAGTCCTTCGCTGCCACCCACCCGGATTGCTACAAGGTGCGCTCAGCCTCGGTGCTCATCAACCGCAGCGAGGACTATCGCGTCGCTGCCGCGGACCGGCTGGCAGCCCGCATCTAGCCTGTCCGGTGACCCCTTCCCCCATCATGGGGGAAGGGCTTGCCCCGTACTCGATACGTGGCCCGGATGGGGGTGACGCCCATCCGTTCGCCCTGAGCCTGTCGAAGGGCGCCTGAGCACGAAGGCGTGCCCGCAAACTGAAATCGGAGGGATGTCATGGCAGAGAAGTCAGCGGCCGCAGTCATAGTCGCGCCAAGGGAGTTCGAGATCCGGGAGTTCGACCTGCCCGACATCCCGCCCGACGGCGGCCTCCTCCGCATCGAGCGCTGCGGCATCTGCGGCAGCGACGTCCACGGCTACGACCGCATGGGCGAGGGCGTCCGCATCATGGGCCACGAGAACCTCGGCTGGGTCGCCAAGATCGGCAGCGAGGCATCCAAGCGCTGGGGCGTCAAGGAAGGCGACCGCGTCGCCCTCGAGGAGTACGTCCCCTGCGGCTCCTGCGAGCTCTGCCGCACCGGCTACCCCCGCTTCTGCCCCCAGACCAGCTCCTTCGGCCACACCGGCGAGAACCCCCGCCTCTGGTACGGCTCCACCCCCATCGACGTCGAGCCCGCCCTCTGGGGTGGCTACAGCCAGTACATGTACATGCACCCCGGCGCCATGGTGCACAAGATCCCCGACCACGTCGACGCCTCTGAGGCCGCCTTCTTCCTGCCCTTCAGCAACGGCTACGAGTGGGCCGTCGAGTACGGCGGCGCCTCCATCGGCAAGACCGTCGTCGTCCAGGGCCCCGGCCAGCAGGGCCTCGCCGCCGTCATCGCCGCCCGTGAGGCCGGCGCCTCCATGATCATCGTCAGCGGCATGGGCCGTGACGAGCACCGCCTCGAGATCGCTCGCCGCATGGGCGCCGACTACACCGTCGACGTCGAGGCCGAGGACCTCGTCGAGAAGGTGATGCAATACACCGGCGGCCACGGCGCGGACGTCGTCGTCAACGTCACCGGCGGCGGCCGCGAGACCGTCAAGGAGGGCATCGACATGGCCGCCTTCAACGGCGTCGTCTGCCTGCCCGCCGCCGGCAACGAGACCATCTCCGTCGGCGGCACCGGCCGCAAGAACCTCACCATGAAGTGGTGCCACGGCCACTCCTACCGCTCGGTGGAGCGCGCCATCTCCACCATCGCCTCGGGCCGCTACCCCATCAAGGAGATCGTCACCCACCACTTCGGCCTGAAGGACCTCCGTTACGCCATAGACTCCGTCGGCGGCACCGGCGCCGCCGGAGCCATCCACGTCAGCATTGACCCCTGGATGGACCTCTAGCCAACCGCTCCCCGGCATGGAAAAGGGCCCCGCTCGATAAGAGCGGGGCCCTTTCGCGTGCTAGGCGTCGCCGGCTAGAATCCGTAGCATTTCGCACTGCTTTTCCACTTCGACCGCACTCTCGCAGTATCGCCGTCGAATCTCCGCCCTGGCTTCGTCTCCCGGTAACCCCTCCAGCTTCACCAGCAGCCCGGCGAGGAACGTCCCGGTGCGACCGTGTGCCCCGATGCATCCCACCTCCACGGACTTGCCCGCTTCCAGAGACTGGATTGCCATGTTCAGTAGTGCTTCAAATCTTGGCTGTGGCAGACCGGACATGTCCGTCCAATCCACGATGTAGCACCGGCCGGTGGCATCGTCTAGGGCAGGGACATCGCCTGCCTCTGCCGAGTAGTCGGGCGGGGCCGCATCCATAAGCCGCCCCCAAGCTTCCGCGTCCAGATAGAAAGCCACGTCTTTGCGGGCATACGACTTGATCTGGGGTGCTGCGTCCCGGTAACTCGACGCATACACCGTGTACGCTCCAATACGCACTGGCGCATGCACATGAGGACACGTTCGTGGCATCGTTATTCGCTCCCCGTAGAGAACACCAGCTTGCCGCCGACGCTACCCGTTCGCCCTGAGCCTGTCGAAGGGCGCCTCGCTGCCCCCGACGCTACCCGTTCGCCCTGAGCCTGTCGAAGGGCGCTTGGCCGCCCCCCTACCCCCGCGTCGTCGCCTCCGC
>CAZCPU010000110.1:0-5660 GCA_964499855.1 uncultured Dehalococcoidia bacterium | reverse complement strand
CGGACGCGGGGCGGGGCGCTCACTCCCCCAACCCCATTGACGTACCCTCCGCCACCCACGCGCCATTCCTGCGGAGGCAGGAATCCAGAGGGGAGGCGCGGGGCGGAGCAGGCTCATACCCGTGAGTTGACTCCCCTACGCACCTATGCCGTCATCGCTGCGACGCCAAGCGCACTCAGCCCCGCGACCCCGCCATACCCCATCTCCATTCCGGCGGAGGCCGCAATCTAGGGGAGGGGCCCTCCGCGCACGACACTAGCGGTCATCCCCGCCAATGCATGCGCCCAACCCTCCCATCCCCGCGAATTCGCCTATCCTATTGCCCGCCCCCAAAGCAATCCAAGTGCAAAGCAATTTGACAATTGCCCGTGCGCAGGTATACTCATTTCAACAGGCTAGGATTCTGTGCTAGCCGAAATTGCCGCGCACGGCCACACCGTGACGCGCCGATGGGTCGAGTAGATAGGAGGGTTTCATGCAACAGCCGCGTATTGATTCCGCATTCGCCCGTTCCCGGGGTTCCTCTGTCCTCTTGGGCCGCCGCTCCGCCGAGCACTACGCAGAGGATCTGGAAGCTGAGGAAATGGCCCCGGAGGAGCACGCCGCTCCCGTGGACCGGCGGTTCCGCCCCCAGCTTCAGCCCCCGCGCCCCAACATGGACTGGCCGGACTGGGCCGTCCGGTCCCAGCGTGTCCAGGAGCGCCTCGCCTCCAGCCTTGAGCAGCTGATCTGGGGCGCCATCGGCGCCTTGACCGGCACCGCCATCGCCGGCATCCCTGTGCTGTTCGAGGGAGTGCGGTCCGGCTACCCGTTCGTGCTCTACCAGCCCCTCGGCGCTGCCCTCGGCGCGGCGTTTGCCATCTGCGCGCTGTCGTTCATGGGCAGGGGCCGCGGCAGTGAGCGAGAGCGCCTCACCCCGCCGTCGCAGTGGAGCACGCACCCCGGGCGCTAGCGCTCGATGGGGTCAACATCCGAGGGGTAGGCCGGAGGAGCCGTCACCGGGGGATGTCGTCGACCATCTCCCGGTGGTAGCCGTTGGTGCGCACGCACTGGTGGCCCTCCGGCCCCATTGCCGTACCGCACAGCGGGCACCGCGGCCGTCCCGCCGCGCACACCGCCAGCGCCCGCTCCGATAGCTCCTTGAGCTGGTCGATGTCCACCAGCGTCCCAACCGTCGGGTCGCCGGTGTCCCCGTCCTCCTGGTCCTTTGCCAGCAGGTTGAGGATGGGGCCGCGGACTTCCTCGCTGATCATCAGCCGTCCCACCTGGAACTCGTGGTACGCGTCGCTGGCTTGGGCCGGCAGCCTCGTTTGCTCCCCGCTGGAGGCTGTGTCCATCGTTGAGAGCAACCGCTGAATGGCGATCGCCAGCTGGAAGAGCTGTTCCTTCTCCAGCCACAGGCACGCGCCCCCGTGCTCCGCCTCCACCAGCAGCCGGAATCGGCGGCTGCCCGGTTCCCCGACGGCGTCCGCGGTCACTGTGATCGCCCGTCCCAAATCGTGCTTCGCGCCAGGCAATCCACCCCTCCCCGAGTGTTGGTGCCGATGCATCATAGCATAGCTGCACCCGTACTGCGTTCGCCGCCGGGTCCGCCCGTCGTGCCTTGACGACCGCCGTGTAAGTTCGCAAAAGACCGCCGAAGCCTTCGCCGTTCCCCAAATCGGCTGCGGAGTGCGGGCCTCGGCACGACTTCGCCGAACCGTAATCACAGGGTTGCGGATTTCGTTGTGAGCGTGCGTTTGTGAAGCCCTGCACATACGAAATCGTGTTGACACGCACCCCGCGCGATGCTACTTTGGCTGTTGGGTTTCAGTGAGGCGAGCGCTCCATTGTCGCTTGCCGTGAGGTAGCGCTGCGGCGCCGGTTGACGCCCCGGTAACGACGGCCCAACCTTCTTCCACCAGAGCAACGGGCCGATAACGGAGCGACGCTTGGGAGCGCGGCAGTGCATGGGAGGTCCAATTGAAGCGGGACGATTTCATCATCCGGTTCGCCGGCGAGGGCGGTCAGGGTATGGTCACCTCCGCCGACGGACTGGCGCAAGCGGCGTCCATGGCCGGTTTCCACGTGCAGACCTTCTCCACTTTCCCGTCCCAGATCCTCGGCGGTCCCACCTGGACCCAGACGCGCATCTCCACCAGGCCCGTGCGCAGCTCGGGCGACCAGATCGACGTCCTGGTCTGCTTCAACCGCGAGGCCTATGACACCCACAAGGACGAGGTCGCGGCGGACGGGGTCATCATCTACAACCTCGGCGACTTCCAGCTCGAAGGCGACGGCAAGAGCTTCGGCATCCCCTTCGAGGAGCTGGCCAAGTCCACCGGCAACGCCCGCGCCGAGAACATGGTCGTCATTGGCGCTTTCGCCCACCTCGTCAACATGCCCCAGGAGTTCCTCGATGAGTTCGTCACCAAGCGGTTCACCCGTGGCCGCGCCGGAGACGAGGAGATCATCCGCTCCAACATCGAGGCGATGCTCCTCGGCCGGAGCCACGCGGCCGCCAGCGGCTTCGCCCTCGCCGAGATGTCTCCCCCCGTGAAGCCCGAGTACCCCCAGATCCTCATCAAGGGCAATGAGGCCGTCTCGGCCGGCGCCCTTGCCGCGGGCATCAACTTCTACGTCGGCTACCCCATCTCCCCCGCCACCCCGATTCTCGTCTTCATGGAGCGCAACCTCGCCGGCGAGGGTAACTTCGCCTACCAGGCCAGCTCCGAGATCGAGGCCATCAACGCCGTCATCGGCGCCGGTTACTCCGGCAAGAAGGCGATGACCGCCACCAGCGGCCCCGGCCTCTCCCTCATGAGCGAGGCCGTCGGCATGTCCTGGATGACCGAGATCCCCTACGTCCTCGTCAACGTCCAGCGCGGCGGCCCCGCCACCGGCCTCCCCACTAAGACCGAGCAGTCCGACTTCCAGGCCGCCCTCCACCCGGCCCACGGCGACTCCGCCATCCCCGTCATCGCCCCCGGCACCGTCGAGGAGTGCTTCTACGCAACCGTCAGCGCCTTCAACTGGGCCGAGCGCTACCAGGGCCCTGTCATCATGCTCAGCGAGCAGATGCTCGCCGAGCGCGCCCAGAATATCCCGCGGCCCGACGTCTCCAAGGTCCTCGTCGAGAATCGAGACGTCTACACCGGCGACAACGGTTACCTCCGCTACGAGGCTCGTGAGATCTCCCCCATGCCCATCCCCGGCGGCCCCGGCCCCTACATCGCCAACGCCAGCGAGCACGACCCCTTCGGCGACACCACCCACCTCCCCGAGCGCCACGTCCACATGATGGAGCGCCGCTTCTCCAAGCTGAAGCTGCTCGAGGACGGCTACTACGAGTCCCGCAACGCACAGGCCCCCGTCGCCGTCATGCCCTGGGGCGGTTCCAAGGGCCCCACGGAAGAGGCCTACGAGATCCTTGAGGGCTACGGCCTCAACGTCGCCTGGTACTACACGATGTACCTCCATCCGCTGCCGGCAAAGCTCCTCGAGGAGCTCCTGCAGAAGGACCTCGTCATCGTCCCTGAGCTGAACTACCAGGGCCAGTTCTCCAGCTACCTCCGGTCCTTGGGTGTCAAGGCCGAGTCCATTACCCAGTACACGGGCCTCCCCTTCAACGTCAGCAACCTGGCGAGCAAGCTCGAGGAGCGCCTCGGCGCCGGTGCGAGAGGAATGGTGAACGTATGAGCAAGAAGAACCCCGAGTACGATTTCAAGTGGTGCCCCGGCTGCGGAGACTTCGGCGTCCGCCGGGCCCTTGAAATGGCCATGCAGCAGTGGAACGTCAAGACGGAGATGCCCATCGAGCAGAACGTCGTCGTCGCCGGCATCGGCTGCTCCGGCAACCTCGTCCACCTCCTTGAGGGCCAGCAGCCCTACGGCTTCCACGGCATCCACGGCCGTTCCCTGCCCCTCGCCCTCGGCGTGAAGATGGGCAACCCGGACCTCAACGTCGTCGTCGTCGCCGGTGACGGCGACTTCCTCAGCATCGGCGGCGAGCACATCGCCCCGCAGGCCGCTCGCAACCTGAACGTCTGCGCCGTAATCATGGACAATGGCGTCTACGGCCTCACCAAGGGCCAGAGCTCCCCCACGACTGTCGAGGGCACCATCACCTCCTCCACGCCCTACGGCAAGATGGAGGCCCAGATTAGCCCGCTGCACCTCTACATGACCCTTGGCGTTTCCTTCGTCGCCTCCAGCTTCTCTGCCAAGGTCCGGGACATGGCCAGCCTCATCCTCCAGGGCATGGAGCACCCCGGCTTCGCCATCGTCCACGTCCAGTCCCCGTGCACCACCTACAACAACACCTACGACGTCCTCAAGGGCGACCCTGCCAAGGGCGTCCCGCCCGTCATCTACGACGTCCCCGAGGACCACGACCCGGCCGACCGCGCCGCCGCGCTCGCCATGGTCGACGCCCCAGGCCTGCCGCTGGGCCTCATCTACCAGGACCCCAACTCCAAGCCCCTCGAGCAGCGCCTCGCAGACGCCACCGCCAACGCCCGCGCCCGCCGGGCAGAGGACGTCTTCGACGCCCTCATGATCTAACCCAAGCGCAACGCAAGCACAAAAGAGGGGCGCCCAACCAGGCGCCCCTCTCGTTTTTCGCTTCTCCCGGTCGCTATTGACGCCGTAGTCCCCCAACAGCAACCGTGATTCCTGCGCAGGCAGGAATCCAGAGGGGCGGCGTGGAGGGGATCCCTTCCCCCTCAGGGGGAAGGCTAGGAAGGGGGAGTCCCCCACCCCCTACGCCGCAACCCGCTTCCGACGATTATTGATGTAGTCCACCAGCACGTACTCGCCCAGCTGGTACGGGCTCGTGTAGAACGCCCGCCCCCGGTTGATCCGCGTCAGCTTGTCCACGAAGTCCAGCAGGTACGGGTTTGACTCCAGCATGAAGGTGTTGATGGTCACGCCCTCCTGCGTGCACCGCCGCACCTCCTTCAGCGTCTCCTGCATGGTCCGGAAGCTCGGCGGGTAGCTGAACGCCGCGTAGTCCCCCTCCATGTGCGCCGTCGGCTCGCCGTCTGTGATCATGATCACCTGCCGCGTCGCCCCCTTGTGGTAGCTCAGCAAATTCCGCGACATCATCAGCGCGTGCTGCATGTTCGTCCCAGACACCCACGCATTCCATGACGTCTCCGGCAGGTCCTCCTCCTTGATCCGCCTCCCGTAGTCCGAGAACCCGATCAGGTAGATCGCGTCCCGCGGGAACTTGCTCCGCACCAGCGCGATCAGCGCCAGCGCCACCTTCTTCGCCGACGACCAGCTCCCCCAGTGCCCCATCGACCGGCTCTGGTCCAGCAGCACGCACGTCGCCGCCTGCGTCGCCTCCTCGCGCTCGACCAGCTCGAAGTCGCTCGGGTGCACTTGCACCGGCGTCCCCGGCCCGTTCCGCACGATGGCGTTGCTCAGCGTCTTCTGCAGCGAGATGTCGAACGGGTCGCCGAACTGGTGCTGCCGCGTCGCCCCCGAGAGGTCGCCCTGCAGCCCCGACTCGTACAGTTCGTGGCTCGCCAGCCGGTCCTTCTTCAGATTGGCGAAGACCTCCTTGAGCGCCTTCTGCCCGATCTTGCGGATGCCCCGCGGCGTCAGCTCCATCCGGTCGCCGTTGCTCCTGATGAAGCCCGCCTCCTCCAGCATCCGCGCGATGTCCTTCAACCGCTC
>CAZCPU010000109.1:1776-5761 GCA_964499855.1 uncultured Dehalococcoidia bacterium | reverse complement strand
GAGAATCGAACGGGGGCTGGCGACGTCGCCGCAACGCGCCAGCCCCCGCATCTGCGCGAGGCCGGTTGTGAGACCGACCCCGTGTTCGACAGTGTTAGGTGTGCGCTACCCGCACTTGTTGTAGCCGCACTCGCGGCACATGAGACAGCCTTCCTGGTAGACGACGGGGCCCGAGCACTCCGGGCAGCGGCCCCAGCTCGCCAGCGTAGGCATCGCGTCCGGGGCGGAGGGGGCGAGGGGGAGGGCGACGCCGCCTGAGGCCGACTCCTTGGAGAAGAGGGCGTACTGGCCGCCGTAGGGGCTGCCGGGCTCCATGCCGCAGACCCGCGCGAGGGCGAGGGCGAGGGCGTCGGGGGCGGAGCGGACGAGGGTGCCCTCGCTCCAGACGGGCTCGTCGGTGATGCCGCGGAGCTGGGCGACGATGGACGAGGCGTCGACGCCGGCGCGGAGGGACATGGAGACGAGGCGGGAGATGCCCTCGAGCTGGGCCTGGTCTGAGCTGCCGGCCTTGCCGAGGGCGGTGAAGACCTCGAAGGGGCGGCCCTCCTCGTCGAAGTTGATGGTGATGTACATGTTGCCGTGGCTGGTGCGGACGCGCTCGGTGACGCCGCGGACGGACGGGGGCCGCTGGCGCGGGGTGAGGCGGTGCTCGGTGGGCTGGGGGACCTCGGCGATGGCCGTCGACGTCTCGGCGGTGCCGGCGGTGAGGACCTCCTTCTCGCGGCTGCCGGCGCGGTAGACGGTGATGCCCTTGCAGCCGGTCTCCCACGCCTGCATGTAGGTGTTCTCGACGTCGTCCACGGTGGCGCTGTTGGGGAAGTTGATGGTCTTGGAGATGGCGGCGTCGGTGGACTCCTGGAAGGCGGCCTGCATGCGGACGTGCCACTCGGGAGCGATGTCGGGCGCGGTGGCGAAGACCTGCTTCACCCACTCGGGGGCGTCGTCGCTGTCCTGCAGGGAGTTGCCGGTGGAAAGGTACTCGGCGAGCTCGTCGCTGTAGAAGCCCTCGTGCCTGCCGACGGCCTCGAAGGCGCTGTCGACGTAGTAGAGGGTCTGGCCCTCAAGGATGTTGTGCTTGCGGAAGGCGAGGGCAAAGATTGGCTCGATGCCGCTGGAGCAGCCGGCGATCATGGAGATGGTGCCGGTTGGGGCGACGGTGAGCTGGCAGGCGTTGCGCTGGGGGGTCATGCCCGCGAGCTGCTGGCGGCTGCCCTCCCAGGCGAGGAAGGGGCCGCGCTCGACGGCGAGGCGCTCGGACTCAGCGCGGGCCTCATCGGCGATGAAGCGCATGACGGCGCGGCCGATGTCGACGCCCTCCTCGGAGTCGTAGGAGACGCCGAGGCGGACGAGCATGTCGGCGAAGCCCATGACGCCGAGGCCGGTCTTGCGGGTGAGGAGGTTCATCTTCTCGATCTCGGGGACCGAGTAGTTGTTGGCGTCGATGGTGTTGTCGAGGAAGTGGGCGGCAGTGCGCACGGTGGAGCGCAGGAGGTCCCAGTCGATCTCGGCGCCGTCGGGGCTGAAGGAGAGCATCTTCGTCAGGTTGATGGAGCCGAGGTTGCAGGACTCGTAGGGGAGGAGGGGCTGCTCGCCGCAGGGGTTGGTGGCCTCCATGGCGCCGAGGTGGGGCGTCGGCTGGCGGCGGTTGACCTCGTCGAGGAAGATCATGCCGGGCTCGCCGTTGCGCCAAGCGCCCTGGACGATCCTGGTGAAGAGCTCGCGGGCGTCACGCTCGACGCCGGTGGGCTCCTGGGTGACGGGGTCGACCTCTGCGATGGAGCCGCCGTCGACGACGGCCCGCATGAACTCGTCGGTAGCGCCGACGGAGATGTTGAAGTTGTGGATCTCGCCCTCCTGGCGCTTGCAGTCGATGAACTCCTCGATGTCGGGGTGGTGGACGCTCATGACGGCCATGTTGGCGCCGTCGCGCTTGCCGCCCTGGGTGATCATGGTGGAGACGCTGGAGAGGTGGCGGAGGACGGCGATGGGGCCGCAGGCCTTGCCGTGGGTGCTGGAGATGTGGGCGCCCTTCTGGCGGAGGTTGGAGAGGGGGACGCCGGTGCCGCCGCCGAACTTCTGGACCATGGCGATGTCCGAGGCGGTCTTCATGATGGCCGACATGCTGTCCTCAAGAGGGAGGACGAAGCAGGCGGAGAGGGTGCCGGCGTCCGTGCCCGCGTTCATCATGGTGGGGGAGTTGGGCAGGAACTCCAGGCGGGTCATCATGCCGTAGAAGGCGGCCTCAGTCTCGGCGATCTCGAGGTCGGAGGCGCCGTAGTTGCGGTCGGCCTGGGCGATGGCGCGGGCGACGCGGCGGAACATGCCGCGGGCGTCCTCGACGGGCTCAAACTTGTCGTTCTTCATGAAGTAGCGGTGGGCCAAGACGCGGAGGGCGTTCTCCGTGAGGTGGGGGCCCTCGCCCTCCTCGGGCCGGGTGAGGCCCTGGGACTCAAGGGCGCGGGCGACGCGGGTGCGGCCGGGGCCGGCGGGGGCGATGGGGGGCACGGCGCCCTCGAGGCGATCGATGGCGGACTGGAGCGCGGCGCGGACGGCGGGCTCGGTCGTCGCGGCGAGCTTGTCGCGGAGATCGGCGAGGGCCTGCTCGCGCTCAACGTCTTTTCGAGAACGGATGTCAACCACGGTATTCCTCCCAGATGTATCTACATGACTCACGCGGGGCCCGACGGGGCCGCAAAGGCTAGCCGGGGGAAGGGAAGTGTACTACCCCCCGGCGGGCGGTTTCTTGGGTCGTCTGACCCCTTTTTCCGGAGTTTCGCCGCCGGCCATGGGGAGGGAGAGCTGGGCCTCGAGGGCTGCGTCGACGCGGGGGTCCGGGTCGCGCTGCAGCGCCTCCACTTCCTGGGCGAAGCTCTCCAAATCCGTGAAGTTGCGGTACACGCTGGCAAACCGCACGTAGGCGACATGGTCAAGGGACTTGAGGTTCTCCATGACCATCTGTCCGACCATGGAAGCCGGCACTTCCGCCTTGGCCAAGCTGCTGATCTGCCGCTCCACGTCATCAATCAACCGGTCTATGGCCTGAGACGAGACCGGGCGCTTGGTGCAGGCCATGAGGATGCCCTGGCGGACCTTGTCGCGGTCGAACTCCTGGCGGCGGCCGTCGCGCTTCACGACGAGCTGGGCGGCGGTGTAGACGCGCTCGACGGTGGTGAAGCGGAGGCCGCATCGGGCGCACTCGCGGCGGCGCTTGATGCCGTCGGAGGCGTCGCGGGAGTCGGTGACGCGGGAGTCGTCGTGGTCGCAGTAGGGGCAGCGCATCCTGTGGCAGCTCTCCTCTCAATCTACTGTTTCTAGTAGAGAGTCGGAAGTGTGACACAAGATGTTGTGGTTGTCAACACGGAATCGTTTTCGTTTCGATTGCAGAATGTGTCCGATTCTTCTTCTGCAAGTATCATGGTCTTAGAAGATCCTGAACGACGGAGGCTGCTCTGAAAACGCGATCAACTCGACCGTTCACGCTGAGGCGCTTTCCGATGCGGGCGTTGCCGGCCGCCACTGCCATGGTGGCGGTCGCGGCGGTGTTCGCGCTAGCGGCATGTGACAGGGAGGCGTCGACGCCGACGGGGGCTGTGGTGCCGACGGCGGTCATCGCAGCGGCGACGGCGACGCCGTCGCACCCGGGGCAGGCGAACTACGTGACGCACTGCGCGGCGTGCCACGGGGTGAACGGGGAGGGGCAGGCGAACTGGTTCATGCCGGGGCCGGACGGGGTGCTGCCGGCGCCGCCGCACGACAACTCCGGGCACACGTGGCACCACGGGGACGGGTACCTGTTCCAGGTGACGAAGCGCGGGGGGCTGGCGTTCGTGATGCCAGGGCAGCCGTCGAACATGCCGGGGTTCGACATGGCGATGACGGATGCGGAGATCATCGAGGTGCTGGAGTACATCAAGGGGTTCTGGGGGCCGGACGAGCGGGAGTTTCAGGCTTCGGCGAGCGCGGGGGACCCGTACCCGTAGGGGGG
>CAZCPU010000109.1:0-1676 GCA_964499855.1 uncultured Dehalococcoidia bacterium | reverse complement strand
AGGCGCTGGAAGCGGGCGGGGTTGCGGAAGGGGCCTACTACGGCGAGGTTGAGGTTGTGGGGGACTAGCATCTCCCGGGCGGCGAGCTGGAGGTCCTCCACGGTGACGGCGTCTATGTGCTCCACGACGTCGTCGACGTTGTTGACGTGGGTGCGCATGAGCTGCTGGCTGCCGAGCCAGAGGGCGACGTTTCGGGTGTCCTCCATGCGCATGAGGAGGCGGCCCTTGGCGTACTCGCGGGCCTTGTGGAGCTCGTCCTCGGGGACGCCGTCCTTGAGCTTGGCGAGCTCGGCGAGGATGGTCTCGAGGGCGGTGGGGGCGTTTCGGGGGTCGACGGCGGCGTAGACCTCCATGGCGCCGGCGTCGCGGTAGTGGGCGGTGCCGCTGTGGGCCTCGTAGGCGAGGCCGCGCTCCTCCCGGAGCTCCAGGAAGAGGCGGCTGCTCATGCCCTCGCCGAGGACGGAGCTGAGCATGGCATAGGCGTAGCGCTGGGGGTGCTCGCTGGGGACGCTGTGGAAGCCGAGGCAGATGTGGGCCTGCTCCGACTTGCGGTACTCGACGTTGACGCGGGGGGCCCGCTGGCCGAGGACGACGGGGTACAAGTCGAGGGGGTCGCCGGTGGGCCAGTCGCCCATGGAGCGCTCGAACCAGTCGACGATCTCGTGGTGGTCGACGTTGCCGGCGACGGTGATGACGGAGTTGGAGGGGACGTACTGGTGGTTGACGAGGCGGAGCATGGCGTCGCGGGAGAGGGCGCGGACGGAGTCGGCGGTGCCGCCGATGTCGCGGCCGAGGGGCTGGTCGGGCCACATGGTCTGGTCGATGAGGAGGCCGGCGCGGGAGTCGGGGTGATCGCGGGTGGCGGCGAGCTCCTCGAGGATGACGCCGCGCTCCTTCTCGAGCTCGATGGGGTCGAAGAGGGGGTTGCGGACCATGTCGACGATGAGGTCGGCGGCGATGTCGAAGTGGGGGCGAGCGACCTTGCACCAGTAGGTGGTGACCTCGCGGGCGGTGGTGGCGTTCATGAGGCCGCCGACGCGGTCAATGGTCTCTGAGACGATGCGGGGGGTAGGGCGGGAGGGGGTGCCCTTGAAGCAGAGGTGCTCGACGAAGTGGAAGGCGCCGGCCTCGTCGTCGGACTCGTAGCGAGAGCCGCCGCCGACGAGGAAGCCGAGGGTGACGGAGCGGGTGTGGGGCATGGCGCTGGTGATGATGCGGAGGCCGTTGGAGAGGGTTGCTTGCTGGAACATGGCACCTTCCGGGCATTCAGGTTGCCCGCATCAGGAGAGCGGGTTTGCTTATCTGCGAGTGTACGCGGGATGGGTGCATGGGGTCAATTTTGCGGGGGCCACGCGCATCCGAGGCCTGGTGGTGGGGGAAGGGGGGCGGGGACGGGGCGCGCGCCGGGGGCATTCGATTCGATTCGATTCGTTCAGATGAAGATCTGGGAAACGAGTCAGGTAGAAAAGGGGCGTTTTCAGATACGATTCGTCTTGTCGGGTTTTGGGGCCTTTTGCTACGGCAGCGGGGGCCGGGGTGCAGGGCGGCGGGGGGGCTGAGGGGCCTGCGGAGGGGTCGCTGGGGGTGGGAGGGGTCTGGTTGGCTGTTGTGTGCGGTGTTCATGGGGGTAGGGTAGGGGGAGGGAGGGGTTGGGGGCGAGGGGGGTGTGGCAGGGT
>CAZCPU010000108.1:0-5837 GCA_964499855.1 uncultured Dehalococcoidia bacterium | reverse complement strand
TCTACGGCCTCGGCGAAGCCCTCATGACCCTCGCCGGCCGCGCCGTCGCCGATGCCGTCGACCACCTCTCCGAGCTCGTCGTCGGCGAGGACCCCTTCTCCACCGAGCGCCTCTGGCAGCACATGTTCCGCCGCGGCTTCTTCCCCGCCTCCGGCGTCTACTCCTGCGCCATCAGCGCAATTGACATCGCCCTCTGGGACATCAAGGGCAAGGCCCTCGGCCTCCCCGTTCACGTGCTCCTCGGCGGCCCCGTCCGCGACCGGGTGGTCTGCTACCCCCACTGCCAGGCCCCCTCCACCGAAGCCCTCATCGCCAACTGCGTCGACCACGTCGAGCGCGGCTGGAAATTCGTCCGGTTCGGGCAACCCGACAACGACGGCCGCCATGGCGCCGTCGCCGGCACGCTGGACCCCGCAAAGTCCGTCGCCGTCGCCGTCGAGCAGATCGCCCGCGTCCGCGAGGCCGTCGGCCCCGACGTCAACATCACCTTCGACGTCCACACCCGCCTCGACACCGCCCACGCCGCCAACCTCTGCCGCCAGGTCGAGCGGTACAACCCCTTCTTCATCGAGGACCCCCTGCGCGCCGAGAACCCCGCCAGCTACCGGACCCTCGCTCGCACCGTCAACGTCCCCATCGCCGCCGGCGAGCAGTGGTCCAACAAGTGGCAGTTCCGCGAGGTCATCGAAGACGAGACCATCAGCTACGCGCGCATCGATCTCTGCGGCGTGGGCGGCATCACGGAGGCGGCCAAGATCACCCACTGGGCCGAGACCCACTACATCGACATCGCCCCACACAACCCCCTCGGCCCCGTCAGCGCGGCCGCCGGCGTCGCCCTGTGTACGGCGTCGACGAACGTCGGCGTCCTCGAGATGCCGAGGGCCCCGGGCACGTACGAGGCCGACCTGTTTCCCGTGCAAGTCGGCTTCAAGGACGGCTACGCCTTCAGCGAGGGCCGCCCCGGCCTCGGCGTCGAGATCGACATGGACGTCGCCGAGGCCCGCGCATGGAAGCCCGGTGGCTTCTACCCCCGCGTCACCCGCAGCGACGGCGGCCTCACCAACTGGTAGCGGCTCGCACGTCCGGCCCCGCGCGCCCCGCGTGTACACCCCTTGCACCGTCTGCTATCATTGGGCTACGAGAGCGAACTGACCGTTATGTCGCGGTCAGTTCGAGAGGAGAATGCAATGGGAGAAATCGTACTCGGCATCGGAACGTCCCACAGCCCCATGCTCGCCCAGCCGCCGGAGCTCTGGGCAGTCCACGGGCAGAACGACAAGCGCAACCAGGAGCTGGTCTATCCCCCGGACGGCGTCGTCTACCCCTATGAGGAGGCCCTCGAGCGGGCCCACCCCGACATCGCCAACCTGGTCGATGAGGACCTCTTCAAGAAGCAGCACGCCAACCTCACCAACGCCATCGAGGAGCTCGCCTCGAGCCTCCGCGCCGCCAACCCCGACGCCGTCATCATCATCAGCGACGACCAGGACGAGGTCTTCTTCGAGGACAACATGCCCATGTTCAACATCTACTGGGGCGACACCATGCCCCTCATCGCCCGCACGCCCCCCGACGACGCCCCGCCCGCCGTCAAGGCCATGGCCTGGGGCTACGGCGACGTCTCCATGGACGTCCCCGTCGACACCGCCCTCGCCCGCCACATCATCGAGCACATGATCGACAACGACTTCGATGTGTCGCACTCCAAGTACCTCAGGGAGGAGTCCGGCGGCTTCGTCGCTCGACGCTACCCCACCCCCAACGGCGAGTCCACCTTCGGCCGCATGACCGCGCCCCGCAAGCAGGGCATGCCCCACGGCTTCGCCTACTGCATCAAGCGGCTCATGCACAATGAGCCCTTCCCCATCGTCCCCGTCTCCCTGAACACCTGCTACCCGCCGAACCAGCCAACGCCCAGGCGCTGCTACAACTTCGGCCTGCAGGTCAGGGAAGCGGTCCAGAGCTGGCACAAGGACGCCCGCGTCGCCGTCATCGGCTCCGGCGGCCTCAGCCACTTCGTCGTCGACGAGGAGCTCGACCGCGCCGCCCTCAAGGCAATGGTCGAGAACGATGCCGAGACCCTCTCCAACCTCCCGCGGCACCGCCTCAACTCCGCGGCTTCCGAGACCCGCAACTGGATCTCGACCGCTGCCGCATCCTCCCATCTCAAGGGCGAGATCCTCGCCTACGAGCCCGTCTACCGGACGCCTGCGGGCACCGGCGGCGGCTGGGGCATGGTGCGCTGGAACGGCCACTAGTCCCAACAGACCGGCATTGGAAAGGGCCTCTCCCGCGCGGGAGAGGCCCTTTCGCTTGCCACCCCTGACCGCTGTCCCTGGTCCGCCGAAGGACGGTGGACCCTGACACCGGTTCATTGCGCTCAAGCCCACCGGCCCCGTACGCTCGCCTCATGGACAAGATGAGCAACCATGACCAGCCCCAATCGGCGAAGGGTCGGAAGCGGCCGGGGGCGCCAAAGGGCAATCAGAACGGCAGGAAGCACGGCTTCTACTCCAAGCTTCACCCCACTGATTTCGTGGACACCCTTGACTTTGCCTTGCAGGCGTTCGGACGCGCTCCCTTTACCCCCGCCCAGAGGCGGGGCATTGGCGCCGTCATCCGTGACCCCCGCATGTCCACACGGCTCCTCGTTGACACCTACAAGGCCGCGAAGACCATTAAAGTCTTTATGACAACAATCAACAGAATCTTGGAGCTGAAGCGGCGATGACCCGCAGGTACGGGATTGACCCCTTCAGGTCAATGCAACACAACTCGGCTCCCATACGCATTGAGTCTGGCGACTCAATGCGGCGCAATGCAACACAAAGGCTCTCAGCTACAACCATGGCCAAGAGTCACACGAGCGGCGGCAAATCCGAATCAAGCTGTTTACGGCGTTTCCAGATAGCATTCGCTTCCAGAAAATCGCAAAAAAATTCAACTCAATTGACCGGTCCCGTTCCGGCTCAGCCAATGGACCCGCGGCCTGTCGAGAGAGTCTGGCCCCTAGTTCGTGAGCACCAGCGGCGCCAGCGCCACGTCCGGGTCCAGCGGGTTGCGGTTCCGCGCCGCCGCCACGTACCGCTCCGCGTCCTCCTGCAGCAGCAACCCCTCGCTGACCAGCCCCTCGGCCGCCACCTGGATCCGTTGCACGTACTCCTCGTGGCTTGCGTACCGCTCCTCGATCGACGGCCGCGGGTCGCCCGCCGCCTCCCGCTCCGCCTTCGTCCGCGCGAAGGGCACGAAGCTCCCCGACAGCGAGAAGAAGTCGCCCGTGCCCACGCCCTCCTTGCGGAGGCTCCATCCCGTGTGCGTCCCCACCGGCGCCTGGATCTCCGGCGTCCGGATGCCGCCAAGGTCGTTGCCGTCGTCGTCCACGACGGGCAGCTGCAGGTGGTACTCCTGCCCGGGCACCGGCTGCGGCGGGTGCGCCGAGATGTGCCCCCGCTCGAAGTCCGGGCCGTAGTCGTACTTGGGCAGCCTGCTCGGCGCCGGCGGCAGGTTGAACCCGGGGATGCGCGGGTAGTCGGCGATGACCTGCTCCCACCAGTCCAGCGTGCCCTCCGCGCGGCGGGGCACCAGGCTCTCGGGCGGCGGCGTCCCGTCGGTCGCCCACCGGTCCATGTTCTCCAGCATGGCCCGCAGCGTCGGCCCGTTGGACATGGGGTTGTTCATCTGCTGCGTGTAGTCCCCCTCGCCCAGCCCCGCCCCGCCGTGCTGCGCGCTGGCGATGACGTACATGCGCACGTTGTCCTCGAACTCCAGGTCGTCGCCGTTGCGCGGGTCCGTGTGCCCCAGCGACGCGTGCCGCTGCCAGTACTCTGTGTTGGTGTGCGTGTGGACCACCAACGGGTCGGACTCCGGCCGCTTCAGGACGGCGTCCACCTCCTCCGTGAACGGGTCCGGCACCGCCGAGTACGCGAAGGGGTACCACTCCGAGGGCCACTGGTGCTCTTCGTGCTGGCGCGGGTAGCGGCCCACCTGCGCGAACCGGATGTTCAGGAAGACGCGCCCGCCGCCTGACACGTGCGGGTACACCGCGTCGAAGACTCGCCGCCCCGTCGGGTCGACGTTGTAGCCGTCGTAGATGAACTGCCGCACCACCCTCGAGGAGAGCGACTGCCCGTAGGTGTACACCTTGTCGACTGAGCCCGCCAGCGGGTTCGCGTTGCCGTCGGCGTCCTCGGATTCGTAGCGCAGGAAGGAGAGCAGGTCGCGCACCCCCACGAGCCCCAGGCCCATGACCCGGGACCGGCTTGTCGCATAGATGAGCTCGTAGATGTGGCCCGGCTGGAAGCCGTTCTTCATGTACAGGTGCGTCTTGGAGGGTACGACCTTCACGTTCCCCGTGGCGTCCGGCGCGACGGTGGCGAAGGACCACTCGTCGCGTGGCACGTCTTCGCGCTCCTGCAGCTCCAGCTCCCGCCGCGTCAGCGTCGCGCCGTCCGGGTCGGTCGGCTCGTAGCTGCGAATGGCCTTGTGCCCGCTCAGGGGGATGGAGAGCACGCCGGGGTCGTTGGCGATGAACTCCTGCCGCACAACGCCCTCCACCGGCTTCCCGTTCTCCATCGCCTCCGGCAGGTCGCACGTGATCAGTCCGTCGATGGGCAGCAGGTCGCCCTGCCAGCCGGAGAACACCACGGTGTAGCCCTTGCGCATCAGGTAGCCGTTGCCGGCGTCGGCCAGCGTCGTGGGGTCCGGCCCCCGCGGCGAGTCGTTGAAGCTCGACAGCGCCGTCCGGTTGCCCCGGTTGTTGACGTCGTACAGGATGCGCCGGTTGCCCCGGCTCAGGTCCACGGGCTTCAGGATGTCTAGGTCGGCGCTGAACTCCACCAGCCCCTTGTCGTTCCGCGGGGCCAGCTGGAGGTCGACGACGTTGCCGTTGGACGGGTCGTCGGGGTCCAGCGCGAAGTGGACTTTGCCCACCAGCCGCTCGTACGGGCCCACGTCGCCGAACGAATGCCCGTCGGCGAAGTTGACGTGCCGGTTGAGGTCAAGGCGTACTTCCGTATTCATGGCGCTTCTCCCATAGCGTGATCGGAAACGTGATGCGTGACGCGTGCAGTCTATTCGGGCGCGGTTCGGCTGACAAGGCATCGCGCCCGTGCATCGCCTATACTGGCCTGCGGGGCTTCCAAGTTCACGCTCAGGGGGGCAGGTATGCGGCTTGAGGGCAGGGTCGCCATCGTCACGGGCGCGTCGCGCGGCATGGGCGCCGCCGAAGCGAGGATGTTCGCCCGGGAGGGCGCGCGCGTCGCCGTCGCCGACATCGCCGAGGACGAGGCGCAGGCAGTGGTCGCCGAGATCGAAGCCGAGGCCGGCGAGGCCTTCTTCCTGCGCCTCGACGTCGCCGACGAGGCCAACTGGGCATCGGCGGTCGCCGATGTCGTCGCGCGCTACGGCGCCGTGGACATCCTCGTGAACAACGCCGGCGTCGACGGCGCCCACGAGCCGCACCTGCTGGATACGGAGCCCTGGGACGAGGTCATGGCCGTCAACGCCCGGGGCGTGTTCCTGGGCATGAAGACCGTTATCCCGGAGATGCGCAAGGCGGGCCGCGGCTCCATCATCAACGTCTCCTCCATCTCTGGGTTCGTCGGCATGGAGGGCACCCACATGGGCTACAACGCCTCCAAGGCCGCCGTCCGCATCATGTCCAAGTCGGCGGCCGTCCAGAACGCGAAGCAGGGCATCCGCGTCAACTCGGTCCACCCCGGCATCATGCCGCCCATGCAGCGGACCGTGCGCACGCCCGAGCGCGTGGAGTACCTGGTGACGGAGAAGATCCCCATGGGCCGCATCGGCAGGGTCGAGGAGGTGGCCGCCGGCGT
>CAZCPU010000107.1:3053-5902 GCA_964499855.1 uncultured Dehalococcoidia bacterium | reverse complement strand
CCAGCGTGGCGACGCTGAAGACTACGGAGAAGGGCTTGCAGTAGATTACGACGCTCTTGATGGCCGAGATGTCCACGTCCGCCGGGATGGTGTAGTTCTGGTTGCCGCGGTTGCCCTTCAGGGGGCCGAGATCGGCGTAGCCGGGCAGCTTCACCTCGTTGCCGCGCGTGGGGTCCTCGTGCGGCGAGAGGATGACGTGGAGGGCGGGGCCGTTGGTGACGTCGAGGTTCTCGAGGCGCAGCAGGTGACCGCCACCGGGGGCGGAGAAGATGATGGCCTGACCGCTGCCGCGGTGGAAGGCGTCGGCGTCCTTGAAGTTGCCGGTGGTTATCTGCCGGACCTCGGCATCGGGGCTGGCGGCCATCATCATGCCCTCCATGACGGCCATGCCGCCGTCGATGGCCATGGCGTCGGCGTCCATGCCGGAGCCGAGCATCGTGCCGGCGGTGATGGAGACGGCGGAGGGCATCGCCTCCTCCATGACGGGGTCGTCGACCATTGCCATGCCGGCCATGACGAGCTCGACGTCATCGCGCTCCATGCCCTCGGGTACGGTGGCGTTGAGGGCGAAGGGGAACTCCTCCTCGACGGTGACGTTGGTGAAGAGGGGGGAGGCGAGGGACCACGCGAGGAAGAGGCCGATGATGGCGACGGGCGTGCCGCCGATGATGAAGGGCGTTTTGTGCCGCATGATGAAGAGGTGCCAGCCGAGGCGGTACGCGACGTACAGCGCGATCGCCGTGGCGATGATGAACGCCGCGCCTATGAGGAACCGGTACTCGTAGAGGTCCGCAAAAGCCCGCTCGATGTCGCCAAAGGTAGCCATGGTCACCCCCTTCTCGGCGTCGCGGGCCGCCACGGGCCCGCGAGGGCCGGCCGGCCGGAGGAAGGCCGGGCTGTAAATTGGTCCCTACAATTTCATTGTAGCGCGTTGGAGCGGGGTTTATGGCATTCCATCGGATCAATGCATAATAGAAACGTAGAAATCTAGCGCGAATTGCGCTTGACGATGGGAGAGCGCGGCGGCAGGTCCCGAAGCTCTCGCGAATGCCGTGTTAGTCGTTCGGCGCAGAGAGCCCGCGGGCCTGTCTGCCCCAGCAAACGGGTGTGCCGTCGGACCTTAAAGCGCAGGTGTGGTCATCGCCCGCGCTGACGGACGTATACACCCCTTCAGGCGGCGTGGCCTGGCCCTCGTTGTCCCATCCCCAACACGAAACGGTGCCGTCGGTTCCCACAGCGCAGGTGTGGCTGCTGCCGGCGCTAACGGCAATGAAACTGCCATCGGGGGCCGAGGCTTCTCCAAAGCCATCATCGCCCCAGCACAAGATGGAGCCATCGGTCTGCGATCCACAGGCATGACCCCCGCCGGAACTGAGGGAGATGAATCCAGCCTCGAGAGGCACGGATTCCGGCCATTTATCGTCCTCCCAGCAAATAACAGAGCCGTCGCTCCTCGTATTGCATACGAGGGCATCCCAAGCGTCGCGCGATGCGGCATCGGCGCCGGTCGGCACTGGCCGGAACCGCCTATCGTTGCCCCAGCATACAATTGAGCCGTCGCTCCTCACTCCGCACGCATAATCGTCCCCGGCGCTGACGGAAGCGAACGCTCCCTCGGGGGGCGTGGCCATGCCGAAGTCGTTATCCCCCCAACAGGCCACGGAGTTGTCAGCCCGCACCCCGCAGGTAAAGGAGCCCCCGGCGCTGACGGAGGCGAAAATCCCGTCGGGCGGCGTGGACTGGCCAAAGCCGTCGGCGCCCCAGCAGGCGACGGTCTGGTCGGTCTTGACCCCGCAGGTGTGCCACTGCCCCGCGCTGACGGAGGCGAACTGCCCCCGGGGCGGCGTGGCTTGCCCCAGAGTGTCGTTGCCCCAACATGCGACGGAGCCATCGTTCCCTATCCCACACGTGTGGTAGTCTCCGGAGCTGATTGCGACGAATCTGGTTCCGGGCGGGGTGGCCTGGCCCACTTCGTCAGCACCCCAGCAGGCGATGGTGCCATCGGTCATGATGCCGCAGGTGTGGTTGGACCCGGCGCTGACGGAGGCGAACGCTCCCTCCGGCGGCGTGGCCCTCCCATTGGTATCCTCTCCCCAACAGGCGAGGGAGCCGTCAATCTTCACCCCGCAGGAGTGAAAGTACCCGGCGCTGACCGAGGCGAATTGCCCCTCTGGCGGTGTGGCATTGCCCTGGGTGTCATCACCCCAGCAGGCGAGGGAGCCGTCGGTGCGAACGGCACAGGTGTGGGTACGGCCTGCACTGACAGCGGTAAATTTCCCGTCGGGGGGCTCAGCCTGCCCGTGCTCGTTTTCGCCCCAGCAGGCGATTGTGCCATCGACCCGAACTCCGCAGGTGTGCTCGGCCCCGGCGCTGATAGAGGTGAAGGCACCGTCTGGCGGCATGGCTCGTTCGTACTCACGCCAGCTCCAACACGCAACGGAGCCGTCGGTCTTCAGTCCGCAGGTGTGGGACCATCCGGCGCTGACTGAGGTGAACTCACCTTCCGGGGGCGAGGTCTTGCCGGAACCGTGATCGACCCAGCAGGCGACGGAACCGTCGGTTTTCACACCGCAGGTGTGGTTGCTTGATGCGCTGACCGAGACGAAATCACCGTCGACGGGAGCTGCTTGCCCGTGTTCGTTGTTGCCCCAGCAGGCGACGGAGCCGTCGGCGGTGACGCCGCAGGTGTAATCGGAACCGGCGCTGACGGAGGTGAAGGCGCCGCCCGTTTTGAATGCAGGTTTGACGGGATCGGAATCGGTCGCGGGTGGGTTGGCGAAAGGCGCCGTGAGGCCGCGGGCCTGTTGGCCCCAGCACATGACGGCGCCGTTCGTCCGTAGCCCGCAGGT
>CAZCPU010000107.1:0-2953 GCA_964499855.1 uncultured Dehalococcoidia bacterium | reverse complement strand
ACCGTGCCGTCCACCCGTACGCCGCAGGTGTGGGATTCCGCGGCGCTGACCGCGGCGAACTCCCCGTCCGGTGGCGTCGCCCTCCCAAGAACGTCTTCACCCCAGCAGGCGACGGTGGCGTCGGTCCTCACCCCGCAGTTGTGTGAAGCTCCGGCGCTGACTGAGGTGAAGGTCCCTTCAGGGGAATCGGTCTGGCCATTGTGGTTCCACCCCCAGCACGCGAGAGTCCCGTCGTCTCTCACGCCGCAAGTGTGGGCGAACCCTGTGCTGATCGAGGAGAACTCCCCCCCGGGCGGACTGGCTTGACCGTCCGAGTTATTGCCCCAGCAGACCACGGTGCCGTCGTTCCGAACGCCGCAGGAATGGTCAACCCCGGCGCTAAGGGACTTGAACTCCCCGCCGGGCGGGGTGACCTGACCATAGCGACCATGCCCCCAGCAGGTCACGGAGCCGTTTGCTCTCACCCCGCAGGAGTGTTGATCCCCTGCACTGACCGAGGAGAATTCTCCCTCGGGGGGCTTGGAGTGGGCGTCCGAATCCTCGCGCCAGCACGCGTGGGTCCCGTCGGCGCTCCACCCGCAGGTCACTCCTTCAAATCCGGGGAATTGGGAGACGTTGTCGTACTTTCCCCAGGGCGGCCCTACGCCTCCCCAGCAGGCGACCGTGTCGTCGTCGCGCACGGCGCAGGTGTGGCCGTCCCCTGCGCTGACGGAGATGAACTCCCCCTCGGGCGGGTCCGCCTGGCTGTTCTTGTTTGCGCCCCAGCAGGCGATGGAGCCGTCGGGCGTCACTCCGCAGGTGTGGTCGCCACCGGCGCTCACAGCGACGAATGACCCTTCTGGTGCGGCGGTCTGACCATCCTCCTTACTACCCCAGCAGGCGACGGAGCCGTCGGTCCTGACCCCGCAGGTGTGCACGCCCCCGGCGCTGACGGAGAAGAACTCCCCCTCGGGCAGCCTCGCCTGGCCGTGCACATTCCCTCCCCAGCAGAGTACTGCGCCGTCAGTCCGCACAGCACAGGTATGGCTGCCTCCCGCGCTCACTGAGGTGAATTTCCCGGTGGGTGGTGTGGCGCGGTCGTTGCCGTCGTAGCCCCAGCAGGCGATGGAGCCATCGGTCCGCAGGGCGCAGGTGTGAGAATCCCCGGCGCTCACGGAGGTGAACTCTCCGCGAGGAGCCGCGGCGCGACCGCTCCCACCATGACCCCAGCAGGTGATGGCGCCGTCGGCCAGCAAGCCGCAGGTGTGGGATACCCCGGCGCTGACGGCCGTGAAGGGACCGAAGTCCACTGGCGGAGATGACGATGTGGGCGCAGGTGATGGCGTCGGCGGGACGGGTGTTGGCGTTGGCGGGACAGGGGTCGCCGCTGCCTCGGGGACGGTTTGCGCAGGAGTAGGAACGGCTGGGGTAGGAGCCGGAGTAACAATGGGAACGACTTGGGCTAGGTTTACTGGCGCCGGCGAGGGGGCTGGCGACGCCGCCGGCGTCGGGGCGGCAACTGCTGGAGTGGGAGCAGCCGTTGCCATCGGGGTGGGGTCAACTGTTGGGGAGATAGGGGTTGTCGTGGCTACGGGCACCGGAACTGGCGTTGGCGCGGGACTGGAATCCTCCAAGCAGGCCCACGAAATGACGGCGGTTACAAGGCACACGAGGCCAAGGTGCAAGAACCGTAAGGGGGTTCCATTCGAATGACACCGCGTACGTGTTGGAATTGTGGCAGGCTCCCTTCAACCTTGCCCATTCAGGGACGATCGCGAGGACGCGATCACAGTTCGAAGCATACTAGATCCCGTGGCACAACGATGCTAACTGAAGTTCGGTCGCACAGCCGCCCCGATTCCCGTCCTTGGCGAACTGCGGTCACTATACCACTCTTCCAGAGGATCGGATTGAGGGGAGAACGGCCCCGGTAACAGCGCGGCTGAGTAAGCAACGTGCCGGCATCGATGACACGAGTGAGTTAGACCAGCAGAGTCTCGGGCCATAGGGCAATCCACAATCAGGCTCGCCCCTACACCTTCACATTACCCCAGAAGGCTCCACACCCCGAAGATCCCAGAGGAAGCTGTGTAGATTCCCTCGCCCGCTTTGTAGCGCGTGTGGGCGGGATGGCTCGCACTCCCCATTGGTGGCGGGTGCTGGTATCCTAGGGAAACTCACAAACCCAAGGCCCTGGTCGCGACGTGGCGGCGGGCGCAGGCAGAGAGGAAAGGGATGGCAGAGGAAACCAACGGGCGCCCGAAGCGGGCGATGATCGTGATTGCGCACCCGGACGACGGGGAGTTCATGGCCGCCGGGACGCTGGCCAAGTGGGCCAGGGAGGGCTCGGAGGTCGTGTACGTGCTGTGCACGAGCGGCGACAAGGGGACGTCGGACCCGGAGATCGACCCGGAGGAGCTGGCGGTGATCCGGGAGCAGGAGCAGCGGAACGCGGCGGCGGTGGTCGGCGCGAAGACCGTCGAGTTCCTGCGGTACAAGGACGGGTTCCTGCAGAACACGCTGGAGCTGCGCAAGGACATCGTGCGGCAGATCCGCAAGCACCAACCGGACATCGTGCTGTGCCAGGACCCGACGATGCGGTACGTGGGCAACTACATCAACCACCCGGACCACCGGGCGGCTGGGGACGCGACGTTGGACGCGGTGTTTCCCTCGGCGCGGGACTACCACGTGTACCCGGACCTGATTGCGGAGGGTCTGATGCCCCACAAGGCGCTGGAGGTCTACATGGGGGCCTTCGGCAACGAGAACGCGAACGTGTGGGTGGACATCACGGACACGATCGACACGAAGATCGCGGCGCTGATGGAGCACAAGACGCAGGTGGGGGACGACCCGGAGCGGCTCGATATGATGAGGCAGCGCATCAGGGAGGGCTCGGAGAAGATGGGCGCCGACCACGCGATGGGGTGCGCCGAGGCATTTCGGTACATCAAGCTGCGGTAGAGGGCGG
>CAZCPU010000106.1:0-5937 GCA_964499855.1 uncultured Dehalococcoidia bacterium | reverse complement strand
CTGGAGCGGAAGAGGGGATTCGAACCCCCGACCTCCTCCTTGGCAAGGAGGCGTTCTACCACTGAACTACTTCCGCCAGTGCAGGGTTTCATTATAGGAATCCCGCCGCCCGCCGGTCAACCGCGCCCCTAGTCGTCATCCCCTCTTCCGTCGTTTCCGCGGAGGCGGGAACCCCTCCCTCAGCCTGCGACCCATCCGTCCTTTACCGAGCCTTGGGTCGCCTCTTCCGCGCGGACAGGAATTCAGTGCGCCTGAGGGAAATACGGAGCCCCATCCCCCCTTACCCCGCCACCCGGCTCGGCATCGGCTCCCCCTTGCACGCCGCGATCGCGTTCTCGACGGCCATCATCGCCATCCGCCGCCGCGTCGCGAAGCTCGCGCTCCCGATGTGCGGCGTCACCACCACGTTCGGCAGCGACAGCAGCGGGTGGTCCGCCGGGATCGGCTCCGGCGCCGTCACGTCCAGCCCCGCTCCCGCGATGCGCCCCTCGCTCAGCGCCGCCACCAGCGCCTCCGTGTCCACCACGTCGCCGCGGGAGGTGTTGATGAGGAACGCCGTCGGCCGCATCGCCGCCAGTTCCTCCGCGCCGATGAGGTTGTGCGTCGAGGCCGTCAGCGGCACGTGCAGCGACACGAAGTCGCTCTGATACAGCAGCTCCTTCAGGTCCGGCACGTACACGGCCCCCAGCGCGCCCTCTGCCTCCGTCCGGCGGTTGTTCGCCGTGTACCGGATGCGCATGTCGAACCCCCGCGCCCGCCGCGCCACTGCGCTCCCGATCGCCCCCATGCCCACGATGCCCAGCGTCGCCCCGTACACGTCCGTCCCCAGCCACAGCGCCGGGTGCCACAGCCCCCAGTTGCCCGCCCGCGTGTCCGCGTCCGATGCCACCACGTGCCGCGCCACCGCCAGCATCAGCGCGAAGGCCATGTCCGCCGTCGTCTCCTCCAGCACGTCGGGCGTGTTGGAGACCAGCACGTCCCGCCCCGAGCACGTCGCCACGTCCACGTTGTTGTACCCGACGGCCATGTTCGCGACGACCTTGAGCGTCGGCGCCGCGTTCAGCAGCTCCGCGTCCACCCGGTCCGAGATCATCGTCACGATGGCCACGCACCCCGCGGTCCGCTCCGCGAGTTTGTCCGGCCCCGGCGGCTCGTACCCCTCCCACACGTCCACCTCGGCGAACTCCTCCCGCAGCCGGGCCAGCGCGTCCGGCGCAATTTCTCGCGTGACAAATACACGTCCGTCAATCATTCCCGTCTCCGAAGGGTCTCTGATTCCATTGTAGACGCTGGCAATTTCGACGCTTCACCGCGGTGGTGGGGTTGTTAGCGGTATAGACCATTCCTTTGGCTTGCGGCCCCTCAATAAATGGGGAAAGCCTCCTCCAAACGTGCCATTGCTCCCCCTCTCCCTTGCCCACTCACGCCCAAGTTGGGTACTATGACAGCAATCTGCACTGGCTTCGCTGTCGATTTGTCGTCGGCGCCCCCATGGGGCTTGGCTGGCGTCTGCGCCCAACACCGCCGGGGAGGGAACTGAGCACATGACCACGTCTAGGAACAACCCCAGTATCGCCTATAGCATCACGGTTCGGGCGCAGTACCCCAACCGCGTCGGCATGCTGGCCGCCATCTCCGCGGCCATCGGCGAGGTCGAGGGCGACATCGGCGCGATCGACACCGTCAGCTCCAGCCGTACTTCCATGACTCGCGACATCACCGTCAACGCCCGCGACGTCGCCCATGGCGAGCGCATTGCCAACCGCGTGCGCAAAGTGCCCGGCGTCAAGGTCGCCAGCGTCTCTGACCCCGTCTTTCTGCGCCACCTCGGTGGCAAGATTGAGGTCAACAGCCGCTCGCCCGTCACCACGCGCAACGACATGTCCATCGTCTACACCCCCGGCGTTGGCCGGGTCAGCATGGCCATCTACCATGACCCCGCCGCCCTCTGGACCCTTACCGGCAAGGGCAACACCGTCGCCGTCGTTACCGACGGCACCGCCGTCCTCGGCCTCGGTGACATCGGCCCCGGCGGCGCCATGCCCGTCATGGAGGGCAAGGCCGTCCTCTTCAAGGAGCTAGCCGGCGTCGACGCCTACCCCATCTGCCTCGACACCAAGGACGCTGACGAGATCGTCGAGATCGTCAAGGCCATCAGCCCCGGCTTCGGTGGCGTCAACCTTGAGGACATCTCCGCCCCCCGCTGCTTCTACATTGAGGAGCGCCTCAAGGACGAGCTGGACATCCCCATTTTCCACGACGACCAGCACGGCACCGCCGTCGTCGTGCTGGCCGGCCTCATCAACGCCGTGAAGATCACGGGCAAGAAGATGGAGGACCTCAAGGTCGTGGTCAACGGCGTGGGGGCCAGCGGCATCGCCTGCGCCAAGATCCTCATGACCGCCGGCTGTCACAACATCATCGGCTGCGACACCCAGGGCATCGTCTACCGCGGCCGCGACAACCGCGGCAACAAGGCCAAGGACGATTTCGCGGAGATCAGCAACCCCGACAACATCGAGGGCGATCTCGCCAAGGCGCTCCAGGGCGCCGATGTCTTCCTCGGCCTCTCCGGCCCCAACACCGTCACCCCCGCCATGGTGCGCGAAATGAACGACGAGCCCATCGTCTTCGCCATGGCCAACCCGGACCCGGAGATCTGGCCCGAGGAGGCCCAGGGCATCGCCAGGGTCATGGCGACCGGCCGCTCAGACTACCCCAACCAGATCAACAACGCCCTCTGCTTCCCCGGCATCTTCCGGGGCGCCCTCGACGTGCGCGCTCGCGAGATCAACGAGGAGATGAAGCTCGCCGCCGCCCAGGCCATCGCCGCCGGCGTCCCCAACAGCGACCTCAATGAGGACTACATCATCCCCAGCATCTTCGACAAAGGGGTCGTCCGCCGGGTCGCCCGGGAGGTGGCCATCGCCGCCGAGCGCAGCGGCGTCGCCCGCCGCTCCCGTCGCCGCATCACCTCCTACTCCCCCCGCAGCAGGGGCGTGTAGGAGCAGTCGACCGGCGCTACAACCGCGCATCCAGCCGTGCGAGATCACCCGGCCAGCCGAGAATCCGCTCGTCAGACGTTATCAGCTCATGCTTGCCCATCGCCGTCGCCACGATGAACCGGTCTCCGGGGTCGCCATGCAGCGCTGTCAGTAATCCAGCCTGGACTGCAGAGGGCCCGTCCAGTGGGATTTCGACCATCCCCTGCTCCAGTTGTCGTTGCCTCCATGCTGGAACGCCTTCGGGAAGGCGGATGCGACCTCTAGAGACCAACAAGCCCACTTCCCAGAATGAAACAACGGAAACGGCCAAGTCGTCCGTCTGCCACGCCCGGTCGATGGCTTCCCGCGCTCTTGCGCCAAGCCGCCGGTCACCATAGCGAAGCCACAGCAGCACATTGGTGTCCAGCAGGATCAATGATTCATTTCCTGGTCGAGGAATTCATCGATCTCCCAGTCCTCGTACAGCGGAGAGTCAATGTCGCCCAGAATCTCAATCCGACCTCGGTCAATCCCGAAAAGGCTCTTCGGCTTTTGCCGCAGCGGCGCCAGCTTTGCAACGGGCTCCCCAAACTTCGTGACGACGATCTCCTCGCCGCTCTCCGCCACCTCGTCCATTAGCTGAAGGCACTTCGCCTTGAATTCCGACGCTTTGACCGTCCGCGTCGGACCCATCGCTTTGTCAGTTGTCGCCATTTTCTTGCTCCAGCCTTATGATCATTCGCAATGATACCATGGTCATGACCATGGTCACAAGAGTGAATTGCTAAGTCAATGGATGCTCCCAGGGGTTCGCCCCCCTACCGCCCTGGCGCGTAGGCTACCGCGGCAACTCCCTTGACGCCTGCCTGATGCTGCGCCGAGCGGCCTCGACGCCGGAGAAGGCCTCCGCCACCACGCGCCAGAACGCCTTCGAGTGGTTCCGCACCTTCAGGTGCGCCAGCTCGTGCACCACGATGTACTCGATCTCGTGCGGCCTCAGCATCATGCACCGCCAGCTGAACCTCAGCACCCCGTCCGCCGAGCAGCTACCCCACTGCGCCCCCGCGTTGCTGATGCGCACCTTCGGCTTCGCCCTCGGCGCGACGAACGGTCGCCACTCGTCCACCGCTTCACGGATCGCCTCTTCCGCCCGCGCCCGGTACCACGCGATCAGCGCCGCGCGAATGCCCTCCATGCGCGAGGCCTCGTCCTGCCCCGCGGGTGCCGTAACGTGGAAGTGGTGCTGGTTCAACGACAGGGGACTCGGGTCGGCAGCGCCGCAGTGGCCGTCGTGCAGGCTGACCTCGACACCGCCCGCCTCCTTGTCCGAGACCCAGATCGGTCGGGCGAATCCATGGTAAACGGCCGTTTCGCCAGACCCCAGGGGCGCAATCTGGGGCCGCTCCCGGTGCTCCATCAGCTTGTCCAGCACCCACCGGCCCTTTGCGTGCACGAACTCCCGGATGCGTCCCTGCGATGTCCGCACCGGCGCCCGCACCTCCACCTGCCCGCCCAGCACCCGAAGCCCCATCGTCCGCTTGCGTCGAGGGCTGCGAATGACCGTGAACCCGATGCGGCGGCCGTTCCACTCGATGGCGTCCGGCTCTGGCGGTAGAGGAGCAGGCCCTGGCCGTTTGCTGGGCCTGGAAATGGCGAACTTCATGGCGTTAGTGTAGCGGGGAGTTCCAGCGTCAAGAAACGGCGCGGAGGGTCTGTTTTGCCGAACGCTTGCCTAGAATGGGAACGCTCCGGAAGCCGTCAGGGGCACAGTCTGCGCTGCCCCTAACGCTTGGGCGCGCCATCAGCAGGACTACGAGGCGGCTGCCGGCGAGGGGATTTCGACCTCTATCCATCCAAACGTTGGTGGCATTTCCGGATGGGGCCCTTCCCCTGCGGTCAGGCGGTCCCATTCTTCCTGCTCCTCTGCGGAGAGAGGCTCATTGTGGTACGCAACCGCCTCCTCCATGGTCATAAACCGCTCCGGAAAGGGATCGCCGTATTCAATCATCGTCTCCGTGTGGCCGTCAATTGCTTCCTTGATGTTTCGCTGAATGTCTTCCCAGGTCTTTCCAGTGCTGATACAGCCAAGAAAATCAGGTATGTACGCACAGTAGTTGTTTGGCGTTTGCTCGTAGACAACGACGCACTGTACCTTCATCGCCGTTCCTCCCGAATGCCGGCCTGTCGCTTTATTGCTGACCACGTGCCCGGCTTCAAGTCCTCGCCAGGATGACCGGGGATTGTTACCGTTCCCGGCTTTTCTTCATGCCTGAAGTGCCGATGGCTTCCCGTCATTCGAACAAACCGCCACCCGTCCCGCTCCACTATTCGGATGGCTTCCCTGACTTTCGGCATTTGGCGTTCCTATTGTATCAGGATCCCGCCTCCTCCACCTCCGGACACTACTGCCACGTCACGTTCGGCACCGCCTCGTCGAGTCCGATGATGAAGTCGCGCACCAGCCGGTTGAACGTCTCCGGCCGCTCCGCCATCGGCAGGTGCCCCGCTCCGTCGACCGCCGCCAGCCGCGCCCGCGCCATCCGCTCCCGCAGCCGCTCCGCCTGCGACACCGGCGTGATGCCGTCCACGACGCCCCACACCAGCAGCGTGTCCGCCGTCAGCGCCTCGACCGCCCCCGTCAGCGCCGCGTCGCCGATGCCCTCCGCGACCTTCGCCAGCGTCTCCCGTCCCTTCGATTGCCGCATGAACTCCGGCCCCTGCCGCACGTTTTCCCACTGCGTCCCGAACCCCGTCCGGTCCGCCGTCGCCACCATCCCCAGCCGCGCGAACATCCCCGTCGCGAAGGCCTCGTCGTCCATCGCCGCCATCTCCACCGCCGGCGCGTCGTCCCACGAGAGCCCCAGCGGGTTCACCAGCGCCAGCCGCGGGAACCGCTCCGGCTCGTCCGCCGCCAGCCGCATGGCCAGCCATCCCCCGACGCAGTGCCCAACCA
>CAZCPU010000105.1:0-5974 GCA_964499855.1 uncultured Dehalococcoidia bacterium | reverse complement strand
CACCTCGTCCATAGTCTCCACGGGCACGAAGGTCAGTGTGCGCCGCACCTGCGTCGGCACGTCTTCCAGGTCGCGGTTGTTTTTCTTCGGCAATACGAACGTCTTGATGCCGGCCCGGTGCGCCGCCAGTACCTTCTCCTTGATGCCGCCCACCTCCAGCACGCGTCCGCGCAGCGTGACCTCGCCCGTCATCGCGACGTCCTTGCGCACGGGCATGCGCCCGAGCGCCGACACCAACGCCGTCGCCAGCGTCACGCCCGCCGAGGGTCCGTCCTTCGGCACCGCGCCCGAGGGCACGTGGATGTGGATGTTGTTTTCCTCGAAGACCTTCGGCGGCAGCTTGAAGCTGTTCGACCGCGCACGCGCGTAGCTCAGTGCCGCTTGCGCCGATTCCTTCATGACGTCGCCGAGTGAGCCGGTGAGCGTCAGGTCCCCCTTCCCGTCGACCACGCTCACCTCGACGGAGAGCACGTCTCCCCCGACGGCCGTCCGCGCGACACCCGTCGCGACGCCGACCTCATCCTGCTCCTCGGCCGCGCCCCACGTGTACCGCGCCGGGCCAATCGCCTTGGCGAGGTAGCTCATGGTGATGCGGGCAGGCGGCTTGCCGCCGTCGGCCATGGTCTTGGCCACCTTGCGGTACACCCCGCCGATCTCCCGCTCGAGATTGCGCACGCCGGCCTCGTGAGTGTAGCCACGGATGAGCTGCAGCAGCGGCTCCTCCCCCCACGACGCCGGCTTCTCGCCCAGCCCGTTCTCCTCGGCTTGCTTGGGCGCGAGGAAGCGCTGAGCAATGTGGATCTTCTCGTCCTCCGTGTATCCCGGTAGCTCCAGCACCTCCAGCCGGTCCCGCAGCGCCGGGATGATGGGGTCGAGCACGTTCGCCGTGGCGATGAAGAGCACCTTTGAGAGGTCGTAGGGGACCTCCAGGTAGTGGTCGCTGAACCCATGGTTCTGCTCCGGGTCCAGCACCTCCAGCAGCGCCGACGATGGGTCACCCCGGAAGTCCGAGCCCATCTTGTCCAGCTCGTCCAGCATGAAGACGGGGTTGACGACGCCCGCGGTCTTCATCGCCTGCACGATGCGCCCCGGCAGTGCGCCGACGTACGTTCGACGGTGCCCCCGCACCTCCGCCTCGTCGCGGACCCCGCCCAGGCTGACGCGCACGAAGACGCGTCCGAGCGCCTCGGCGATCGAGCGCCCCAGCGACGTCTTGCCGACGCCGGGCGGGCCGACGAGGCAGAGCACCGGCGACCGAAGTTTGCCTGCCGAGAGCTTCCGGACCGCCATGTACTCCAGCAGGCGCTCCTTCACCTTCTGCAATCCGTAGTGGTTCTTGTCCAGCACCTTCGCCGCGTTGACCGTGTCGAGGTTGTCCTCGGTCGCCTTGCTCCACGGCAGCGAGACCATCCAGTCCAGGTAGTTGCGAAGGACGGAGGACTCCGGGGAAATGCTGGGGATCATGGAGAGCCTCTCCATCTCCTCCACCGCCTTCTGCTCGGCCGCCTCCGGCATACCGGCCTGCTCGATCCGGGTCCGCAGGTCGTGGGACTCCTTGTGTGTCGGGTCCACGTCCTTCAGCTGTTCCTGGATCATGCGGAGGTGCTCTCGGAGGATGTGCTCCCGTTGGGTCTTCTCGACCTCCTCCTGCACGGCGGACTGCATCCGGTTCTGAAGCCGCAGCACCTCGATCTCGCGAGCCAGCAACCGGTGTACGTGGTCGAGGCGCTCGTCCGGGTCGAGCAGCTCCAGCACGGCCTGGGCCTCCTCCACGGGCAGTTGCAGTGAGTTGGCCACTTGGTCGGCCACCTCGCCGTTATTGGCCGCGTTCAGCGCGGCAATGTAGTCCTCCTCGCCAAGGTGATGGGAGTTCTTGACCGCCTCGCTGAGAAGGTCCAGTACAGCCCTGCGGGACGCCTCGGCCTCCATGGACTCGGTCGTCTGCTCCTCCAGGGGCAGCACGGCCCCGCGATAGAACGGCTCGGTCTCCGTTACCTGTTCGATGGAGACCCGCCGGGAGCCCTCGAGCACCACGCTGGCCGTGCCGTCGGGCATGCGCATGACCCGGCTGACGGTCGCCATGGTGCCGACGCCGTAGAGGTCGTCCGGGCTGAAGTCCCGCTCCTCGCGGTTCCTCCGCCCTACTACGATGATCTTCTGGTCCCCTGCCATAGCGGCGTCTATTGCGCGTTGGAAGATTGGGCGGAAGACCATGACCTGTCCCATCACCCTCGGAAACACCACTACGTCCCGGCGCACCAGCATCGGGTAGTTTTGGAGACTTGGCTTTCGCCGGCGGGGACTCACAATCGTGCCTCCACTGGAAGGTGGGATACCCCCAATCCGCAGAACGTGGTCAGGGGAAGTCGCTGTACCCTCAGTGTATCACGCCGTTTCGTGCCGCTGTCTCACCAAGCTCTGTCCGTCAGCTCAGAATCAGGTTCAACACGCCCAGGAGGGAAGCGCAGACGACTATGATCGTGACGCACTTTCGGTAATGCTCGGGCTTCAGCCTTCGTAGGGCAAATGCTGACAGCACGACAGAGAGGCCGAGAACGGGCAACATGAAAAGGTCGGCCAGCAGGGACTCGGCAGTCACCACGCCGTTGATGGCAAACACGGTGATGGTCACGACCTCCAGCGCCACAAGGTACGCCGCCAGCACGGCCCGCATCGTTTGGACCTGCCACTGCTGGTTCACCAGCAGCAGCGCGACGGGAGGGCCGGAGATGCCTGAGAGGGGAAACACGACGCCGCTCACGGCGCCGCCCGCCACCATCGCCACGGACTCCTGCCGGATCCTGACGTGCACCCCGGCGAGCAGCGCGATGCCAATGACTACGATGATTGAGGAAATGGTTATTTGTAGCGTTTGCTGGTCTAGGACCGTAAGCAACTGCGCGGAGAACGGCGCAACCACGCTGGCCGCGACCGCCAGCAGCGCGGCGTGCCGCCACGGCACGTGACGCCACGTCTGGCTGAGGATGATCATGTCCTGTAGCAGGATGAGCGGCGCGATAAAGCCAACCACCTTGTCCGGGTCCATGACCAGCAGGAGGAGCGGAGTGCCAATGAGAGCAAAGCCGACGCCAAAGGTAATCTTGATGGCGGCCGCAAAGAGAATGATCAGGCCAATGAGGACTAGAGTGACGTCTAGCGGCATGGTTCAGTATTCTACATGAGCATAACTGTGCGCGCCTCCCTCCATGGCCTCATTCCGGGCCATAGCGCTGTCCTCGCTACCCGCGATGCATGCAGCCTCGTTTCCCTTTACGCCCTCATTGGCTAAGCGTATCCTATGCAATTGTATGCTCGCCATCGCCCAGCGCCTTTGCAGCGGCTAGGGAGGATGAGGTGTCGCGGCGAGAGCGCGTATGCATGCCATTGGAATCTCGTCCCAGAGTGAGTTGCGATGAGTAGCGCAGTCATAGACCGTGTAACCCTTCCCATCGTTGGGCTCAATGCCGCCGAGGGCGCGGCGGAGCTGGAAGATGCGCTTCGCGCCGTGCCCGGTGTCGCAGACGTTCGCCTGGACCTTGTGACCTCCGCAGCCGTTCTTGACGTATTCCCGCGGCACCCGCTGTCCCAGCAGGATTTGAGTGATGCCGTGGCCTCGGCGGGCTACGCAATCCCCATCGAGACGACAAACCTCAGCATTGGCGGCATGACCTGTGGCTCCTGCGTCATGCACGTGGAGCACGCGCTGAGCGGCATTCAGGGCGTGCATCAAGCCCGCGTCAATCTCGCGTCTGAGAAGGCATCGGTGGACTTCATTGCTGGCATGGTTTCCCTTGAAGCGCTGAAGGGAGCCGTTGAGGACGCCGGCTACCGAATGGAGGGAATCGCCGCAGACTCCCTCGACGAACAACGCGCGCGCCGGAGGGCTCGAATTCTCGAAGTCCGGGGGCTCCGCATAAAGGCGTTGGTCGCGTTGGTCCTTGGTGCCCTTGTGTTGATCGGCAGCATGGAGACCATCTTCACGTGGGCCCCTGACCTCCTGCAGTCCCAGTATGTGCTGTGGGGCCTCGCGACGCCCGTCGTGTTTTGGGGCGCCAGCGGCTTCTTCGTTTCTGGGATCGGTGTGCTGCGGTTCAAGACCGCCAATATGTACACCCTCATCTCCATCGGAGTCGCCACAGCATACCTGTACAGCGCCTCCATCGTGCTCTTTCCTGACTATTTCACCAGCCGGAACATGCCCACAACCCTGTTCTTTGACACGGCCACCATCATCGTCGCGCTTATCTTGGTGGGCCGGTACCTTGAAGCCGCCAGCAGACGCCGCACCTCGGAGGCCATCAACCGCCTCATTGATTTGCAGGTCCAGACCGCCCGTGTCGTGCGGCACGACAGGGAAGTTGAAATACCCATCGATGAAGTGTTCGTCGGCGATGTCGTGCTGGTGCTCCCTGGCGAGCGTATACCCGTCGACGGCATCGTGACCGAGGGCCTCTCCGCCGTTGACGAGTCCATGCTCACCGGCGAGAGTCTCCCCATCGAGAAGGGCCCCGGCGACTCAGTGTACGGCGCCACCATTAACGGCACCGGTGCATTCACCTTCCGCGCGGCCAAGGTTGGCGCGGAGACGCTGCTGGCCAACATCATCCGCATGGTTGAGGAGGCGCAGGTATCCAAGGCGCCCGTGCAGCGAACGGTTGATGTCGTGGCGTCCTACTTCGTCCCGGCCGTCCTGGTCGTCGGGTTCTCCGCCTTCCTGTTGTGGTACGCCCTGGGCCCTGCCCCGTCGCTGTCGTACGCCCTCATGACGTTCGTGGCGGTTCTCATCGTCGCGTGCCCCTGTGCCCTCGGCTTGGCGACGCCGACGGCCGTGGTCGTCGGCACGGGTGTCGGTGCCGCATACGGCGTGCTCATCCGCTCGGCAGAGGGCTTGGAACGCGCCCACTCGGCCAACACCGTCGTCCTTGACAAGACGGGGACGCTCACCTTGGGCAAGCCCGTGCTGACCGACCTGATGTCGTTCGGCGTGGGAGAGAGCGAGTCTCTTCGCCTGGCAGCCTCGGTCGAGCGCAACTCTGAACACCCCTTCGGGCAAGCCCTGGTCAAGGCCGCACTGGAGCGAGACCTTCGGCTGGAGGACGTCACCGACTTCGAGTACATCCCCGGCGAGGGCGTCATCGGCGCCATCGGCAAGCGGCGCGTGGCCGTGGGCAACGGCCGGCTCATGGCGTCTTTGGGCGTAGACGCTACCCAGGTCGCCTCACGAGCCGGCGCCATGGCAGCCAACGGCAAGACGCCCATCTTTGTGGCCATCGGCGACAACCTCTCCGCCATCCTCACCGTGCAGGACACGATCAAGCCGGAAGCCTACGAGGTTGTGGCGCAGCTCCGCCGCATGGGCATGGAACCGGTCATGCTCAGCGGCGACAACAAGCGCACTGCGGAGTCCATTGCACGACGGCTCGGCATCGTCCAGGTCATCGCCGGTGTGCACCCGGACGAGAAGGCCCTCAAGATCCGGCAGCTCCAATACGAGAAGAAGGTTGTCGCCATGGTCGGCGACGGCATCAACGACGCCCCGGCCCTCGCCCAGGCCGACGTCGGCATCGCCATGGGCAACGGCACCGACGTTGCCATCGAGTCCGCGCAGGTCACCCTCCTGCGCGGCGACCTGCGCGCCCTGCTTACTACCTTCAACCTCAGCAAGGCAACGGTGCGGGTAATCCGCCAGAACCTCTTCTGGGCGTTTATCTACAACATCCTCTTGATCCCCATAGCCGCCGGCGCCTTCTACCTCGTGTTCAACTCCGTTGGCAGTGTGCCAACCTATCTTGAGTTCGCCTTTGGGGACAAGGGCTTCTTGAACCCCATGCTGGCCGCCGCGGCCATGGCCATCAGCTCGGTCACCGTCGTAGCCAACTCGCTGCGGCTCAACGGGTTCAGGCCGCCGCGCTAGGCGGCCCATCTGAAGCGGGGAGGGCTGCATGAGCCCTGGATTCCTGGGACTGTTCGTAGG
>CAZCPU010000104.1:0-6023 GCA_964499855.1 uncultured Dehalococcoidia bacterium | reverse complement strand
GCCGGGCGTGGTGTGCCGTATCGCGCCGATGTACTCGCTGACCTTGTGCCCCGGAAGCTGACCGCCCTCGCCGGGCTTGGCCCCCTGCGCAATCTTGATCTGCAGGTCCTTCGCGTTGACCAGATACTCCGTCGTAACCCCGAAGCGCCCCGAGGCCACCTGCTTGATGGCGCTGTTGCGCGAGTCGCCGTTGGGGTCCAAGTCGTAGCGGGACGGGTCTTCGCCGCCCTCGCCGGTGTTGCTGCGCCCGCCCATGCGGTTCATGGCGATGGCGAGGGCCTCGTGCGCCTCCCGGCTGATGGAGCCGAGTGAGATCCCGCCCGTCGCAAACCGCTTTAGGATCTCCTCAACCGGCTCCACCTCGTCGATGGAGATGGGCCCGCCCTCCGCGGGCTTGAGCTTGAGCAGCCCCCGCAGCGTCTTGCGGTGCTCCTCCTCCTCGTTGGACATCTCCGCGAATTCGTCATACATCCGGCGCGAGTTCAACCGCGAGGCATGCTGCAACTTGGAGATGGAATCCGGGTTCCACATGTGCTCCTCGCCGTTGCGCCGCCAGTAGTACACGCCGGGGTTGTCGAGGTCGAGCAGACCGACGGGCCGGTGATCGGGGTAGGCCCGCCGGTGCCTCCGGACGACCTCTTCCTCCAGCGACTCCAGCGTGAGCCCCCCAATGCGCGATGATGTCCAGGTGAAGTACTCGTCCACCAGCTCCTTGCTCAGGCCGATGGCCTCAAACACCTGCGCCCCGCGGTAGCTCTGCACGGTGGAGATGCCCATCTTGGACATCACCTTGATGACCCCCTTGTGCACCGCCTTGATGTAGTTACCCTGCGCCTTCTCGGCGGAAAGGCCTTCTATGCGGCCCTCCTCCACCAGACCGGCGATGCTCTCCAATGCGAGGTAGGGGTTGATGGCGCCCGCCCCATAGCCGATGAGCGACGCGTAGTGGTGCGTCTCCCGAGGCTCTCCCGTCTCCAGGACGAGACCCACCTTGACGCGAGTGCCCTCGCGGATGAGGTGGTGGTGCACGGCCGAAACCGCGAGCAGGCTCGGTATTGGCGCGTAGTCCCGGTTCACGCCGCGGTCGCTCAGGACGAGGATGGTCGCCCCCTCCTCGATGTCCCGCGTCGCCTGCCGGCGCACCCGCTCAATCGCCTCGTGGAGACCGCCGTCGCTGCCGTCCGCGCGGAAGATGGTGGAGATGGTCGCCGACTTCACGCCCGGCTGGTCGGCCGCGCGGATCTTCTCCAACTCCTCATTGGTCAGGATGGGCTCCTGGATGCGCAGCTGCCGGCAGTGGAGCGGCGTCTCCTCGAAGAGGTTTTGCTCGGACCCGATGAACGTCACGACGGAAGTCACCAGCTCCTCGCGTATGGCGTCGAGCGGCGGGTTGGTGACCTGCGCGAAGAGCTGCTTGAAGTAGTTGAACAGCGGCTGCGGGCGGTCCGAAAGGATGGCCAGCGCGGCGTCGTTCCCCATGGAGCCGACGGGCTCCTGCCCGGTCTCGCCCATGGGTTGCATCAGGATGCCAAGCTCTTCAGTCGTGTAGCCGAAGGCGCGCTGCCGCTCCACCAGCGTTTCGAGGTCGTTCCCGTTCACGTGACGTGGAGTGGGCAGGCTCTCCAGGTCGACGACGTTCTCCCGCAGCCATTCGCCGTACGGTTGGCGGGTCGCCAGCGTGTGCTTGATCTCCGCGTCCTCGATGATGCGGCCCTGGTCGAAGTCGATGTAGAACATGTTGCCGGGCTGCAGCCGCGCCTTGAAGCGGACCGACTCCGCCGGCACGTCCAGCACGCCCGTCTCCGACGCCATGACCAGCACGTCGTCGTTCGTAACGAGGTAGCGCATCGGGCGCAGGCCGTTCCGGTCGAGGATCGCGCCGATGCTGTGGCCGTCGGTGAAGGCCACCATCGCCGGGCCATCCCACGGTTCCATCAGGCAGGAGTGGTACTCATAGAAATCCCGCTTCTCCTGGGCCATAGGGATCTGGTCGCTCCACGCCTCGGGGATGAGCATGAGCATCGCGTGCGGCAGCCAGCGGCCCGTGCCGCACAGCAGCTCGAGCGCGTTGTCGAGGCTCGCGGTATCGCTCTGGCCGTCGCCAATGATCGGCTTGAGCTTCTCCATGTCATCGCCAAACAGCGGCGACTCGAAGAGCGCAGAGCGGGCATGCATGAAATTGATGTTCCCGCGGAGCGTGTTGATCTCACCGTTGTGGCAGATCATTCGGTACGGGTGCGCCAGCGGCCACGCGCCCAGCGTGTTGGTGCTGAACCGCGAGTGGACCATCGCGAAGGCGCTGGTCAGTTCCGGCTCCTCCATGTCCTGGTAGAACTGCGACATCTGCGAGGCCTTCATCAGCCCCTTGTAGATGATGCGGTTACAGGACAGGCTGCAGATGTAGAAGTTCTCGCCGTCGCCGAGCTTGCGCTCGAAGCAGGCCTGCTCGATGACGCGGCGGACAACGTACAGCTTGCGCTCGAAGGCCGCGGAATCCGGGATGTTGGCGGCTCTGCCCACGAAGAACTGCCGGATGACCGGCTGCCGCGTGCGGGCAAGCCAGCCGATTTGCGTGTCGTCGACCGGCACGTCGCGCCACCCCAGGAAGCGTTGGCCCTCCGCCTCGACGGTCTCCCGGATGACGGTCTCGCACTCCGTCCTCTGGCGCGCGTCCTGGGGCAGAAAGACCATCCCGACGCCGTACTCGCCTTCCTTCGGCAGCGCGATGCCCAGCGAGTGAGCATGCCGCTGAAAGAAGGCGTCCGGCACTTGGAACAGGATCCCCGAGCCGTCTCCCGTGTCCGGGTCGCAGCACTCGGCGCCGCGGTGCTCCAGGTTGATAAGCACCTCGATGCCCTGCTCGATGATGGTGTGGGTCCGGTTGCCCCGGATGTTGGCGACCATGCCGACACCGCAGCTGTCGTGCTCATGGGCAGGGGAATACAGCCCGCGCTCCGCGGCGGCTCGCTGCGCTGCTTCCAGCTGTTGCAGATAGCGACGCTGGCTGCTGCTGATGTCCCGTTCCCGCACCATGAGACCCCTTTCAGAAAACGGCGAGGCCGATGCTCAACTCGTGGGTAAAGCGTCAAGCGGTGACCGAAACCGACGCTGCATCCGTCCTCTGGCCCTGAAAACCCGTCCCTATCCATAGAAACTGCGATTCTACACGCGTGCAAACGCATGGTCAACGCCCTCGCGAGCGCGACGGGCGCCTAGAGGCCCATTATTCGTGAAAAAAGGCGCGAATGCAAGCGGCAGGGCGAATCGCAGGAGAATTCGGCCCGTTTCGCCCTCCTTCCACATACGAAATGTGACGCCGCGCCAGGGAGCGGGTGGGCCGTGTCACTCGGCAATCGTTGCACGGCCGGCGTGATTCCGTTGGGCAGGCATCGTCTTGACGAACCCCGGACAGTGGCAAGCGAGAGTCCGCGGGACCTGGCTCCAGTCCTCCGATGCAATCAGCGTATTCCGCCGCCACAAATGCTGTACCATGCACGGGTTATGCAGGAGAGCAGCCGTCAGGCGATGCGCCCCAGGGTCAGGATCTACTACGGGTGGGTCCTGGTGGCCGTCGCGGTAATCACCGGCGGCTTCAACACCGGCGTCGGCACGTGGGCCCTCACCGTCTTCGCCAAGCCCATGACCGAGGAGCTCGAGTGGTCCAGGACCGCCTTCTTCCTCGCCCTGACCATCTACACCGCCGTTGCCAGCTTCCTCTCACCCATCGTCGGTCCATGGCGCGACACCACGCGGGGACCGCGAGTCCTCATGCTCGGCGGCGCCATCCTGATCGGCCTCTCGCTCATCACGCTCAAGTGGGTGGACACCCTGTGGGAGTACTACCTCTTCTACGGCGTGCTCGCCGCCATCGGCAGCCTGGGCATCGGCGAGGCCCTCACGCAGGCCATCCTCCCGAAGTGGTTCATCCGCAAGCGCGGAAGGGCGATGGGCATCGCCGTCATGGGCGGCGGCCTCGGGCCGCTCTTCGCCCCGCTGACGCTGCACACCATCATGAGCTTCGTCGGATGGCGGGACACCTGGCTCATCATGGGCGTCGCCGTCATCGTCATCCTCGTGCCCATTTCGTTCCTCGTACGCACGAGGCCCGAGGATATCGGCCTGTTGCCCGACGGCGACGCCACCCCTTCGAGCGTGCCCGCACGCGCCGCCGAGCCCCAGCCCCAGCCTCGGCCGCCCGACGAGGTCAGCCTCACGCGCTCCGAGGCCATGCGAAGCCCCGCGTTCTGGCTCATCATCCTCGCCTATGGCCTCGGCGGACTCGGCATGCGCGGCTTCCAGGTCAACTGGATTCCGTACCTGCAGGACATGGGCTTCGCCACTGCTGTGGGCGCCCTCGCCATCACGGCGTACGGCATCTGCACGGTCACCGTGCGGCCTCTCTGGGGCCTGCTCGGCGACCGCTTTCCCGTGCGGTCGCTGACGTTCGTCCAGTCTACGCTGACGGCCTCCAGCATTCTGCTGCTCATCTACGTCGTCGGCACGCCCATGCTGTTCGCCTTCATGGTCCTCTTCGGCGTGACAATGGGTGGCTCCTTCATCCTCCGGCCCCTCCTCATTGCGAACTACTTCGGCCGGAACCACCTCGGGGCCATCACCGGCATGATGCGTCCATTCAACGGGTTCACCGGCGCCATCGGACCGGTTTTCGTGGCCGCCATCTACGACCTGCACGGATCGTACTACTGGAGCTTCGTCATGGTCATGATCGGGTTCGCCATGACCGGCGCCGTCATCCTCCTCGCCAAGCCGCCCCGGCCGCGCGGCGCGTAGCCGGGGCGTTTGTTGCTCTACGTCGCCGACCCGCCCGACTCCGCCTGCCGCAGACGCGGTGGCCGAGCCAGCAGGAACATCAGGCCCGCCACGATCCACATCGCCATGACGAAAACGAACGCCGTGTCGTACGAACCCCGCAGGTCGTAGAGCCCTGCGATGACGAGCGGCCCCGCGGCAGACGCCGTGGTCAGGGCAGGACGCATGATCCCCCGTATGGCGCCGAGGTGCGCCCGGCCATAGTAGATCGGGTAGATGAGGCGTTGGAGCGGCACGTATCCCCCATAAGCCAGCCCCATCAGCACGGCGAAGATCATCAACAGCGCGTAGTTGCCGATGTTCAACAGCAACAGCACCATCAGCGCCGTCAAGAGATGTTGGACCAGCAGTACGTGCCGAACCGAGAACAGGTCCGCCAGGTAGCCCCAGAAGAACCTCGCCGGCAGCACCGCGAATCCAAAGACCGTCAGCGCCAGCGCCCCCGTGTTGGCGGAGAAGCCAATATCCTGGAAATAGGGCAGCCAGTTGGAGATGAACCCCTGGACGCCCAGACTGGTCACGCTGAATGTCAACACCAGGATCCAGAACGTGCCCGTCCTCAAAGCCTGCCCGCGCGTCAGGTCGACGGCCGGAGCGGCCCCGCGAACGCCTCGGGGCGTAGCACGCACATCGTCCGGCGAGTCGCCGTCCGGGTGGAGCCCCATGTCCTCGGGCTGCGTACGGACGAGGAATGCCAGCGGCAGCAGAAGCACCACTGAGACGATCCCCATTGCGACCCAGGCGTCGCGCCAGCCATAGGCCGAGATTGCCCACTGGATGGCCAGCGGGAAGACGGGGCCCAGCACCCCTCCCATGCTCGCCATTGCGACGGCCCGGCCCCGCTGCCGGATGAACCACTTCGGGACAACGGCCTCGATGAGCACGATGCCGCTGGTCACGTTGGCAAGCGCCCCCACACCGCCGAAGAGGATGTAGTACTGCCAGACCTCGTCCACCCATCGCATCCCGATGAGCGACACGCCCAGTATCACCGCGGACGCTATGGTGAGGACCCTCGGGCCGGAACGGGTGTCGTATATCGGGCCGATGAAGGGGGCCATCGCTCCCGCGGCGAGGGCGCGAATCGTCAGGCCGGCGAAGAGCGTGGTGCGGTTCCACCCCAGGTCCTCTTCCATGGGGATGACGAAAGCCCCCATGCTCCACAGTCCAGTGCCAAGCGTGAACACCCCGCC
>CAZCPU010000103.1:0-6138 GCA_964499855.1 uncultured Dehalococcoidia bacterium | reverse complement strand
GACCTTGATGTCCATCTGCAGGGCGGTGATGCCGTCCGCGGTGCCAGCGACCTTGAAGTCCATGTCGCCGAGGTGGTCCTCGAGGCCCTGGATGTCGGTGAGGACGGCGTACTCGCCGGCCTCGCCCATGATGAGGCCCATGGCGACGCCGGCGACGGGCGCCTTGATGGGCACGCCGGCGTCCATGAGGCTCATGGTGCTGCCGCAGACGCTGCCCATGGACGTGCTGCCGTTGGAGCTGAGGGCCTCGGACACCACGCGGATGGTGTAGGGGAACTCGTCCTTGTCCGGGATCATGGGCTCGAGTGCGCGCTCGGCGAGGGCGCCGTGGCCGATCTCGCGGCGGCCGGGCGTCCCGACGCGGCGGACCTCTCCGACGGAGTAGGGCGGGAAGTTGTAGTGGTGCAGGTAGCGCTTGGTCTCGATGGGGCTGAGGGTGTCCAGGCGCTGCTCGTCGCTGAGGGAGCCGAGGGTGACGACGCTGAGGATCTGGGTCTGGCCGCGGGTGAATAGGCCGGTGCCGTGGGTCCTCGGCAGCACGCCGACCTCACACGTAATGGGGCGCACCTGGGTGCGGTCCCGGCCGTCGGCGCGGACGTTGTCCTTGAGGACGCCCTGGCGGAAGAGCTGGTTGACGACACTCTCGAAGGCGTCGGCGAGCTGGCCGCGGGGGACGTCGTCGCCGACGGACTCGGCGAGCTCCGCTTCGATGAGGCCGAGCTCACGGTCGCGCTCGCCCTTCTCGCGGCCGGCGAAGATGGCCTGGCGCATGCGGGAGCGGACGTCGTCGGTGATGGCGTCGAACGCCGCCTGCTCGGGAGCGGGCGGGGTCTCGACGGTGACCTTGGGCTTGCCGGCAAGGGCGACGAGCCGCTCGATGGCGGCGACGACGGTGGCGTTGGCGCGCTGGGCCTCGTCGAGGGCGTCGAGGACGAGGGACTCGGGGACTTCCCTGGCGCCGGCCTCGACCATGACGACGGCGTCCTTGCTGCCGGCGACGACAAGCTCCATCGAACTATCTTCCATCTGCGCGTACGTTGGGTTGACGACCAGACTGCCGTTGACGTAGCCGACACGGCAGCCGGAGATGGGGCCCTCAAAGGGGATGGAGGAGATGGAGAGGGCGGCGGAGGCTCCGACGATGGAGAGGACGTCGGGCGGGTTCTCCATGTCGGCGGAGAGCACGGTGGCGACGACCTGGACCTCGTTGCGGAAACCCTTGGGGAAGAGCGGACGAATGGGACGGTCGGTCAGGCGAGCGGCAAGGATGCCATCGGTGCCGGGGCGTCCCTCTCGGCGGAAGAAGCTGCCGGGGATACGTCCGACGGCGTAGAGGCGCTCCTCGTAGTCGACGGACAGGGGGAAAAAATCGGTGCCCTCACGGGGCTTGGGGCTCATGCAGGCGGTCACGAGGACGACGGTGTCGCCGAGCCTGAGGGTGACGGAGCCGTCGGCCTGACCGGCCACCCAACCGGACTCGATGGTGAGCGTCTTGCCGCCAACGTCGCATTGAACGGTGTGGCGCATTAGGGAACCTCCTCTATGGTTGCGAGAGGAGGAAGGGGCCAGCCGCGCGGGAGTGGTTACCGGCGGAGACCGAGGTGGGTCAAGAGAGCACGGTATCTGGTGGGAGCCGTCCTGCCCAAGTAGTTGAGCAAGCGCCGGCGCTGCCCGACAAGCTTCAACAGGCCACGACGCGTGTGGTGGTCCTTCTTGTGGACTTGGAGATGGCGGTTCAACTCGTTGATGCGTCCGGTGAGGACAGCAATCTGCACGTCAGTTGAGCCGGTGTCCGTCGCGTGGGTCCTGAATTCGTTTATGAGGGCTTGCTTTTGCTCGATGTCCACGTTGCCTCGGGACCTATTCCTCTCTCGTTCTTTCGCAGGGAGTATAGCATGGCAATTTCGCGGTGGGAAGGGGTGGGGCTGTTGGGCGAATTGGAGGCGCGATTGCAGCTCGGCGCGGGCGCCCGGGATTGCGGCAATAGCCAGATTGGAAAGAGGGGTATTGCGGTGTTGCAGGGGCGGTGACGCTGCTATCATCGAAGGCACAACGACTTTGGCCTGAAGGAGCGCTCATGGCGGCGGAGATCATCAACGGGAACGAGATTGCGAAACAGGTACGGGCGGAGGTTGCGGAGGGCGTGGCGGCGCTCAAGGCGGCGACGGGCGTCGAGCCGGGGCTGGCGGTGGTGCTGGTCGGGGACGACCCGGCATCGGCCGTGTACGTGCGCAACAAGGGGCGCGCGGCCGAGGAGGCGGGCATCTACTCCGAGACGTACCGGCTCTCGCAAGAGACGGGGCAGGACGAGGTGGTGGAGCTGGTGCGGCAGTTGAACGCGGACGACCGCTTCCACGGGATCCTGGTGCAGCTGCCGCTGCCGCCGCAGGTGGACGAGGAGGCGGTGCTGTACACGATCGACCCGGCGAAGGACGTGGACGGGCTGCACCCGTTCAACCTCGGACGCCTGGCGGCGGGGAACCCGACGTTCGTGCCGTGCACGCCGGCTGGGGTGCAGGAGATGCTGGTGCGGACGGGGCACGACCCGGCGGGGAAGCACGTGGTGGTGTGCGGGCGCAGCAACATCGTGGGCAAGCCGGTATCGCTGCTGCTGCTGCAGAAGGCGGCGGGGGCGAACGCGACGGTGACCGTCTGCCACACGGGCACGCGGGACCTGGGAGCAATCACGCGGCAGGGGGACATACTCATCGCTGCGGCGGGACGGCCTGAGTTCATCACGGCGGACATGGTGAAGGAGGGCGTCGTGGTTGTGGACGTGGGGATCAACCGCGTCGACGACGCGACGCGGGAACGGGGCTACCGGCTGACGGGCGACGTGGACTTCGGGCCGGTGTCCGAGGTGGCGTCGGCGATCACGCCGGTGCCCGGGGGCGTCGGGCCGATGACGATCGCGATGCTGTTGAGGAACACGCTGCAGTCTGCGCGGCGGGCGGCTGGGGTCTAGGGGGGCGCGTCATTCGACGGGCCCAGGGTGAAAGTGGGCACCCCCATCCCCGTATCAGGTACGGGGCAGGCTTTAACCTTCCCCCGCTCGCGGGGGAAGGGACTGCTTGGGCTGCGCTAGCTGGAGGCGACCCAGATGCCGCCGTCTTCCACCTTTACGGGGAAGCGGGGGATGCCGGGGTCGTAGGGGGAGATCTTGACGTAATTGCGGATGTTGAAGGCGATGCTGTGCCCGGCGCAGACGACTTCCTCGCCGTCGAGGAAGCCGGCGTGCAGGGGCCAGCTGGCATGAGGGCACTCGTTGCTGACGGCGACGACCTCGCCCTCGATGTTGGCGAGGCAGAGCTCGTAGCCGTGGGCCTCGGCGCGCATGAGCTCGCCGGGGGGCAGGTCGGACAGTTCAGCGACGCGGACGTAGTCTTCGGCCAAGGTGGGGCTCCTTGCGAGAAGTATGCACCAAGCATAGCAAATACGCCTTCGATGGGGCGAGGGGCCGAGCTCAAGGGACCGGTTGACGGGGCAATCCCCGCGTCGCACCATTTGGGCACCAGAAGCGGGACTTGTGACATTGCGTGAGACGTCGCAAGCGGCCGCATTCGTAGCTGAAACGAGCGCATTCGAACGAGGAGACGCGGCATGACACAGGGCGCGGACGGGGAGGCAACGGAGGCACGGCCGAGCCGTCGCAATGCGACGGGGCTGGTCATTGTGAACACGGGGAACGGGAAGGGGAAAACGACGGCCGCGCTGGGGGTGCTGTTTCGCGCGTGGGGGCGCGGGATGGACGTGCGCATGTTCCAGTTCATCAAGAACACGGGGTCTCGGTACGGCGAGCAGCGGGCGGCGGAGAAGATAGGCCTCGACATCAGCGCGCTGGGGGACGGGTTCACGTGGCTGTCGAAGGACCTGGACCACTCGGGGGAGCTGGCGGCGCAGCAGTGGGCGCAGTGCAAGGAGGCGATCCTGCACGGGGGGCACGACGTAGTCGTGATGGACGAGCTCACGTACGCGCTGCACTTCGGGTGGGTTGCCACGGAGGAGCTGGTGGAGACGTTGAAGCAGCGACCGGCGACGATGCACGTCATCATCACGGGGCGCGACGCCCCGGAGGCGCTCGTCGAGTACGCGGACCTGGTGACGGAGATGCGGGAGATCAAGCACCCCTTCGCGGAGAAGGGGATCAAGGCGCAGCCGGGGATAGAGTTCTAGCTACGGAGCGAACGGGATCGTAGCTACGTATGCGTACAAGGCCCGCAGGGCGATGCGCCCTTCGACGGGCTCTGGGCAAACGGTTGGCGACGGGCGATGCGCCCTTCGGCGGGCCCAGGGCGAACGGGTGGCGCGGCTGTCGTCCAGATTGCGATTCGTAGCTAGCCCAGGTCCACGAGGACGTCGTCGCCCTCCACCTTGCAGGGGATGACCGTCGCGCGCTCCTCGGGCACGCCGGTGCGCTGACCGGTCTTGACGCTGTAGAAGTGGCTGTGGCCGGGGCACTCGACGCAATCGTCCTCCAAGATGCCCTCGTGGAGGGCCCAACCCTCGTGTGGGCAGAAGTTGTCGAGGGCGTAGAACTCGCCATCCAGGTTGGCGATCATGACTTCGACGTCGCCCACCTTGGTCATGGCGAGCATACCGGGCTTGATGGCGGAAGCCTGGGCGACCTTCACGTAGTTTTCCGGCATAAGGGACCTCCGGTGTCAGTAGTGCGGCCCTACGATAGCAACTTGGAGCCCCCCGACGCAACGGGAAACCAGCTAACTTTGGGGGCGTCAGATACGTTCTCAAAAGCAAATGAAGCGTGCCGACACAGCTCCGAAAGGAATGAAGCGGGCGCAATCCCAGGGAGAGAGGGGGCAGGGCCTATGACACAATTACATATGCGATACGATTGTATTTCAAATGTTTTTCGTACAAATCAGATACGGGGGCGAAAAACAATGAGCGCAGGTCTGATATTCTACCTGGGGGCCGCGTTTGTCTTCCTTGTGGCAGCCTGCACCTCCCCGGACGAGTCGTCGCAGAACGACCGCGAGCCGGGCGGAGCGGCGCCAACGCCAACACCCATAGCGGCGGCGGCTCCGGCCGTCACAGAGACCGCCATCGACCACGTCACCCTGGACAGCCCGATAGTCCAGACGATCACAGAGACCGTCGTAGTAGAGCCGGACCTGGACGCCATGGACATCATCGCGGCGACGGAGGACGTGTTCACCCGCATCTACGAGGAGGCCGTCCCATCGGTCGTATACGTGCAGGTCGTCCACCGGTTGGACCCGGACGACACGGAATTCGGCCGCGACTTCTTCCGCGGCATACCTCGCGGGCCGTTTGACGAGTACCAGCACGGGGCAGGATCGGGCTTTGTATGGGACGAAGAGGGCCACATCCTCACGAACTGGCACGTTGTGGAGGGCTCCGACTCCGTGAGCGTGGTCTTCCACGACGGCGAAGAGTACGACGCGGAGTTCCTGGGCGGGGACCCGGACTCAGACCTGGCGGTGCTGAAGATAGACCCGGGGCTGCGAGAGCTGCAGGCGCTGCCGCGCGGGGCCCTGGACGACCTGCGCGTGGGACAGCTGGCGCTGGCCATCGGGAGCCCGTTTGGGCAGGACTTCACGCTGACCAGCGGCATCGTGAGCGCGCTGGGGCGCACGATACGCAGCGGGAGCGGACCGTACTCGATACCGCTCGTCGTGCAGACCGACGCGCCGATCAACCCGGGCAACTCTGGGGGGCCGCTGCTGGACCGGCACGGGAAGGTCATCGGCATCAACACGCAGATTATCAGCAACTCCGGGTCCAACTCGGGCGTTGGGTTCGCGGTGCCGATCGACATCGCCAAGCGGGTCGTGCCGGACCTGATCGAGCACGGCAAGTACGAGTACGCGTGGCTGGGCATCAGCGGGGCAACACTCTCCACGGACGCAGTCGAACACATCGGGCTTCCGGACGGCACGCGGGGGGTGCTCGTCATCCGCACCATCGAAGACGGGCCCGCAAGCGAGGCCGGGCTGAAGGGCGGCGACGAGGAGGTCACGCTCGACGGAGAGGAGCTAACGCTGGGAGGCGACGTCATCGTGGGTATCGACGGCGAGGAAATCCGGGAGATGCACGACCTGATCTCCTACCTGGTCGAGAACGCGCGGCCGGGCGACGAGATCACGCTGGACATCG
>CAZCPU010000102.1:5263-6332 GCA_964499855.1 uncultured Dehalococcoidia bacterium | reverse complement strand
CCCCCCCCGTTCGCCCTGACCCCGTCGAAGGCCCGCCCCCTCAACACACCCCCACCACCCGCCCTCCCCCGTGCTATACTCCCCCCAACACCCGCACCAAAGGAGACCGCCATGGACTTCGGCCTCAAAAACCGCGTCGCCCTCGTCACCGGCGGCTCAGAGGGCATCGGCAAAGCCACCGCCGGCCTCCTCGCCGCCGAGGGCTCCCGCGTCGCCATCTGCGCCCGCCGCCCCGACGTCCTCGAGGCCGCCGCCGAGGACATCCGCCGCTCCACTGAGGCCGAGGTCCTCGCCGTCCCCACCGACCTCCGCGACGCCGCTTCCGTCGACAACCTCATCGCCACCGTCAACGACGCCTGGGGCGGCGTCGACGTCCTCGTCAACAACGCCGGCACCGCCTCCGGCATGCCCTTCGAGCAGCTCACCGACGACGCCCTCCTCGCCGACATGGAGCTCAAGCTCTTCGGCTGGATGCGCACCATCCGCGGCGTCCTCCCCCACATGAAGGAACAGCGCTGGGGCCGCATCATCAACCTCACCGCCCTCGCCGCCAAGGCCCCCGCCGCCAACTCCTACCCCTCCTCCGTCAGCCGCGCCGCCGGCGTCGCCCTCACCAAGGCCCTCTCCAAGGAGCTCGCCCCACACAACATCCTCGTCAACACCGTCCTCATCGGCCTCATCAAGGCCGGCCAGCACGAGCACCGATGGGAAGCCAACCCCAACGGCCAGTCCCTCGACGAACGCTACGCCGAGATGGGCAAGAACGTCCCCCTCGGCCGCGTCGGAGAGTCAGAGGAAGCCGCCAACCTCATCACCTTCCTCGCCTCGGAACGCGCCAGCTTCATAACCGGCGTAGCCATCAACATGGACGGCGGCGTAAGCCCCGTCGTCTAGTCGCCCGGATCCCTTCCCCCTTGGAGGGGGAAGGTTAGGATGGGGGCCGCCCGCACCCAACCCTCTCGCGCCACCCAACCCCCACACCCTCCATACCCGCGGAAGCATGCCCCGTACCCGGAAACGGGCCCCAACCAACCAACCACGAGACCCCACACCCACACCCACCAAAACC
>CAZCPU010000102.1:2644-5253 GCA_964499855.1 uncultured Dehalococcoidia bacterium | reverse complement strand
CCCTCCACACCTCCATACCCCCTCTCGTCATTCCTGCGAAGGCAGGAATCCAGAGGGGCGTGGCCGGGGGCCCGCCAACACCCCATGCACTCGACGGAACCCCACCCCCTAACCTCCATACCGGCGGAGGCCGGTATCCAGGGGGGCGGAGCGACCGTTCGTGCTGAGGGAAATCGAAGCATGAACGGGCGCCGGGCGGGGCCGCCAACCACCAACCCGTCCCGCACCTCCATACCCCCCTCTCGTCATTCCTGCGGAGGCAGGAATCCAGAGGCGCGGGGCCGGGGGGCCGCCCACCCCCCATGATCTCAAAGGAACCCCACCCCCTTAACCTCCATACCGGCGGAGGCCGGTATCCAGGCGGGCGGGAAGCGACCGTTCGTGCTGAGGGAAATCGAAGCATGAACGGGCGCCGGGCGGGGGCCGCCCGCACCCAACCCTCTCGCACCACCCAACCCCCCACACACTCCATACCGGCGGAGGCCGGTATCCAGGGGCGGGGCAGCGCCCGTTCGTGCTGAGGCTCTCGAAGTATGAACGGGCGCCGGGCGGGGTCGCCCACCCCCAACCCGTCCCGCACCCCACCCACCCGCACGCACCCCCCCCAACCCTGCCACACCCCCCTCGCCCCAAACCCCCACCCCCCGCTACCATCCCCCCATGACCCGCGCACACCGCATCACCAACCACGACACCGACGCCGCCCGGGGTGCCCCGCAACACGCCCCCGTATCACCCGGCGCCCACCGCCCACAGCTACAAAACCCACTCGTATCGGAAAAACGAGTCCTATCTGAAAACACCCCTTTTATATCTGATTCGCTTCCCAGAATCGCACCGGAACGAAACGAATCGAATCGAATACCCCCCGACACACCCCCACGCCCCCAGCCCCCGCGTCGAAATCTGTAACAATCCTGAAACACATACCCCACGCCCCCGCGATAATCTGAATACAACGTGAGCGGCACGCCGCCTTCCCGTGCGGCCCCTCGGGCCCCCCGGAATGGCCGCCCGCAACGGCAAATCCACCACAAGGAGCAGTCCTATGGCGAACAACTATGAAAGGCCCAAGAACCCGGATGAGGTCCTCAAGCTGATCAGGGACACCGGCGCTGAGGTCGTCGACCTCCGCTTCTGCGACATGCCCGGCACCTGGCAGCACTTCACCCTCCCCCTCTCTGAGGTCGACGAGAAGCTCTTCACCGAGGGCAGCGGCTTCGACGGCTCCTCCGTCCGCGGCTTCCAGGCCATCGACGAGAGCGACATGCTCTTCGTCGCCGACGCCACCACCGCCTTCCTCGACCCCTTCTTCCAGGTCCCCACCGTCAGCATCCTCGCCGACGTCGTCGACCCCATCACCTCCCAGACCTACTCCCGCGACCCCCGCAACATCGCCAAGAAGGCCGAGGCCATCCTCGGCGCCCTCGGCATCGGCGACACCAGCTTCTGGGGCCCCGAACCCGAGTTCTTCATCTTCGACTCCATCCGCATGGACCAGAACGCCCACAGCGGCTACTACTTCATCGACTCCGATGAGGGCGCCTGGAACGCCGGCTCCGAGTTCTCCGTCGACGGCGACCGCAACCTCGGCTACCGCGTCCGCCACAAGGAGGGCTACGCCCCCGTTCCCCCCAACGACTCCCTCCAGGACATCCGCACCGAGATGATGCTCCACATTGAGCGCGCCGGCATCCGCGTAGAGAAGCACCACCATGAGGTCGCCACCGCCGGCCAGGGCGAGATCAGCATGCGCTTCGACACCCTCGTCCGCATGGCTGACAGCGTCATGGTCTACAAGTACATGGTCAAGAACACCGCCCGCCAGCACGGCAAGATCGCCACCTTCATGCCCAAGCCCCTCTTCGGCGACAACGGCACCGGCATGCACGTCCACCAGAGCGTCTGGAAGGACGGCACAAACCTCTTCTACGGCGAGTCCGGCTACGCCAACCTCTCCCCCTTCGGCCTGCACTACATCGGCGGCCTCCTGAAGCACGCACCCGCCCTGCTCGCCTTCTGCGCTCCCACCACCAACTCCTACCGGCGCCTCGTCCCAGGCTATGAGGCCCCCGTCAACCTCGCCCTCTCCATGCGCAACCGCAGCGCCTCGGCTCGCATCCCCGCCTACTTCCCCCACCCCGCCGCCAAGCGCGTCGAGTTCCGCTGCCCAGACCCCACCGCCAACCCCTACCTCGCCTTCGCCGCCATGCTCATGGCCGGCATCGACGGCGTCATCAACGAGACCGACCCCGGCGAGCCCCTCGACACCAACATCTACGAGCTCACCCCGGAGCAGGCCGCCAAGGTCCCCCAGGTCCCCGGCAGCCTCGAGGAGTCCCTCAAGGCCCTGGAAGGCGACCACGATTTCCTCCTCCGCGGCGATGTCTTCACGCCGGACGTCATCTCCACTTGGATCGATTACAAGAAGGAGCGCGAGCTCGACCCGATGCGCCTCCGCCCCCACCCCTACGAGTACTACATGTACGTGGACGCGTAGGCATCCCGCTGAGACAAGAAGAGGCGGCAGGCCCCCGTTCGTCCTGAGGGAATTCGGCCTCCCGTTCGTCCTGAGGGAAATCAGCCTGCCGTTCGTCCTGAGGGAAATC
>CAZCPU010000102.1:0-2544 GCA_964499855.1 uncultured Dehalococcoidia bacterium | reverse complement strand
CCGTTCGTCCTGAGGGAAATCAGCCTGCCGTTCGTCCTGAGGGAAATCGAAGGAGGAACGGCAGGCGCTTCCGTTCGGGAAGCGCCCCTCGCCGTCTCGCATTGGGGAGTGACTGCCATGTATCTCGGACGTGAGAGTGAGGCCATTGACTACGTCCTCCACACCGCCATGGAGGAGGACGTCAAGTTCATACGCCTCTGGTTCGCCGACATCCTCGGCAACGTCAAGGGCATCGCCATCACCGTAGAGGAGCTTGAGGACGCCCTCGTCCGCGGCGTCACCTTTGACGGCTCCTCCATCCAGGGCTTCGCCCGCGACACGGAGTGGGACATGGTCCTCCTCCCGGACCCCACCACCTTCCGCATCCTCCCCTGGCGCCCCCGCCAGAACGCCGTCGCCCGCATGTTCTGCGACATCATGACCCCTCAGAACACCCCCTTCGACGGCGACCCCCGCAACGTCCTCAAGCAGTGCGTCCAGGAGGCCAGCCGCCTCGGCCTCCAGTTCTACGTCGGCCCCGACATCGAGTTCTTCTACTTCCGCGGCCCCGACGACCCCACCCCCCTCGACGGCGGCGGCTACTTCGACCAGACCCCCGGCGACGTCGCCACCGACCTCCGCCGCGAGACCGTCCTCAACCTCAGCGAGATGGGCATCCCCGTGAAGTCCTCCCACCACGAGGCCGCACCCGGCCAGCACGAGGTCGACCTCCTTCACACCGACGCCCTCACCATGGCCGACAACGTCATGACCGCACGCCTCGTCATCAAGGAGGTCGCCCTCAGCCACGGCCTCTACGCCACCTTCATGCCAAAGCCCGTCGGCTCCGTCAACGGCTCCGGCATGCACGTCCACATGTCCCTCTTCCGCGGCGGTGAGAACGCCTTCTATGACCCCGACGACCCCATCAAGTTCTCCCGGCTCGCCCGCCAGTTCATGGCCGGCCTCCTCCGCCACGCCCCGGAAATCAGCATCGTCACCAACCAGTGGGTCAACTCCTACAAGCGCCTCGTCGCCGGCTATGAGGCCCCCGTCTTCGCCTCCTGGGCCAGCGTCAACAGCGCCGACCTCGTGCGCGTCCCATCCTTCAAGGAGGGCCGTGAAGAGTCCGTCCGCCTCGAGTACCGCGCCCCAGACCCCGCCTGCAACCCCTACCTCGCCTTCTCCGCCCTCCTCACCGCCGGCCTCATGGGCATCCGCGACGAGTACGATCTGCCGCCCCAGTCCGAGGGCAATGTCTTCGAGATGACCGAACGCGAGCGCGCCGACCGCGGCATCCAGTCCCTCCCCGGCAGCCTCCTCGAGGCCATCCACCGCGCCCAGGACAGCGAGTGCCTCCGCCTCGCCCTCGGTGACCGCGTCGTCGATACCCTCCTCACCAACAAGCGCATAGAGTGGGAGCGCTACCGCACCCACGTCACCGACTACGAGATCCGCGAGTACCTCCCGCGGCTCTAGCAGCCCCCGTCCCGCCCCGCAACCGCCTACGCCCGCCGAAAGGTATGCCCAACGTGCGAATCCGCAAGTCATGTAGCGGCGGCTTTGTGTATATAATTGGTGCATCGGACGCGTAGCTTCCGCCATTCACCTGTGCAGCCGCACGGCGAAAGGTAGGGTTGGGTGCGGAATCGCTGGATCATCTTTGTACGGGTCATAATCTCTGACTTTTTCTCCAACAACTGCCCGTACATGGCGGCGGGCATAGCCTACTGGTCGCTGTTCTCCATCTTTCCCCTTTCCCTCGCCGCCGTCTCCCTCCTCGGCTACGCCAACCCCACCGCGGCCCAGCAGGAGCAGATGGTCGAGCGCATCATCGAGCAGATCCCCGTCTCCGCCGATTACGTCCTCGACCTCGTCGAACGCGTCGCTGAGGCCCGTGGCGCCCTCAGCTTCATTGCCGTCGTCGGCCTCCTCGTCTCCGGCAGCGCCGTCTTCGCCGCCATCAGGAAGGGCATCAACCACGCCTGGCACGTCACCCGCCCCCACCCCTTCTTCATCGGCCGCGGCATAGACCTGCTCATGCTCGTCTTCGTGGCCATGCTTGCGCTGATCGCCGCCACCAACATTCTCGGCCTCGTCGCCAGCGGCGCCTCCACCATCTGGTTCGTCGGAGAGCCCATCGTCAGCTTCGGCTTCGACATGGGCCTCGTCGTCGCCTCCTTCGTCATCCTCGCCGTCCTCTACCGCTTCGTCCCCTACACCGAGGTCGAGTGGCGCGACGTCTGGCTCGGCGCCCTCCTCGGCGCCCTCATGGCCTACGGCGTCCGCGTCGCCTTCAGCGGCTTCCTCATCAACGTCAACGAGTTCAACCTCGTCTACGGCTCCCTCGGCGCCCTCATGGCCCTGCTCGTCTGGGTCTACCTCTCCGCCCTCGCCCTCGTCCTCGGCGCCGAGGTCTCCTACATCTACAGCCGCGCCTTCGGCTCCCGACGCGCCATGAACTCCTTCACCGTCCTCCAGGCCCGCTACGGCCTCAGCCACAGCCTCCTGAGCCAGCGAGGCTTCGTAGGCCTGGTCAGCAACTGGGTCCTCCCCAACCGCCGC
>CAZCPU010000101.1:0-6346 GCA_964499855.1 uncultured Dehalococcoidia bacterium | reverse complement strand
GGCGGTTTCCGCCGGCTGCTCAGGTTGGGCGGCGCTCCCCCTGCCGGTCGACGGCGAGCGCCCGCCGTCCTCTGGCTGCCGTCGGTCACCGTCGCCCTCGCGATGGTGCTCCCCCTCGTTTACCTGGTGGAGCGCGCCCTCGACGGTGGTGGCGAAGTCGTCGATCTGATGTGGCGGGCACGCACGGCCGAGATTGCCTTTCGTTCTGCCGCACTCGTGGGCGTCGTCACCGTTGCCTCCGCGCTGATTGCCGCGCCCCTCGCTTGGCTTACAGTGCGCACGGACCTCCCCCTCAGGCGCTTCTGGTCCGTCGTCACAGTGCTCCCGCTCGTCATACCCAGCTACGTTGGTGCTTTCCTCGTCGTCGTCGCTCTCGGCCCACGCGGTATACTGCAGAGCCTCCTCGAGACACTTTTCGGCGTTGAGCGCCTGCCCGATATCTCCGGCATCTGGGGCGCCGCGCTCACGATAACCTTGCTCAGCTTTCCATACACGCTGCTCAGCGTCCGCGCCGGCCTGTGGGGACAGGACCCCGCGCTCGATGAAATGTCGAGGTCCCTTGGCCACGGTCAATGGAAGACCCTCTGGCGCGTGACCCTACCCCAGATGCGGCCCTCCATCGCCGCTGGCTCGCTTCTGGTTGCGCTCTACACCCTCAGTGACTTCGGCGCCGTGTCGCTTCTGCGCTATGAGACCTTCACGTGGGCCATCTACCTCCAGTACGAGACAGCCTTCGACCGCTCACTCGCTGCCGGCCTTTCGCTGGTGATGATCGCCGTCGCGTTGTCGCTGGTGGTGTTCGAGGCGCAGGCGCGCGGCCGCTCTCGTTACTATCGAGCGTCCACCGGCGCGGCCCGCCTCTCGACGCTGGTCAAGCTCGGACCCTGGCGATGGCCCGCCTTCGCCTTCGCGTTCGCCGTGACCGCTCTCTCGCTGGCCCTGCCGCTGTCGCTGCTCGCCTACTGGGCCGTGCGGGGCATCGCGGCCGGTGAGCCAGTCGAGCTCCTGTGGGGCAACGCGCTCAACTCCGTATACGCGTCGGGGCTCGCGGCTGTCGTTGCTGTCGTCGCAGCGGTCCCCGTCGTGGTGTTCACCTTGCGCTTCCCCGGCCGCCTGAGCTGGGTCGTCGAGCGGCTCGCCTACACCGGTTTCGCGCTCCCCGGTATCGCGGTTGCCCTCGCCCTGATATTCTTCGGCGCCCGATTTGCGTCGCCCCTCTACCAGACCCTTGCTCTCCTCGTCTTCGCCTACGTCGTTCTCTTCTTCCCACAGGCCCTCGGCGCCATCCGCTCGACGTATTTGCAGGTGAGCCCGCGCCTCTCCGAGTCCGCTATGAGCCTCGGCAAGGGCACGACGAGCATCCTATGGCGCGTTACACTACCCCTCATGGCCCCGGGCATGCTTGCCGGCGGCGCGCTCGTCTTCCTGACGGCCATGAAGGAGCTGCCCGCCACGCTGCTGCTCAGCCCCATCGGATTTGGAACGTTGGCGACGTCCATTTGGGCCGCCGCCGAGGAGGCGTTCTTCGCCCGCGCGGCTGTGCCGGCTCTGTTGCTCGTGGCTGTGTCCGCGGCCCCAACGGCATTTCTTATCCTGCGCGAGCCGAGGAGAGGTCAGTGAGCATTCCTGCAGTACGATGCACCGGCATCACCAGACGCTTTTCCCACACCGGCGCCGATGCGTTGCACGAGCTCGACCTGTCCGCCGAATCCGGCAGCATCCTCGCTCTCCTCGGGCCCAGCGGCAGCGGCAAGACCACGGCTCTGCGCATCATCGCCGGCTTTGATGCCCCCGACTCGGGCACCGTCGAGATTGACGGCCGCCTCGTGGCCGGGCCGGGCCGGTTTGTCCGGGCCGATCGCCGCAAGATTGGCATGGTCTTCCAGGAATACGCCCTGTTCCCGCACTTGACCGTCGCAGCTAACGTCGGCTTCGGAGTCGATGACCGCTCCTCTCGCGCCCGGCGGGTCGAGGAGACCCTCGCCCTTGTGGGCATGGCGTCCCTTGGCGATCGCATGCCCCACGAGCTCTCCGGCGGCCAGCAGCAGCGCGTCGCCCTCGCCCGCGCACTGTGCCCCCAGCCCGCCGTGCTGCTCCTCGACGAGCCCTTCTCCAACCTTGACGAAGCCCTCCGCAAGCAGGTTCGCCGCGAAGTCCGCGATATCCTCAAGTTCACTCGAACCACCGCCCTCTTTGTCACCCATGACCAGGACGAAGCGCTCTTTATGGGCGACCGCGTCGCCGTCCTCGACCAGGGTATGCTGCAGCAGGTGGCCACGCCGGAGGAGATCTATAGCGCTCCGGCTACGCGGTTCGTGGCTGAGTTCATCGGCGTGGCGGATTTCTTGCCTGCCAGCTACGCGGAGGGTCGAATGGAGACGGCCGCAGGATCATTCCCATGGCCCGGTGAGGCGCCGCCGGACGGCGCCGAGGTGCTCCTGCGTCCGGATGACTTGACCCTTATCCCCTCGGAGACGGGGAAAGGAATCGTCATGGAGCGGCAGTTCTTGGGGCCCACGTACTTGTACGACGTGGCGCTCGACGTTGGGCGCTCGGTGCGAATCATGACGCACCACACCCGCCGGTACGATGTCGGGACACGGGTTGAGGTGGGCATAGGTGCCGAGCACAGGCTCGCGTGCTTCGTGGATGGTGTGCGAGTGAGCTAGACTGCCTCGGTTCCGCCATTCGCTCCTACGGGATCAGCGGCCTCCGGCAGATCGTCTCGTGGCGGTGCGGCCCCGTTGAGACCAGATCGATCGAGCACCCGATGATCTCCTCGATCCCCTTCACGTACGCCTGTGCTTCCGCCGGCAGGTCGCCCCACTCGGTCAGTCCCGCCGTCGGCTTGTCCCACCCCGCGAAGTCCCGGTAGATCGGCTTGCACTGTTCCAGCGCCCGTGTCTGCGCCGGGAACCCCTCCAGCGGCTGCCCGTCCAGCTCGTAGCCGACGCACACTTTGACCGGGTTGAACCCGTCCAGCACGTCCAGCCGTGTGAGGATGCCTGCCGTCAGATCGTTGACTATGACGCCGTACCGCGACGCGACGCCGTCGAACCAGCCGCATCGGCGCGGGCGGCCCGTCGTCGTGCCGAACTCGGCCCCGCGAGTCCGGATGGCCTCGCCCATGTCGTCGTTGAGCTCCGTCGGCATCGGCCCCGCGCCGACACGCGAGGTGTACGCCTTGAACACGCCGAACACGCCCGCAACGGACCGCGGCCCGATGCCCAGCCCGGCGCACGCGCCTCCGACGCTCGAGTGCGACGACGTCACGTACGGGTACGTCCCGTGGTCCAGGTCTAGCAGCGTGCCTTGCGCGCCCTCGAGCAGCACGTTCTCGCCGCGTCCCAGCGCCTCCCGCACGCGCTCCTCTACCGGTGCGATGAAGGGCAGGAGCTCTTCCCTCCAGCGCAGGCACTGTTGGAACAGCTCCTCGATGTCGAAGGCCTCGGCCTCGTGCACCTTGGTGATTGCTTGGTTCGCCCGCGCCGCCGCCGTCGTGAGCCTGTCGCGGAGGCCCTCTGCGTCCAGCATGTCGCCGAAGCGGATGCCCGAGCGGGCGACGCGGTCGACGTAGGCCGGCCCAACGCCGCGCCCGGTCGTGCCGAGCGCGTCCTGCCCGCGCCCAATCTCCTCCAGTTGGTCCAGCCGCACGTGGTATGGCATGATGACGTGCGCGCGGTCGCTCACCTGCAGCTTGCTGACGTCGATTCCCTTCTCGCGAAGGTCGTTGATCTCCTCGATGAGCACGTCCGGGTCCACCACCACTCCGTTGCCGATGACGGGGGTGACGTGTGGCCAGATGACGCCTGAGGGCATAAGGTGGAACTTGAACTCACCGGCTGCGTTTAGGACCGTGTGGCCGGCGTTATTGCCGCCGGAGTAGCGAGCGACCATGGTGACGTCGCTGCAAAGGAAGTCGATGATCTTACCCTTGCCCTCGTCGCCCCACTGGCCACCGATTACCGCGTAGGCAGGCATTCCTCCTCCAAGGCTCCTCGAATGGGAATATCGTCCGGAAAAGCCAACGCATTGTATCAGATACGGCGTTGCGATGGGAACCTGCCCCCACCAGGCCGCGTCGTATCCTCCGAGGTGCTTCCGTCAGGGCTGCTTTCGGGGTATTTGGTGGTTGGGTGCATGCTATAATCGTTCTGGCTGTAATATGGGCCGAGGTACAAGCTGCCACGGTGCGCGCGCTTCCCGATGAGATTTGGAGGAGATTGCATGCCGTATCTGGATGATATGAAGGTGTTCAGCGGCACGAGCCACTCGGCGCTTGCCGAGGACGTCTGCAACTATCTGGAAATGCCATTGGGCAAGGCCCGCGTTTCCAAGTTTTCCAACGACAACACCTTCGTGCAGTACGAGGAGAACATCCGCCAGCAGGACATCTTTATCATCCAGCCCTTCTCCTACCCCGTGAACGACACGATCATGGAGCTCCTCATCATGATCGATGCCGCCAAGCGCGCCTCTGCCGGCCGAATCACGGCCGTCATCCCCTACTACGCCTACGGCCGCACAGACAAGAAGGATCAGCCCCGTGTGCCCATCACGGCGCGGCTGCTCGCCGACCTCCTGACCGTCGCCGGCGCCAACCGTGTCGTGACCGTCGACATGCACGCCGGCCAGATCCAGGGGTTCTTCAACATCCCCGTGGACGAGCTGACCGCGCTGCCGATTCTGACCGACTACTTCCGGCGCAAGCAGCTTCCGGACCCGGTCGTCGTGTCCGTCGACATCGGCATCAGCAAGCGCGCCCGCGATTTGGCGACCAAGCTCGGCGCGCCCCTTGCCATCATCGAGAAGCGCCGGCTGGACAACCATGACCATACTGAGGTCATGAACGTTATTGGAGATGTGAAGGGTCGGACGGCCATCACCTTTGATGACGAGACCGGCACGGGAGGTTCCCTGGAGTTGGCCGTGGGCGCGGTCCTGAACGCCGGGGCTAGAGAGGTGTATTCGAGTTCAACCCACGGCGTTTTCACGAACCCCGCCGTGCATCGGCTTGGAAACATGGGCATTGAGGAGATGGTGGTGACTGACACGCTTCCAAGCGCAAGCGCCACCAACCTCTCCAAGGTGAAGGTGCTGTCGGTGGCGAGCCTCTTGGGGGAGGCCATGTCGCGTATCCACGAGGGCCGTTCGGTGGGCGAGCTGTTCACCGACGACTAGGCGCTGCCGCGCACCCCTCCGTCGTTCTAGCCTGCGCTGGGATTGCGGTTGGAGAAGGGATTGTTCATGGTTGGAATGCTCGGAAAACTGTTCAAGGGCGACCCGGAAGCGCCCGTAAAGAAACGCTGGCCGGTCGTCGAGGACATCAACGCTCTTGAGTCCGGCGTGCAGTCCCTCTCCGACGAGGACCTCGCGGGCAGCACCGCCCGCTTCCGCGCCAGGCTGCACGCCGGTGAGGATTTGGACGACCTGCTCCCTGAGGTCTTCGCCGCAGTCCGCGAGTCGGCACGTCGCTCGACCGCCATGCGCCATTTTGACGTCCAGCTCATCGGTGGAATGGTCCTCCACGAAGGCAAGATCGCCGAGATGGGCACAGGAGAGGGCAAGACCCTTGTGGCCACCCTCGCCGCATACCTCAACGCCCTCTTCGCCAACGGCGTTCACGTCATTACCGTCAATGACTACCTCGCCAAGCGCGATACCCAGTGGATGGGCCCCGTCTACCACGGCCTCGGCATGAGCGTGGCCTGCCTCCAGCACGAGATCGCCTACGTGCTCGACCCGGATGTCCACTCGGACAACCCGGGCCTGAACGCGCTCCGGCTCATCTCCCGCCGAGAGGCCTACGATGCTGACATAACCTACGGCACCAACCACGAGTTCGGCTTTGACTATCTCCGCGACAACATGGCTGTTGATAGGTCCCAGCAAGTCCAGCGCGGCCACCACTACGCCATCGTCGACGAGGTTGACAACATCCTCATCGACGAGGCCCGTACCCCCCTTATCATCAGCGGCCCTGCGCAGGAGGCAACGAAGACATACGCCACCATGGCCCGCATCGCTCCCCGCCTTGAACGAGAGGACGACTTCACCATCGATGAGAAGCACCGCACGGTTTCGCTGACCGAGGACGGCATCGCCAAGGTGGAGCGTTCCCTGAACATCGGCAACCTCTACGACCCCGCCAACTACTACATGACCCACTACGTTGAGAACGCCGTGAAGGCGATGGTCCTCTTCCAGAAGGACAAGGAATACCTTGTGGAGAACGGCGAGATCGTCATCGTTGACGAGTTCACCGGACGGAAGATGTACGGCCGCCGATATTCCGACGGCCTGCACCAGGCGCTCGAGGCCAAGGAGGGCCTGAGGGTGCAGCAGG
>CAZCPU010000100.1:0-6391 GCA_964499855.1 uncultured Dehalococcoidia bacterium | reverse complement strand
TCGATCTCTTGCTGGAATCGCTCTGGCATCGCCCACCCCCGGGCTCCGCGTCTTGTGCCCTTAGTCACCGGAGCCCTGCAAATGCGAAGACGCCGGTGGGGAAGATAGTAGAAGTCTCTGCTTTCAGGGTGCACGCCGAAGCTCGCCACGAGCAACGGTCCCTATGTGTGAATCGTAGTCACAACCGGAAGGAAATGTCAAGATTTGGTATAACCTCGTATGCACGAAGCGAGAAGCTGCGGAATCACACAAAACCCCGCCTCCGACGCCAACGCAACCGTCCCCTCTGTCGGGTACACTTGACGCATCCTCAGGCAACTTCATCGGGACGGTAGCATGGCCACGGACCAAGCCTCGTTCTCCCGGCGCGTCTATCCGCTCGACCCGAAGGAGGTCACGGAAGAGGAGCTTGCCGTCGTCTTCGCCATGACCTCGCGCCGGCCCGAGCCCTTCGACGAGATCAAGGACATGGTCACGGCCGAGAAGGCATCAGACTTCCACGAACGCTGGGTCCTCGGCTACGGCCACGCCTCCGTCGCCGAGCACGCCATCGTCCACCTCGCCGTCGAGAACGTCTCCCGCCTCGCCTGCGACACCCTCGAGGACAATCGCCTCGCCTCGTACACGGAGAAGTCCTCCCGCTATCAGGTACTGGAGCGCAACGCCTTCTACACCCCGCCCGAGCTCGACGCCGCGCCGGACCTCCGCGCCGCCTACGTCGCCGCCTGCCAGCGCCTCTTCGACCTCTACCACGATCTCGTCGAGCGCACGCAAGCCTACCTCGCCACCGTCCACCCACAGCGTGAGGACGAGCGCGACGGCGCCTACCGCCTCCGTCTCCGCCGCATCGCGACGGACGTCTGCCGCTTCGTCCTCCCCGCGTCCACCCTCACCAACGTCGGCGTCACCATGAACACCCGCTCCCTCGAGCACGCCGTCCGCAAGCTCCTCTCCTCCGACTTGCAGGAGGAGCGCGAGCTCGGCGAGGAGATGAAGGAGCAGGCCAAGTCGATCACCCCTACCCTCGTCCGCTACGCCGACCGCAACGACTACATCGTCCGCAGCCGCGAGGCCCTCCAGGCCCGGTCCGCCGCGCTCGGTCCGCCGTCGCCCCACGACTCACCCGCCCCCCGCTCCGTCGAGGCCCGCCTCGTCGACTGCCCCACCGACGCCGAGACCCGCATCGTCGCCGCACTCCTCTACCGCAACGCCCACGAGCCTTACGACGCCGTCCGCACCCGCGCCGAGTCGCTCTCCCCCGCCGACCGTGCCGCCTTTCTCGCCGCCGCCCTCGACAGCCTCGGCCCCCACGACGCCGCCGTGCGCGAGCTCGAGCAGGTCGAGTACACCTTCGAGTACCTCATGGACTACGGCGCCTACCGCGAGTTCAAGCGCCACCGCATGCAGTCCTACCTCCCCCAGCCCCTCACCGTCGCCGAGGGCTACGTCGAGCCCGACCTCATCGCGGAGAGCGGCCTCACCGCAACGTACCGGGAGGCCATGGATGTCTCCGCCGAGGCCTACGCCTGCGTCGCCGCCCTCTCGCCCCGCCTCGCCGAGTATGCCGTCACCCATGCCCACCTGCGCCGGCTATTCACCCGCATGAACCTCCGCGAGTGCTACCACTACTTCAAACTCCGCACCCAGCCGCAGGCCCACTTCACCATCCGCGACGCCGCGCAGCAGGCCATGGACGCCGTCCGCGCCGTCCATCCAACGCTCCTCCAGTTCATCAACCTGCGTGAGTAAACAGTGCCGCGCCACAGTCCCTTCCCCCGCTCGCGGGGGAAGGTTAGGATGGGGGCGCCCACCGCCGTTCGCCCCGAGCCTGTCCTGAGCCGAGTCGAAAGGGGAAATCGCCCACCCGACCGTTCGCCCTGAGGGAAATCGAAGGGTGAACGGTCAACAGACGCAAGGAGACCCCATGCGCCTCCCTCCCCTCGTCGAGGCCCGCTTCGTCAGCCGCCTCAACCGCTTCGCCGCCACCGTGTCCCTCGACGGCCGCGAGGTCACCGTCCACGTCGCCAACTCCGGCCGCATGCGTGAGCTTTTCCAGCCCGGCAACCTCTGCTACCTGACCGAGCAGCCCGCCCCCCATCGCAAGACGCGCTACGACCTCGCCCTCGTCGCGATCGACGCCTCCCCCGCAACAGCAAGCGTCCGCGAGCCGACCGCCCCCTACGCCGCCGACCGCCCTCCCATCCAGCGCCGCACCCTGGTCTCCGCCGACGCCCGCCTTCCCAACGCCCTCGTCTTCGAGGCCTGGCGCGATGACGCACTCCCCCACCTCGGCGGCTACCCAACCGCCCGCCGCGAGGTCCGCTACCACGACAGCCGCCTCGATCTCGTCCTCCAGTCGCCCGATGGCGACTGCTACGTCGAGATCAAGTCCGTGACGCTCGTGCAGGACGGCGTCGCCCGTTTCCCCGACGCGCCCACCGACCGCGGCCGCCGCCACGTCGCGACGCTCGTCCGCGCCGTCGAGGAGGGCCACCGCGCCGCCGCCGTTTTCGTCGTCCAGCGCGACGATGCCACCGCCCTTTCCCCCTACGACGCCAACGACCCCGATTTCGGCGACGCCCTCCGCGATGCGGTCTCCGCCGGCGTCGAGGCCTACGCCTTCACCTGCGCCGTCACCCGCGAGTCAATCGAGATCGCCGGTGAAGTGCCCCTGTTGCTGTGACCTGTTGCTGTAACATGGATGCCATGACGGACGCCCCCCACATCCAACGCCTGCGTGAATTGGCCCGCACCCACCGCATGCTCTTCATCGCCGGCCCCCCGGGCGTCGGCAAGAGCCTGCTCCTGAGAGACCTCGCGGAGGCCGCCCACGAATACGGCCGGCACGTCTCCCTGCTGCAGTGGGACGTCGCCCGCCGCCCCTTCGACGCGCACGCGCTGCTGGCCCGCTACCCCGAGGTCGACGGCATCACCCACGCCGTCCTCCGCAAGGCCACCGGCCTGTGGGCCCGCGACGCCGTCGCCGAGTGGGCCGCCCGGCACGCCGCCGACGGCGCCCTCCTCGCCGGCGAGACCCCCCTGATCGGCCACCGCTTCGTCGAGCTCGCCCGGCCCGCCCCGGACGCCGCCGAGCCCGCCCTCGCCGCGAACACCACGCGCTTCCTCGTCCCCATCCCTTCCGTTCACGTCCGCCGCGCCATCGAGATCGCCCGCGCCGCCACCACCGCCAGCCCCCTCCACGAGCGCGAGCGCTCCGATGCCATCCCCGATGTCCTCCGCATCCTCTGGGCCGAGCTTTTCGACGCCGCAGCGCAGCTTGCAGCCGAGAGCGGCGACCCGCCCCCTGTCGACGTCGGCTACGACCCCGAGACCTACGAGGCCGTCTACAGCCGCGCGTTGAGCAATCGCCATTGGGATCCCCTCCCCGTCGACGTCGCCCTCCCGCCCCAGTCCCGCTCCGTGTACGACGTCCACGCCCCCATCGTCGACCTCGTCCCCTCCGATGCCGACGCCGAGGCCTACGTCGCCCGCGTCGAGCGCGAGTATCCGGACCTTGACGTGCTCCACCGCGAGACCGTGTCCTGGTGGCGCGCATGACCCGGCCCACACACGCCTTCCTCATGGACGTTTACCGCCGCCTCTTCGACGCCTATGGCCCCCAGTACTGGTGGCCCGGCGCGGAAACTCCGATAGAGGTCTGCGTCGGCGCCATCCTCACCCAGTCCGCCGCCTGGACCAACGTGGAAATGGCCATGCGGCGGCTCAGGGACGCCGGACGGCTGTCGTTGGAGGGGATCCACGCCACCCCGCAGGAGGAGCTCGCCGACCTTGTCCGCTCCTCCGGTTACTTCAACGTGAAGGCGCGCAAGCTCAAGGCCTTCGCCCAGCACGTCTACGACAAGCACAATGGCGGCTTGGAGGAGATGCTCGCCCAGCCGTGGGAGGACCTCCGCGCCGAGCTCCTCGGCGTCTACGGCATCGGCGAGGAGACCGCCGACGACATCGTCCTCTACGCCGCCAACGCCCCCAGCTTCGTCGTCGACGCCTACACCCGCCGCATCCTGACCCGACTCGGCGCCCCCGCTCCCGAGGACACGTACGAGAGCTACCGCCGCCTCTTCATGGACGCCCTCCCGCCCGACGCGCAGCTCTACAACGAGTACCACGCATTGTTGGACAATCTGGGCAAAGAACTCTGCCGCAAGCGAGCCCCCCGCTGCGCCGAGTGCCCCCTCCTCGACCTCTGCCGGACGGGCAAGTCTGAAGTCGCGACGGCCTAACCCAGCACCCCGCCCACCGCCCGCCCGAATGACGCCGCCGCAATCTCGAACAGCCAGTGGTTGTTGAACCGGATGTTGTCCAGCTTCCGCGCGTCTGCGGGCTCGAACACCAGCCGCAGCTCCTCTAGCGTCACCGGTTGCGATAGCGGCTCGTAGTCGAAGCTGAACGATTGCTGTCCGTGGTCGACCGCCTCCACGACGCCGATCCCGGGCACGCTCTTGGGGTACCGCGCATACCCGCCCGTGCAGTACAGCAGCACCAGGTCCCCCGGCGCAATCGACGAGGGCCACCCGGCATCAACGCCAAAGTGGCCCTCCTCAACCGTCACATGCCCCGGCCGTGTCGGGTCCCCAAACACGGCCAGGTAGTAGCGAGGTTCTCTCATGATTCAGGGCGATGCAGGCCGGCGCCCCCTACTCCAGCGTCAGCGCCGTGTCCTCCAGGTTCGCCCACTCGCCCATCGAGCCGTCGTAGTTCCGCACGTTGTCGTATCCCACCAGCCGCAGCGTCAGCAGTCCGTGCGCCGCACGGATGCCGCCCTGTCAGTAGGTGATCACCTCTTTGTCCGGCGTCACCCCCGCCGCGTCCAGCAGCGCCCGGATCTCCTCCGCCGACTTCCATGAGCGGTTCGGCTCCGGGTTCATGAAGTTCGTCCACTCCAGGTGCACCGCCCCCGGCACGTGCCCGATGCGCTTGTTCCCCCGCGAGTTCTCCCCCGTCCACTCGCCGTCCGACCGCACGTCGAGGAAGATCACCCCCGCGTCGCCCACATGCGCCTTCCCGTAGTCCAGCGAGCACAGCACCGAGTCGTCGGTGGCGGGCGTAAACGTCGCCGCCGCCACGCTCGGCACCTCTCGCGAGATCGGCCTGCTCTCGTGGAACCAGCGCTCCCAACCGCCGTTCAGCACCTTCGCGTTGGTGTGTCCGTAGTGGTTCAACACCCACCACATCCGGCACGCCGGCACGCCGCCCGCCGTGTCGTAAGACACCACCGTCGTGTCCGGCCCGACGCCCAGGTCCCCCATGAGCTTGGCGAATTGGTCCGGCGGCATGACGTGCAGCGAGTCGTTCGCGTCCTTGATGAACGGGTTGACCCTGAGTCCCACGGCGCCCTTGATGTGTGCCTTCTGGTACAGGTCGAACGTCGCGCAGTCGATGATGCGCACGTTGGGGTCGTCCAGGTGCTCCTCCAGCCAGTCCGGCTCGGCCAGGAGCTCCGGCCTTGCGTATCCTGCGGATTGGGTCACCGCTCACCTCCCTGTGCGGATTGCCGCTAGTATACTCTACACATGGCGCGCATATGCACTATCATGGATGTGCAAACGGAATTGCGGCCGGCAGGCCGGGAGGTCATATGCTCTTCGACTTTCACACCCACACGTTCCTCAGCGACGGCGTCCTCTCCCCCATCGAGCTCATTCGCCGCGCTGTCTCCAATGGTTATTCCTCCATCGCCGTGACCGACCACACGGGGATCAACGACCAGTCGCGCGCGTTGGAGATTCTGGTGAAGGAGTGCGCCGAGGCGACCGAGAACATGGGCATCACCGCCGTCCCTGGCGTCGAGCTCACCCACGTCCCGCCGCACCGCATCGCCGAGGCCGCCCGCCGCGCCAGGGTCAACGGCGCCAAGATCGTCCTCGTCCACGGCGAGACCATCAAGGAGCCCGTCGCCGGAGGCACCAACCGCGCCGCCCTCGAGAGCCCCGACGTCGACATCCTCGTCCACCCCGGCATGATCACCGAGGAGGAGGCCGACATCGCCCGCCAGGCCGGCATCTACCTCGAGCTGTCCGCTCGCGCCGGCCACAGCCTCACCAACGGCCACGTCGCCCGCGTCGCGATGGAGGTTGGCGCCAAGCTCGTCGTCGACTCCGACGGACACGCCCCCGGCGACCTCCTCACGGAGGAGCTCGCCCGCCAGATCGTCATCGGCGCCGGCCTCTCCAAGGGCGATTTCCAGTCCATCCTGGAGACCCACCCCAAGACCCTCCTGGACAAGGCCACGTCCTAGCGCCGCAAATCTGGCGGGTGCAGTCTAGCCGCCTCTTGCGCCCACCCACGCGTCATTCCTGCGGAGGCAGGGGAATCCAGAGGGGCGGGGGCGTCCGTTCGTGCTGAGGGAAATCGAAGTATGAACGGACGCGGG
>CAZCPU010000099.1:0-6441 GCA_964499855.1 uncultured Dehalococcoidia bacterium | reverse complement strand
CCAACAGCGACACGGCAAGGACCATCACCAAAAGCAACCGTAAACCCAGGACGTGTCTTGGCATCTTCATTGGACCGCTCCTTTCTCCTCGCCCCTTGGGGCCCCTCACGACGCGCATCTACTGAAATGCAGAAGGGGGACGGGTCAGGCAACCTGCCTGAATCCGTCCCCCTTGTGTTTTGCCTTGTGGGTTCTTTTATCGGAGCCGTTCGCCGCGCTTGGTGGTCTCGCCGGCGTCGGCCGCGACGAGCCACGGGTCGTCGTCCGGGCCGACGATGATCTCTTCAGACTGAATCTTGTGGGTCGGGATGTCCGGATCCAGCCCCGGCGGGTCGATGCCCTCCTGGATGTCGCGAGCCATCTTCATGAGCATCTGGCGGCAGCGGATGATGGCCGCGTCACCGCCGTAGAGATGCTCCTTGGTGCGGTCATAAATGGCGCCCATGGTCTCGATGAGGGCGTAGTCCTGCTCCGGGATGGGCCAGATGCCGGCCAAAATGGTGTTCTTCTGGGCCCAGCGGTCGACCATGTAGTCGTTCTCCGCCCTCTTGAGGCGCTTCTTGGGGTCGTTGGGGTCCATGAGTGCGCCCTGCTCGATGGTCTGGCGGCGCTCGGCGGCGGTGAAGGGCGCGTGGACGTTGTAGCGAATGCCGACGCGCTGGTTGGTGTAGTCGTCGAGGGGGACATGAATGAGGACGCCGGCGGGCCCGCGGCGCTGCGCGGCGATGAAGGCGGTGTAGGGCAGGACGAAGCAGTTGGTGCGGATGTACTTGTTGCCGGCGTCGGTTGGCCGCTCAGCGATGAGGCGGAAACCGTAGTCGGTGTCCTGCACGTCGACGCGGGCGTAGCGGTACTTGGCGCGGGAGTAGAGCGCAAACTTGGGGGAGGGGTAGCCGGGCCTGTCGGTGTCGAGGTCCACGGGAACCTTGTCCTGGTGGTAGACGTGCAGCGTGCCCAGGTGCGTTGAGTCGATGTTGCCCTCCATGCTCTGGAGGTAGTTGCAGTAGATGGGCACGCGGTAGGCGATCACATGGTCCGGGGGGAGGTTGTTGAAAATGTAGTTAGGCGGCGGGGGCTGCTTCTCCTTGGGCCCCATGTAGGCCCAAATGACGCCGGCCGACTCGACGGTCGGGTACGCAGCGACGTGCACCTTCTCCTTGAACTGGCTTCCGGGCATGTCCGACGGCATGTCGACGCAGTTGCCTTCGACGTCAAACTTCCAGCCATGGTAGATGCACATGATGCCGCATTCCTGGTTGATGCCGAAGAACAGCGACGCGCCTCGGTGCGGGCACGACTCGGCGATGAGGCCGATCTTGCCGTTGGTGTCGCGGAATGCGATCAGGTCCTCGCCCAAGAGCCGGGCGCGGACGGGCGGGCAGTCGGGCTCCGGGAGCTCGTCGGAGATGAGCAGGGGGTGCCAGTAGCGCCGCATCACCTCGCCCATGGGGGTGCCGGGGCCTACTCGACAGATCAGTTCATTGTCTTCCTGCGTGAGCATGCCTTCATCCTCCCTATGTCGTTCCCTCTGTAACTTGTGCGGAGGACAGTACCCCCCACAGTAGTGCGGAGAGGATACTCCCGTTGCCGAGAGGGGTCAAGGCAACATTATGGTTGACATAGCGCGGAGTGCGCATGATACTTTGGGCGCTCTGAACTTAGCGGCTGCACGCGCGTGGGCGCGTATTGCTTGTGGTTATTCATGCTCCAGCTCCAGCCAGAATCTCGAGACGGGTGAGTGGCTGGGTGACTTGAAGCCAGTCATCGAGTCCATCGACTTGCTGACGAACCAGGGCCGCAATAGATTAATCGAGGACACAGCGAAGAGAGCTTTCCCGCGCTATTCGATAGCCTAGCGGCGAATAGACTGGATCGGAGGTGGACGGGTTCCCCACTGAGGGCTATAATTCCCGTCCAAGAACGGTCAGGGGGATAAACGCCCTAAGGGGCAGAGGAGGAAGACATGCCGGAAATCGTTTTGGGGATCGGTACTTCCCACAGCCCAATGCTCATGCAGCCTGCGGAGCTCTGGGCCAACCACGCGCTGAACGACCAGCGGAACAAGGAGCTCTGCTTCGCTCCCACCGGCGAGATTTACAGCTTCGAGGAGGCCCTCGAGCGGGCCAACCCGAGCATTGCGGATCTCTGCAACTACGAGACCCACAAGAGGCAGAAGGAGAACACGGACGCGGCGATTCTCCACCTGGCTGAGACCTACAAGCGGTTCAAGCCGGACATTGCCGTCATGGTCGGTGACGACCAGGACGAGATGCTCTTCGAGGACAACATGCCCGCGTTCATGGTGTACTGGGGCGACACCATCAAGTACTACCCGCGCAAGGTAGCGCCGGACGCCTCCGAGGCCGCCAAGGCGTCCGCCGCGGGCTACCCCCAGCGTGAGCTGGAGATCCCCGTCGCCGCGGACCTGGGCCGCCACATCATCGAGTACATGATCGACCATGACTTCGACGTGGCGCACTCCAAGTACCTCCGGGAGAACCCCGGCGGCACCGTCGGTCACCGTTACCCGCACTCCAAGGGCGGCGAGATGGAGACCGTGCGCGTGACGCAGCCCCGGCAGTTCGGCCTGCCCCACGCCTGGAGCTTCGTGGTGAAGCGGGTGATGGAGGAGAACCTCATCCCCATCGTTCCCATCTGGCAGAACACCTGCTACCCGCCGAACCAGCCCACCCCCAAGCGCTGCTTCGAGTTCGGCAGGGCGATTCGGCAGGCCGTCGAGTCCTGGGGCGGCGGCAACGGCGCCCGCGTGGCCGTGATGACCTCGGGCGGCCTGAGCCACTTCACCGTGGACGAGGAGCTGGACCGCACCGCCATCAAGGGCATGGTGGACAACGACGCGGACATCCTGATGAACCTGCCGCGCCACCGCCTGCACTCCGCCGCGTCGGAGACCCTGAACTGGGTCACCATCGCCGGCGCGCTGGAGCACCTGAAGGCGGAGGAGATCGGCTACGAGCCCGTCTACCGCACCAACGCCGGCACCGGCGGCGGCTGGGGCATGGTGGAGTGGACGTAAGTCCGAACTGACCTGGAACCCAGGGGCCCCGCCTAGTGTGGCGGGGCCCTTTTTTTGCGTCTCAGGCAGTCCCACTCCAGCGGCGTGGAGCGTAGGGGCCTCTACTTGTTTCTCCCGAAATTGCCCAAGAAACGCCGGGTATCTTCTTCCGGAACTGCTAGCGCATTGCAGGACAAGGCGTTACACTAGCGCACAGCATTCCGCTTGTGGGGGTATTCCTATGGCAACGCAGGAAGCGGCCCAGGACACTCTGGTTGAGCGCCTCTCCAAGGTCGACGCCTGTGCTGCTTCGGACGCCCTGGACCGGTTGGGATTGAAGGGATCGGTGATCGGCCTTCGGCCTCTGACGGTGACGGCAAAGGTGTGCGGGCGCGTGGTCACGACGCGCATGAAGGCCTACGGCGGCGAACGCTCGACACGACACCTTGGGGCGGCGGCCATTGAGGCTTCCAATCCCGGTGACGTCATTGTCATCGATCACCGAGGGCGGCTCGACTGCGCCGCTTGGGGCGGCATCCTGTCGAACGGCGCCAAGGTCAAGGGCGTCGCGGGCGTCATCGTCGACGGTGCCGTCCGGGACGTGGACGAGAGCCGCGAGCTGGGCCTGCCAGTCTTCGGCCGCGCGGGCGTGCAGGTGACCGCCCGAACGCGCATCATCGAAGAGTCGTGCAACGAGCCCATCGAGATGTGCGGCGTCTGGGTGAAGCCGGGCGACCTCGTCATCGCGGACAGCAGCGGCGTCGTCTTCATTTCGGCCGACCACGCGGAGGAAGCTGTGGCCGCGGCGGAGGACATCGCTGCCAGAGAGGCCCTGATGACCAAGGACGTGCTGTCGGGCGTGCCCATCAGCCAGGTCATGGGGTCCAACTACGAAACCATGCTGGAAAGGAAGTAGTCCATGGAGAAGGTCATAGAAGAACTGAATACTATGGGGACCACCGCAATCAGCGACGCTCTCGACAGGCTGGGCATCAACGGGCAGGCCGTCGGGATCATGCCGCTCGACCGCTCGTTCCGCCTCGCCGGACGGGCCTTCACGGTGAAGACCATTCCCGTCGACGCCGTGAAGCCGGGCAACGTCGGCGACTACATCGACGAGGTGCCCGAGGGGTACGTGGTGGTCCTGGACAACGAGGGCAAGCCAAACGCAACCGTCTGGGGCGACATCCTGACCATCATGGCCCACCGCAACAAGGTGGCCGGCACCGTCATCCACGGCGTCTGCCGGGACGCCGCCCGCAGCCTGGAACTGGGCTACCCCATCTTCAGCCGGGGCAACACCATGCGGACCGGCAAGGACCGCGTCGAGTGCGTCGGCATCAACGAGCCTTGCTCGCTGGGCGAGGTGCACGTGAACCCAGGCGACGTTCTCATCGGCGACGCCGACGGCATCGTCGTGATCCCAGAGCAGCGCGTGGAAGAAGTGCTGAACATCAGCCGCGAGATTGAAGAGGCGGAAGAGAACATCCGGCAGGAGATCGCCAAGGGAGGCCGGCTGGACGAGGCGCGGGAGAAGTTCCGCTACCACGCGCTCCAGACCCGTCAGACCAGCTAGTTGCACACTGAGCGATTACCAGACCGCGGAGATGGGGTGAGCCAGGGGGCACGTCTCATACCTTCGTATCACACGGGAGCCAGGCCTTGTTGCGCCAAGGTCTGGCTTTCCTGCTTGGGAAGTTGGCAATGCGAGTGAACGGACGGCGCGGCAACGCGCGATTGCTAAACGGAACGGTCTTTGGATTTGTGGTGCTGCTGGGCCTCATCGGCCTGACGACGTACCTCCTCTTTACGGTCCGCAGCGAGTTGGACCTGGCCAAGCTTGACGATATCGAAGCGGCGGCGACAATCGAGGTGCAGACACTGGCAAGGGAGAGCGCAGAGGGGCAGGTGGCGTCCCTGCAGGAGCAACAGGCGGCGTTGCAGCAACAGCTTGACGCCGCGCGCATAGCGAGGGGCGTCGCGGAGGAGGCGACGCAGCGGGAGACAATCACGAGGACGGCCGCCGAGCAGGAGAGCATAAACCAGGAACTGGCCAAGAATGAGGCGCTCCGTAGCGCCGAGGAGGAGAGGCAGGCGCGCATCGCGGCTGAGGAGGCGGTGCTGGAGGCGGAGGAGGCCACCGCGGAGGCCCAGCGGGAGACTTCCCGTGAACGCTTCGCCAAGCAGCAGGCGGAGCGGGAACTGGCCACAACAAGGACAACGCTGGAGCGGGAGGCCGAACGGGAGCGCGCACAAGGCCAGCTCCTGTTGCGTGGCATAGTCAACGGCCTGATCACCTATGAAGTGGACGACCTGCCGGACTACGCGGCGGAAGGCGTCGACGAGTCCGTCCAACAGTTGACTGAAGAGCTGGCAGCCTGGACCCTGCAGGGCTTCAATGTCAGCTTGTCCGGACCCCAGGAGACCCCGGACTTCACCATCGGCTGGTTGCGCGACGCGGGCGGCCACCAGGACACCCTCGTCGGCGAGAGTTTCCGACTGCTCGTGCCACTGGGCGAGACCAACTGTCTCGGCGATTGGGTGCCATACGACGGCGAGACGGTGCGGCGGCTGCTCTGGCACGAGCTCGGCCATGCCTTCGGCTACGGAAACAGCGAGGACGCGAGCAACGTCATGTATGCGGACCTGGCGACCAAGTCCGCGGTCAACCAGAGAGTCGAGCTTGTGATTGCGCCCAACATCACCCACATCATCCCGCTGTGCGGCACAGGGACCTTCACCTTCGTGTTCCAGGAGCCAGATACGGGCCAAGGGTACATGTTTGCGGTACTTAAGCCGGGCATCACGCCGCAGGACGACATCTTTGATGAGGACAGCCAGTACATGGGCTGCAGCAGCTCCCCGACGCTCTTCACCAACGAGTGCATCGTGGAGGAGGGAGCAAGCTTGCTGGTCTACACGCAGGTAGCCATCGCGCGGATATCAGGGACCATCACCAAGAACGTCGAGCTGCCGGAAATCAACATGGAATGGGACCCGGCGACATTCCGGTACAGCGAGGCGGAGTTGCGGGAGCTCCGGAACCTGTTCAGCTAGGATTTCCAGCCACTGGGCTGATGTCAGCCCAGCGCGTGTGGAGAGAAAACGGGGGGCGGCCACGTGGCCGCCCCCGTTCCGTTGCGCGGAATTTGGCGTGCCTAGTCCGGAGAGGTGCCAACCCAGCCGGCCTCCGAGAGGTCGACGGTGACGCCGTCCGGGCCGACGAACTTGACCTCGACGTTGCCATGGCGGGGGGTCTGCGCGTTCTCGGTTGTGATGGCGCTGGGGCGGTGGTGGGCGCCCGCCGCGAGGATCTGCTCCTCGGCTTCGGGCATGGCGTCGACCTCGAAGCCGAAGTGGTGGATGCCGGTGTAGCGGACCTCGCCCTCGGTGGTGGCGGCGTCGTCGTCCTTGAAGCGGAGGAT
>CAZCPU010000098.1:3385-6486 GCA_964499855.1 uncultured Dehalococcoidia bacterium | reverse complement strand
CATCGCGCGCGGCCTCCTCCGTCATCCCGAAGCTCGCCACCTGCGGCTGGCAGTAGACGGCCTTCGGCATCGCCCCGTGGTCCAGCGGCGCCGGGTTCAGCCCCGCCAGCCGCTCGGCCACATGGATCCCCTGCGCCGACGCCACGTGCGCCAGCGCCAGGAGCCCGTTCACGTCCCCGACTGCGTACACGCCCTCTGCCGACGTCTGCAGGTGCTCGTCGACGGTGATGAACCCCCGCTCCGTCGCGACGCCCGCCGCCTCCAGCCCCAGCCCCTCGACGTTGCCCTGCACGCCCACCGCCACCACGACGCGGTCGGTGCGCACCTCTTCCTCGCCCTCACCCTCGACGGTGAACACGGTCAGGACCGCTTTGTCGCCCTCTGGCCGGTAGCCAACGACGTGCGTGCCGGGCCTGCAATGGATGCCCTGCCTCTTGAAGACCCGCTCCACCTCCGCGCTCACCTCCGCGTCCTCCAGCGGCAGCAGCCGCGGCAGCGCCTCCACGATGGTCGTGTCGACGCCGTAGGCGTTGTACACGAAGGCCAGCTCGCAGCCGATGGCGCCCCCGCCGATGAAGATGGCCGACTCGGGCATCTTGCGGGCCTCCAGCGCCTCGCGGCTCGTCATCACGAGCTCGCCGTCTACTTCCAGCCCCGGCAGCGTCCGCGGCCGCGCCCCTGTCGCGATGATGACGGCCCGCCCCTCCAGCGCCTCGTCCGTTCCCTCGACGGCCACAGTGTGCGCATCCCGAAGGCTCGCCCGCCCGTTGACCACGTCGACTCCGTTCTTACGGAAGAGGAAGTTGACCCCCCGCGTCATCCGGTCGACCACGCCCCTGCTCCGGTCGACGGCCGCCCCGAAGTCCACCTCCATCCCCTCGATCGTGACGCCCCAGAACTTCGCATTCTTGAACAGGCTCACAACCTCCGCGTTCCGGATGAGCGCCTTGCTCGGGATGCACCCCCAGTTGAGGCACGTCCCGCCGACGTTGTCGCGCTCCACCACGGCGGTCTTCAGGCCCAGCTGCGCGGCCCGCAGTGCGGCCACGTAGCCACCGGGCCCCGCGCCAATGATGACGACGTCGTATGTGGCCATGCCTTCCTCCGGCGAGGATATGGGGCGTGCTGCGCAGGTCGACCTACGCCGAGCTCTCCGCCGCCTCCTCGCGCCGCGCCTTCGGCCGCGCGAACCGTGCCAGCCGCAGCCCCACCTCGTACAGCGCCAGGAACGGCAGCGCGACCAGCGTCTGGTTCAGCGGGTCGAACGTCGGCGTGATCATCGCGCCCAGCAGGAACGCCACCACGATGATGAACCTGCGGGCCCGCGCCATCGCGTCCGGGCTGACTACGCCCGCCTTGGCCGCCGTGAACATGATGAGCGGCGTCTCAAACACCACTCCCATCCAGAATACCAGCGTGATTAGCAGGTTGACGTAGTTGCTGATCCGGATCATCGGCGTCGCCACGTCGGAGCCATAGTTCAGCAGGAAGGCCAGCATCGGCGGGATGAGCACGAAGTACGCGAACGCCGCCCCCGCCGCGAAGCACAGCAGCGCCGCCGGCGTCATGGACATCAGGTACGTCTTCTCCCGCCGCGTCAGCCCCGGCGACACGAACGCCACCACCTGGTACGTGAGGATTGGCAGCGCTATCACCAGCCCGCCCAGCAGCGCGACCTTCACCGTCACGCCCAGAAGCTCCGTGACCTCCGTGTAGATCGGTCCGCCCGTGTCTGAGAGGTGCCCCTCCCCCGGGCGCAGCAGCACCTCCACCAGCGGTTGGAAGAACACGACGCTCACAATCGCGCCCACGATGACGGCGATCACCACCACGGCCAGCCGCCAGCGCAGCTCCTCCAGGTGCTTCCGCAGCGGGCGAGGTTCGGCGGCCACGGCTACGCCCCGTCACCCGCGTCGGCGTCCGTCGATCGCCGACGCCGCGGCCGCGCGACGCCAGGGCTCTCGGCGTTCTCGCTCGTGCCGTCCGGCTCCTGCTCTTCGAGCAGGTCGTCCAGCGTGCGCGGGAAGCTCGCGAACGTCTGCCGCAGGTCCGCCATCACCTTCGCCACGTCCCGCGCCGAGGTCACCATCCGCTCCGGCCCCAGCACCAGAAACGCGACCAGCAGCACCACAAACAGCTCCATCGGCCCGACGCCCATCACGTTCATGGCAGCGGCCACCCCCGCTCCGGGATCGCCGCGCACCCCGAGCACGCCCCCGGCGCCCCCCAGCCGTCGCCGTCCGGCGACTCTACGCCGAGCTCCGACAGCATCGACCGCACGCGGCACAGCGGCAGCCCGATGACGTTCGTCCAGCACCCGTCGATCTCCGCCGCCGGATGGAAGCTAGCATCCTGCGCCGCGTACGCCCCGGCCTTGTCCATCGGGTTCCCCGATGCGATGTACGCGGCCATCTCCCCGTCCGAGTATTCCCGCATCGTCACCCGTGTCGCGTCGTACGCCGACGCGCTCTCCCCCGTCGCCGCGTCCACGAGCGCCACGCCCGTAACAACCGTGTGCGTCCTGCCCCGCAGCGTCCGCAGCGTCGCCTCCGCCTCGCCTGCGTCCGCCGGCTTGCCGAATACGACGCCGTCCAGCGCCACAACCGTATCCGCGCCAAGCACCAGCCCCGACGCCCGCTCCGCCGCGACGGTCCGCGCCTTCCGCAGCGCCAGCGACTCCGCCATCCGCTCCGGCGTGTCCTCGTCGTCCCCCGGCGTCTCGTCGACGCCCGACACGACCACGTCGTAGTCCAGCCCGAGCAGCTGCAACAGCTCCCGCCGCCGCGGTGACGCCGAGGCCAGCGTCAGCCCCCCCATCCGTTCACCCTGAGCCTGTCGAAGGTCACCCTGAGGCCCTCGCAGAGCCCCTTCCCCCGCTCGCGGGGGAAGGTTGGGATGGGGGTGCCTGCCTTGAGCCTCTTTGAAGGACACCAACTCCCCGCCCTCCCGTGACAGCACGGCGATCGCCTCAATGTGGTGCGTGTGCGGAAACAGGTCGACAGGCTGCACCATCTCGACGCGGTACCCGCCCTCCGCCAGCACGGCTAGGTCCCGCGCCAGCGCGTCCGGCTCGCACGAGACGTACGCCACCCGTCGCGGAC
>CAZCPU010000098.1:0-3285 GCA_964499855.1 uncultured Dehalococcoidia bacterium | reverse complement strand
AGGTCCCGCGCCAGCGCGTCCGGCTCGCACGAGACGTACGCCACCCGTCGCGGACCAAAGCGCACGACGGCGTCCAGCGCCCGCCGGTCGCAGCCCGCTCGCGGCGGGTCGAGGATCAGCGCGTCCGGCGCCCCTTCCAGCGTCGGCAGCACATCCTCCGTCTTCCCCAGCCGGAACTCCACGTTGTCCGAGTCCTCTCCGTTCACCCGCGCGTCCTTCACCGCCGCCGACGATTCCTCGATGGCGATGACCCGCCGGCACCGGTCCGCCAGCAGCCGCGCGAACACCCCCACGCCCGCGTACGCGTCCACCAGCACGTCCGTCGGCCTCAGCCGAAGCTGCTCCCCGACGAGCTCCACCATCGCCTCCGCCGTCGGCGTGTTCACCTGGAAGAACGACGGCGACGCCACACGGAACCGCTGCCCCAGCATCGCCTCCGTGTAGTGCTTCTGCCCGCTCTCCAGCTCGATGCCGTAGCCCGCCAGCCGCGGCTGCACCAGGTATTCGCCAGTGTTCACCCCGTACCGCACCGAGAGCTGCGTCGTCTCCGCGCACCGCTCCTGCAGCTTGGCCAACGCGTCGTTGATCCACGGGTGCATCAGGTCGCACCGGTCGACGCGTAGGAACCGCCGCGTCGTGTGGTTGACGTAACCCAACGTCCCGCCCGGCCCGATGGTGAACCGCGCGTGGTTCCGGTACCCGGACGTTGACCGGCTCGCCATCGTCGGCAGCACGTCGACCCCCTCGAGCCCCGGCGCCGCCCGCAGCGTCGACTCCACCCGCGCTCGCTTGATCTCGAGCTGCCGCTCGTACGAGATGTGCCGCCACTGGCACCCCGTGCACGGCCAGAAGTACGCGCAGTCCGACTCCACCCGGTGCGCCGACGCTTCCAGCACCTCCACCACCCGCGCCGCGACGTGGTCCCGCCTTCTCCGCACCACCTCCGCAACCACCCGCTCGCCCGGGACCCCGCCGAACACCGTCGCAGGCTCTCCGTCCCACACCGCCGTGCACTCGCCCGTCGGGGTAAGCTCGCCGAGGGTGAGTTCGAGGCGGTCTCCGGGCGCGGGCCCAACCGCCGAGGCCTGTTTCGTCGCTTCTGTCATGGCATTTTCTACTATAGGCGTCGCCCCTACACCTGCCAAGGCGCGCAGCTTGACACCCACTACGAAATCCGCCTACAATGCGGTTTTCAAGCAAACGAAGTGAGGCAACCATTGTCTGAAGTCCACCAGATGGAAGGCGAGACCTTCGAGAGCATGCTCCGCCGCTTCAACAAGCGCGTTCAGCAGGACGGCATCCTGTCCGAGGCGCGCCGCCGGGCCCACTTTGAGCCCCCCAGTGTGACGCGGAAGAAGAAGGAAGCCGCCAAGCGCCGCAAGAGCCGCAAGAACTCGTAGCCCCGCCATGACGCTCCAGGACCGTCTGACCGAGGACCTGCGCGAGGCCATGCGCTCCGGTGACACCCTCCGCCGCGATGTCGTTCGCATGGCGCGCAACGCCATCGCCTACGCCGAGAAGGCCAAGGGCGGCCCCCTCGACGATGTCGAAGCCCTCGCCGCCCTCCAGCAGCAGGCACGCCAGCGCCGCGATAGCATCGAGGCCTACCGCGCCGCCGGCCGCGCCGACCGCATGGCGCAGGAATCCTCGGAGTTGGCCGTCCTCGAGCACTACCTGCCCCAAATGATGGAGCGTGACGAGGTCGAGGCCGCCGCCCGCGCGGTCATCGAGCAGCTCGGGGCGTCCGGCCCTGGCGACAAGGGTAAAGTAATGGGCCGCCTAATGTCGGACCTCAAAGGCAAAGCCGACGGCGGCCTCGTCAACGCAACGGTCACGGAGTTGCTCCAGCCTTAGCGCCCCAATAGTAAAGTCCCTTCCCCCATCCCTTTCCTCGTCATTCCGGCGAAAGCCGGAATCCAGGGCGCGCTCCTCCAACCCTCCCCGCGAACTTCGCCCAACCCCGCCCTCCAAGTCTCTTCCCCCATCCTCAACGCAAGGGTAGTATGGAAGTGCCTCTCCCCGTCTTCCCCGGTGACCCCAACTTTTCGTCATTCCTGCGAAGCCCCCTGCTGGGGCAGGGGACGGAATCCAGAGGGGCGCGGTGGGGAGGGACCCTCAATCTCCGGCGGTGGTGAGGGAACGACCGCACACCTAAAACCTGCTAAGGAGCACACATGCGGTTCGGCGTAGTCGTCTTCCCCGGCACTTGGAGCGACCGCGACTTCGGCGTCGCCCTGCGCGAGTCCCTCGAGCAGGACGTCCGCTTCGTCTGGCACCGTGAGCGCGACCTCTCCGGCTTCGACTGCGTCGTCCTTCCCGGCGGCTTCGCCTACGGCGATTACCTCCGCACCGGCGCCATCGCCAGCCTCTCCCCCGTCATGGACTCCGTCGTCACCTACGCCGAGCGCGGCGGCCTCGTCTTCGGCAGCTGCAACGGCTTCCAGATCCTCTGCGAGGCCGGCCTCCTCCCCGGCGCCCTCCTCCGCAACGACCACCTCGAGTTCCGCTGCGAGTGGACACACCTGCGCGTCGTGAACGCCGACACCCCTTTCACCCGCGCCTGCGAGGTCGGCGACGCCCTTGGCATGCCAGTCTCCCACGGCGAGGGCCGCTACTACGCCGACCCGAAGGACCTCCGCGACATCGAGCTCAACAGCCAGGTCGTCTTCCGCTACGCCAACGCCGACGGCGTCCCGACCGCCGAGTCCAACCCCAACGGGTCCTTCAACAACATCGCCGGCATCGTCAACAAGCGCGGCAACGTCCTCGGCATGATGCCCCACCCGGAGCGCGCCTCCGCCGATCTCCTCGGCGGCGCCGACGGCCTCCGCATCTTCAACTCCATCCTCGGCGAGCGGACATACGCATGACCGGCATCCTGTTCGCCTTGGGCGCGTCGACGGTTTGGGGCCTGGGAAATGTGTGGATCCGCCTTGCGCTGCGAGACATGCGGCCAACCACCAGCGCCGTCTTCTCCCTCTTCTCCGGCCTCGTGCTGCTTATACCGCTGTCGTTCTACCTGCACTGGGACGCCCTCACCGCGATGTCCTTGGGCGCCTTCATCGCCGTCTTCTTCTACGGCATGTCGAATTTCCTGCTCGGCCGCTTCCTGAATTACTCCAGCATCAGCCGCATCGGCCTGAACCGCTCCGTTCCCATCGTCTCTGCGTCGCCGGTGCCCGCGCTTATCCTGGCCGTCCTCCTCCTCGGCGAGGAGATTAACCTGCTGCTCGTCATCGGGGCGCTGACCGTCATGGCTGGCCTCTTTGTGATCGTGACGGACCG
>CAZCPU010000097.1:3923-6515 GCA_964499855.1 uncultured Dehalococcoidia bacterium | reverse complement strand
ACCCCCCCTACCGCGTCCCACACTCCCACACCCGCAGCCCCTCGAACCGCACCACACCCACGTTCCCGCGGAACAGCGACGCCAGCGCCGCGACCTCCCCCTCCCGCTGGTTGTGCCCGAGGTTCAGCGTCGCCTCCAGCTCCCCGTCCACGAAGAGCCACCCCGCGTCCCCCAGCGCCATGAGCTGCAGGTGCATCTCCCGCTTCACGCTCACCCCCTGCCCCTGCGCCGCCTCATCGAACCCCTCGCCCTGCTGCCACTTGTAGTGGTACCAGGAGCCTTGGTAGGTGACCCCGACGGCCTCCATCTGGTCCGGCGTCTCCGGGTCGCCCGCCGCGTCGCGAAACACGAACCCGAAGTCCCACTGCGTCTGCGGCCGCGTGTACACCGCCTCCGCGATGAAGTCCCTCGCGAACACCCCGCTCTCGTGCCGCGTGATCCGCCCCGGCACCGGCTCCAGCACGCCCTCCTCCGGCCCGTACAGCGGCCGCAGCTCCAGCCCCTGGAACCCCTCGAACCTGACCTCCCCCGACGCCCCGCTCCCCACCACCGGCCGGTTCACGAACGCCATCTCCCCCGCCTGCCACGCCTCCCCCAGGTCCACCGTCTCCGCCAGCTTCCCGTTCACCACCACCCACCCACGGTCGTCGATGGCGATGACCTGGATCCGGTTCTCCGCCCCCGGGCTCGGGTCGAACCCCCGCATGCTCTCGTAGGGGCTGAACTCGACGCCCGCCCCGTCCAGGTCCGACCGGTTCGGGTTCGCCAGGTCCGCCTCCGTGCCACGCAGGATGAGCCGGTAGTTCCACTGCTGCTGCAGCGTCTTGGGGTTCGTCACCGTGATCTCCGCGCTGAAGTCCTCCATCGCCGCCCCCGACCGCACCAGCCCCGCCTCCGGGCCGCCCTCCAGCGGGCCGAACGACTTCAGCAGCTCCGGCGCCGGCCCCGCCAGCATCTCCGGTATCAGCTCCTGCACCGTCTCCGCCGAGATCGCGAAGCTCAGCCCCTCCGTCTCCCGGTACCCGAACGTCAGGATCCCCAGCACCTCCCCCGACGTCGAGATCATCGGCCCGCCGCTGTTCCCCGGGTTCGCCGCCGCGTCCGTCTGGATCACGTCGCTCTCCACGAGGTGGCTGTACCGCACCGCCGACACGATCCCCCGCGTCACCGTCGCCTCCCCCTCTAGGTCCAGCGCGAACCCGATCAGCACCACCTCCTCCCCCGTCTTCACCTCCGAGACGTCGCCGAAGGACGCCGCCTCGAACCTGCCGCAGCAGATCCGCAGCACCGCCAGGTCGTGCGTTTCGTCCTGCCCCAGCAGCTCCGCCCGGTACTCCGTCTCCTCCCGCCCGACGGTCACCGTCACCTGCGACGCCCCAGGGAAGATGTGCTGGTTCGTGACGATGTACGCCGTGCTCCCCTCGACCTCGTAGATGATGCCCGACCCCGCCCGCCGCCGCGTCTCCACCCGCACGACCGACTGCTTCACCCGCTCGATGACCGTGCTGAGCGACGGCGTCGGGACGGGCGTCGCCGTCGGCGCGGGGGTTGGGGTTGCAGTCGGCACGGGCGTGGGCGTGGGCGCCGGTGTCGGCGTGGCCGTGGGCCGAGGTGTCGGCGTGGGCGACGGCGTCGACGTCGGCAGCGGCGCCGGCGTCGCCGTCGGCATCGCCGCGATCGTCGCCTCCAGCCGCGCCTGCACCGTCGCGTCGAGGTCCGGCGTCGGCGCCGGCGTGGGCACGGCGTCCCTGACGGCCGCCTGCACCGTCGCGGCGATGTCCGGGGTCGGCGGCGGTGGCGGCTCCGGCTCCGTGCACGCCGCCAGCAGCACAAGGACGAGGGCTACGGCGCTACGCCACATCCCACGTCCCCTCCCCGCACGGTTGCGCCTCGATGCTCGATGGTAGAAGTGCATGTCACCATTGCATGCGAATAACCGGGTCGGTCGCCGTTTCACCGCGGGCCGATATGCCCCACAAGTGGGCACAGCCACGCATCCCTGACGGCGCACTCCCTATAACACTATACGTGGAAAGGCCGCCTTACGTCTTTTCCCGCAAGGCGGCCCGATTGCCGAAGTGGCGTGGCGGCGGAGCCCCTACACCTTCCCGCTCGCCGCCCGGATGTCCGCGATCTGCTGCAGCAGCGCCTCGTCGTCCAGCTCCAGGTCGATCGGCTCCCCGAAGGGCTGCGGAAACTCCACCGGTATCGAGTAGTAGACCTCCAGGTAGTTGTTCTCCGGGTCCCGGAAGTAGATGCTCGCCGTGTTCCCGTGCGTGATGATCCGCTCCTCCTTGACCCCCTCCTCCTGGAACAGCTTGTGGAACGCCCTGATGTCCTCCAGGCTCCCCACGTGCATCGAGATCTGCTGCACCAGCTTCACGTCCTCCGGCGCCGTCCGGCCGCTCGTCAGCAGGATCTCGTGGTGCTCCTCCGCCGGCCGCGCCGACAGGAAGCACGCGTTGCCGTTGGGGAACTCGTCCGTCACCGTGAACCCCAGCACCCGCGTGTAGAAGTCCAGCATCTTCGGGTAGTCGTTGCAGTGCAGCCCAATGTGTCCCAGCGATGTCACCCTAGGCATTCCGCCCTCCT
>CAZCPU010000097.1:0-3823 GCA_964499855.1 uncultured Dehalococcoidia bacterium | reverse complement strand
GTCGAAGGGCGGCCTCCCTTGGCCTCCCCCTCACGCCAATGCTACCCTCCCCGCACACCGAGACGAACAGGAGGCCCACCCCATGGACGCCGCCGTCAAGCAAACCCTCCGCGACTTCGCCCTCTCCCTCCCCGGCGCGTGGGAGGACCACCCCTGGGGCGAGAGCGCCATGAAGGTCGGCAAAAGGGTCTTCGCCTTCTTCGGCGTCCCCTCCACCGGCTTCGGCATGTCCGTCAAGCTCCCCCACTCGGCCGAGGCCGCCCTCACCCTCCCCGTCGCCAGGCCCGCCGGCTACAACCTCGGCAAGAGCGGCTGGGTCGAGATGCGCTTCACCGACGACGACGCCCCGCCCGTCGACCTCCTCCTCGATTGGGTCGAGGAGAGCTACCGCGCCATCGCCCCCGCCACCCTCGTCCGTGAGCTGGACGCGAGGGAGTCGTAGGGAGGGAGTCCCCCTTGATTGGCGGTCTGTTGACATGAATCCGGCAGCTGCATCCCGGCCCAGGATCGTCGCGCTTGGCAGCATCAACATGGACCTGGTTGCGGTGGCCTCGGCGCTGCCAAAACCCGGCGAGACCGTGATGGGCGACGGCTTCGCCACCCTGCCCGGAGGCAAGGGCGCGAATCAGGCCGTCGCGGCCGCCCGCCTCGGCGCTGACGTGCGCATGGTCGGCCGCGTTGGCGACGACGTGTTCGGCCCCATGTTGGTCGCAGACCTCGCGGCCAACGGTGTCGATGTTTCGGACGTGACGACCACGCCCGGCTCGTCGTCGGGCATCGCCGTGGTCCTCCTCGACGATGAGGGGCGGAACTCCATTGTCGGCATCTACGGGGCGAACATGGCGTGCGACGCTGCCCAGGTCGAGGCCGCCGGCCGCGTCCTCGACGGAGCGGACGCTCTCCTCCTGCAAATGGAAGTCCCCTTCGACGTCTCGCTGGCGGCCGCGCAAACCGCCCAGCGAATGGGTGTGCGCGTCATCCTTGACCCCGCCCCGCCGTCCGCCATTCCCCTCTCGTCGTACGAGTTCTTCGACATCGTCGCCCCCAACCAGTCCGAAGCTGAAGCCCTCACCGGCGTCGTGGTTGACGGCATCGACTCCGCGCATGAGGCGGCGCGAACACTCCGTTCACGAGGCGCCGGGACGGCCCTCATAAAATTGGGTGAGGGTGGCGTCGTGTACGCATCCGACGAGGGCTCCGGACACGTCCCCGCCTTTCAGGTCGACGCGCTCGACACCGTCGCCGCCGGAGACGGTTTCGCCGGCGCCCTCGCCGTTGCCCTCGCCGAGGGACAGCCCCTCGAGCGCGCCCTCCGCTTTGCGTCCGCCGCCGGCGCCCTCGTCGTCACCAAACGCGGAGCCCAGGACGCCATGCCCCACCGCCCCGACGTCGAGCGGCTCCTCCACTCCCAGCGACCCCACCGATAGCGCGGCCCGGGTCGGGGAGACCCTTCCCCCCTTGCCGGGGAAGGTTAGGATGGGGGGGCTCCCCCACCATCTGAAGTAGCGCCCCACTCCCCACGCCATCTACACTGTCCCCCAACTGAGGAGGTGCCCAGCCATGACCGACCCCGTCGTCGAACGTCTCGCCCGCTACGCCGCCGCCGTCTCCTTCGACCGCCTGCCCGCCGAGGCCGTCCATCAGGTCAAGCGCCTCGTCATCGACTCCATGGGCTGCGGCCTCGCCGCCGGCAGCGCCGACCCCGTCCGCGCCGCCCGTGACCTCGCCCTCGAGGTCCGCGGCGCCTCCCCCGCCACCATCCTCGGCACGACCGCCGCGACAACCCCCGACATGGCCGCCTTCGTCAACGGCACGATGGTCCGCTACCTCGACTTCAACGATTCCTACAACGGCCTCGACATCGCCCACCCCTCCGACAACATCCCCGCCGTGCTCGCCGCCGCCGAGGCCCACGGCGCCTCCGGCCGCGACCTCATCGCCGCCGTCGCCCTCGCCTACGAGGTCCAGGCCGCCTGGGCCGACAGCTTCCACCTCGCCTCGGGCGGCCCCTGGGACCAGGCCGCCTACGCCGCCGTCTCCGCCCCCCTCGGCGCCGGTAGGGTCATCGGCCTCACCTCGGACCAGCTCGCCGAGGCCCTCCGCATCTCCGTCGTCAGCAGCATGACCCTCGGCGAGGCCCGCCGCGGCGCCATCTCCCACTGGAAGGCCGCCGCCGTCCCCAACGCCGGCAGGAACGGCGTTTTCGCCGCCATGCTCGCCCGGCGCGGCATGACCGGCCCGCCCGAGGTCTTCACCGGCTCCCACGGCTTCTTCGCAGGCGTCACCGGCGAGCCCGTCGACCTCGCCCCCCTCGCCCTCGAGCACGGCGTCGGCCGCCCCTTCCGCCTCATGGAGTCCCGCTTCAAGCGCTTCCCCGCCGGCTTCGTCTCCCAGACCGCCATCGAGGGCGCGATGGAGGCCCGCGACGCCCTCGGCATCGCCGGCCCCGGCGACGTCGCCCACGTCCACATCCGCACCTTCGAGAGCGGTAAGCGCATCATGGCCGGCGACCCCACCCGCTGGCGCCCCGAGACCCGCGAGACCGCCGACCACAGCATCCCCTACGTCGTCGCCTGCGCCCTCCGTTACGGCGCCGTCGAGCCCGCCCACTTCGACGACGACGTCCTCCGCGACCCCGAGCTCCTCGCCCTCGTGCAGCGCATCGACGTCGTCCAGGACCCCGAGTGCGACGCCGCCTGGCCCGACGCCATCCTCAACATCCTCACCGTCCGCACCGCCGACGGCCGCGAGCACACCGCCCACGTCCCCTACTACACCGGCCACTTCAGGAAGCCCATGACCGACGCCCAGGTCGAGGACAAGTTCCGCCGCCTCACCGACGGCCTCCTCGACGAATCTCGCCAGCGCGCCGCCCTCGACAGCCTCTGGCGCCTCGACAATGAGACCGACCTCGCCCGCGTCATGGCCTCCCTCGCCGTCGCCTAGGCCGCCCCCGCCGCCCCCGTGCGCGAGCGGCTGCTCAACCCCTCGTGCGCGGGCGGTTGACAGAAGCCCCTCTCGCGAGGACACTACACGCACTTTCTCTACCTATGTCACCCACCATCGTGAAGGGCGGACACAATGCTAACCCCCGCTGACAACGAATTCCTCACCCGGGTCGGCCCCGGCACCCCCATGGGCAACCTGCTCCGCCAGTTCTGGCACCCCTTCCTCCCCTCCCGCGACCTCCCCGTGCGCGACGGCCCCATGAAGCGCGTCCGCCTCCTCGGCGAGGACCTCGTCGCCTTCCGCGACTCCAACGGCGACGTCGGCCTCATCGCCGAGAACTGCCCCCACCGCGGCGCGTCCCTCTTCTTCGGCCGCAACGAGTTCGGCGGCCTCGCCTGCAACTACCACGGCTGGAAGTTCGACGTCACCGGCGCCTGCCTCGACATGCCCAACGAGCCCGCTGAGTCCAACTTCAAGGACAAGGTCCGCGCCGTCACCTACCCCTGCCGGGAGGTCAACAGGATGATCTGGGCCTACTTGGGCCCGCGCGAGACCCCGCCCCCCTTCCCCCAGTTCGAGGTCAACACCCTCCCCATCGACCAGGTCTTCGAGCCCGGCATCATGGTCGAGGAGTGCAACTGGATCCAGGGGCTCGAGGGCGACCTCGACTCCTCCCACGTCCCCTTCATCCACGGCCGCATCGCCAAGGACACCCCGGACGAGCCGGGCTGGGGCCGCGGCTCCTGGGTCGACGACCGCGCCCCCACCCTCGACGTCGTCCCCAAGCCCTACGGCGCCGTCTACTCCGCCAAGCGCTGGTGGAACGACCAGGGCGAGCGCTGGCACCGCATCACCCAGTACGTCATGCCCTACT
>CAZCPU010000096.1:0-6577 GCA_964499855.1 uncultured Dehalococcoidia bacterium | reverse complement strand
GGTGGGGCGCGAGGAGGTTGTTGCGCTGATGGTGGGGTGGGATGGGGATGGGTACGCCGGCCGACGGGAGTTTCGTGAAGCGATGCTCGCGCGGTGGCCCGAGGCCGGCCTCGACCACGATGCGCTGAACGCGTGGTACCGGCGGACGATGGATCGGCACACGTTGCCGGACGCCTCGGTCAACGGCTTCCTCGGCGAGCTCAACCGCGCGGGGGTGCCGTGGGGCATCGTCACCAACGGGAACGGGCCCAACCAGCGCACCAAGTGCGGGTTGGCGGGGCTCGCCGAGCTGGCGCGCTTCATCATCGTCTCGGAGGAGCAGGGGTACGCGAAGCCGGACCCGCGCATCTTCCGCGACGCGCTGACCGCGCTGGGCATCGCGGACCCCGAGGGCGTCATGTTCGTGGGCGACCACCCCGTTAACGACATCGACGGAGCGAGGGCGTTCGGCATGCGGACGGCGTGGGTGAGCCGCGGCCTCGCGTTCCCGGCGGAGCTCGCCGCGGCGGACCACGTCATCGAGCGGGTGACGGACTTGCGGGGCGTGCTGGGGGTGTAGGCGCCGTCGCGGCGTCCTTCGACGGGCCCAGGGCGAACGGGCGCGTGTGCGGCGTCCCTCTCCGCGGCTGTCCGGTTGTCCGGTTGTCTCATTTGAGCGAGTCCGGCCAGATTGCCCGGTCAGCCCGCTACCAATGCCGAATCCTCCATGCTAGCGTGTTTATGGGTTTCGGAATGCGAAACCTTAAAGGCCCATTAAATGCCCGTTGAGAGTCCGTTAACGATGTTCTGGTGTAATCATTCATAGGACTACGTCAACTGGGCCACCTTGGAAAGGAGATGCCCGCCTATGTCCCTCCACATTGACCTCCACTCCCACCTCAAACCCTCCAAGTACATGCCATTCAGTTTCAGCGCCTACCAGAAGACCATCCGCCATGCCATCCGCGAGGGGCTCGACGGATACGCGGTGACCGAGCACTTCCACGCCCCCGACTACTGGCCGGCGATGCGGGAGCTGACATCGCAGTTCCCGTACAGGGACGGACGGCTCTACGTCAACCGCAACTTCACGATCCTCACGGGCGCGGAGATCGACGTGGCGGAGGGCGGGCACATCCTCGCGATCGGCCCGCTGGACCAGCTGGAGTGGCTGGACCGGCAGTGGGACCCGACGCTGAACGACAACTACCGCCCGCGGGCGGCGGAGCTCATCGACGTGGCGCGGCACGCGGACCTGGTGCTCATCGGCGCGCACCCGACGCGGGAGAGCAAGTTCCTGGCCGGGGTGGGCCTCGAGACGCTCGGGAGGCTGGACGCGCTGGAGATCAACGGGAAGGACGTGGCGGACTGCGGCGACACGGACTGGGTGAAGAACGCCGCCAGGGAGATGGGCATATCCACGGTCGGGAGCAGCGACGCCCACGTGTGGACGCAGATAGCGGCCCAGCGAACGATCATCGACATCGACAGGCTCTCGGTCGACCGCCTGCGCGACGGGCTGGTGAGCGTGGCCGAGTCGACGATCGTGACCGCGCCCCACATCCGGAACATCGTGTACATGGCGAAGCGGCACAAGACGCTGGCCAAGCTGGCCATGAGCGCGGCCGGCGAGCTGCTCCCGGCCATCGCGCCGAGCCAGCTTGAAGCGGTGGCGGTCTAGCGATGGCCAACAAGCTCAAGACGAAGATGGACCTCACCGCCGCACAGGCCGCGGAGTTCGTGAGCGCGCTGGCCCTGGGGATCAGCCAGGGCGAGGTGAACGTGGACGACGAGGAGGGGCCGAACTACTTCCACCCGGGGCCGATGGTGTCGGTGTCGGTGGAGGGGAAAGAGGACCTCAACCGGGGCGAGGTCTCGATAAAGATCGCATGGAAGTCCGACCTGCGGGTGAGCGGGGGCAGCGACCTGTGGGTGGGGGAAACGGAAGCCCCCGCAGAAACGAAGTAGGGAAGGTGACGACATGGCAGAGGAACAGAGCTTTGAGTACGCGGTGTCCGTGGACGCCGCGAAGGCAGCCGACTACCTGGAGTCCGTCGCGCGGTTCGTACGGGCAGGCGCCGTGAGCTTCTCGGCCGGGGCGGAAACGATCGAGCTGCAGGTGGGCCCCGAGGTCAAATTGGAGATCTCCGCGGAGCAGAAGCCGGAGAAGGGCTCCGGCAGCATGCAGGTGGAGCTCTCCTGGAAGATGCCGAAGGTCAAGGAAGAGGCAGAGGAAATCACCATCGGCGGTGGGCAGGCCGTAGAGGTAGAGAGCGCGTAGCGTCCTGTCCCCGCGGAGGGGCACGGCACTACCGTGGTGACAGAATCTCCCCGAACCAAAATCGGGCTGATCCGCAACGACATCGTGCGCATGAGCGGCATAGTGTCCCACCAGATGGGGCAGGCGCTGGACGCATTCGTGCGCTACGACGACGCCCTGGCGGCGAGCGTGGTGGAGCAGGACGACCAGGTGGACTCGCTCAACCTGCGGGTGGAGTCCGCCGCCTTCGACGCGGCCGGGCTGCCGAGGCTCTCGCCGGGCGACCGGCGCGCGGCCATCTCCGCGCTCAAGGTGGCGATCAACCTGGAGCGCATCGGCGACGCCGCGACGCACATCGGCAAGCGCATCGCCATCATGCGCCGCGAGAACGTCGCGCCGTACCCGTACGAGCTGGAGTTCGCCAAGTTCCTCGTCATGGAGTCCATCGACGAGGCGGTGCGCGCGTACCTGGACGAGGACCTCGAGCTGGCCAAGCGGGCCTGCGCGCTGGAGCCGGAGCTGGACTCGCTCTACGTGGAGGGGCTCGGCAACATCAGGCGGCGCACCTTCGAGGACCCCTCGACCATCGACTACTCGCTGCACCTGCTGGCGGTGCTGAAGTACCTGGAGAAGGTGGGCGACTACGTGCTCAACATCGGCGAGCAGGCCATCTTCCTGGTCACCGGCAACCGGATGCAGTTCAGCCAGTTCCAGCAGCTCGACCACCTGCTGCACCAGGTCGGCGAGCAGGACGCGTACGCGCCCTTCCACGACGGCATCAGCGGGGCAACGGTGGGGCGGGTGCACACGGAGGAGCGGCCGCTGCTGTTCAAGGAGGGCTCCCGCCGCAAGATCCAGGAGGAGGTCGACGGGACCGACGCGTGGAACGAGATCGACGCCGGGCTGGTGCCGCAGATCGTCTCGAGCATCACGTACAAGGACCGGCAGGCGCTGCTGCGGGAGTTCGTCGACGGGACGCTGCTGTCGCAGGTGTACTCCAGCGGCAACCGGGCGCAGCAGCGGGCGATGACGGCGATGCTGTGCGGCACGCTCGGGCACCTGTGGGAGCGGACGCTGAAGCAGGAGGCGCCCGATCCCCGGTACGTGCGGCAGATCCGCACGCGGCTGCGGGAGGTCTACGCGCTGCACCCGAGCCTGCAGGCCGTCGCCGGCGCGCCCATGCGCCGGGGAGGGGTGAGGGTGCAGCCGCTGGACGAGCTCCTCGAGGCGGCAGAGGGGTTGGAGGCCGACCTGGCGCCGTCGTTCTCGGTATGGCTCCACGGGGACCTGAACTCCAACAACGTGGTGTACAACCGGCAGAAGGACGGGCTGCAGTTCATCGACGTACACCGGTCGGCCTACGGCGACTACGTGCAGGACCTGACGGTGTTCCTGGTGGGACTCAGGCGCGTGCCGGACCTGAGCCCGCACGTTCGGCGACAGCTGCGGGACGTCGACGCGCGGGTGCGCGCCTTCGCCCGGGAGTTTGCGGCGCGGCACGGGGACACGAACGTTGAGCGGCGGTTGCTGCTGGGCGAGGCGCGGTCGTGCATCACGTCGGCGCGCATCGTGCTGCAGCCCAACCTGGCGGAGCAGCTCTTCCGGCGAGGGAGGCAGGCGCTGCAGGAGTTGGTGAACCATGGATAGGCCCCTCATCCCCGTGGCCGGGGTGCCCGGCGCGTGGTCATCGGAGTCGCTGGCGCAGGAGCTGCGCGAGACGGGGGCGGACTCCTTCGTCTTCCCGGTGGAGGAGTGCGTTCACAACCTGCGGCGCTCGCGGGTGGTGTGGAACGGCGTCGACCTGACGAGCGCGGACGGCGTGGCGGTCAAGAAGCTGGGCGACGCGTCGAGCGTGTACGCCCGGCAGCGCGTCGAGATGCTGTACGCGCTGGAGGCGGGCGGGGCCGTCGTGGTGAGCTCGGCGCGGGCCATCGACGACTCGGTCGACCGCTACCGCATGACGGCCATCCTGGCGCGGGCGGGAGTGCCCGTGCCGCGCACGGTGGTCACGGAGTCGATGGACGAGGGGCTCTTCCACCTGGAGCAGTGGGGGGCGGCGGTCGCCAAGCCGCTGTTCACGTCAAAGGGCCGGGGAATGCTGCTGCTGACGGAGCACTCGGCATCGCGGCTCGCATTCAAGGAGTGGATGCGGGAGGAGCGGGGGCCCTTCTACCTGCAGGAGTTCGTCGAGGGCAAGGGCGTGGACGTGGCCGTGCCCGTGCTGGGCGGCGCTGTGCTGGGATCGTACAGCCGGGTGGCCGCGCCGGGGCAGTGGCAGACGACGACGCGGACGGGGGGCCGCTACGCCGCCGCGCCATTGACGGACGGGATGCGCGAGATTGCCCTCACGGCCGCGGGGGCCTTCGGACTCGACTACACCACGGTGGACATGGTGGAGACGCGCAGGGGCTGGCTGGTGTACGAGGTGAGCGCCTTCGGCGGGTTCTCCGGCATGCACGCCGCCCACGGGACCAACACCGCGCAGCTCTACGCCGAGCACATCTACAGGACGGTGACCAGTGCGTGAGGCGGAGTTCCTGACGGAATCCAGACCCCTGGCGGCGTACGAACGCAACTTCCGCATCGCGGGGACGCCGGTGAGCATCGCCGTAAACCACCCGACGCTGGCGGCGCGCGTGGAGCGGTACTTCTCACCCTTCGCGGACGAGCCGGCGGACGACGCCATCCGGGTCGTCGGCCTGCACGACCTCGAGGCGCCCCTGGACCGCGACCGGCTACGGCAGCTCCAGCACCACAGCGGGAGCCCCAAGGAGGCCTACTACGACGTCGACGACCTGCGGGTGGTGCTGAAGACGCGGACGGGCGTGGTGCACTACCTGAAGGACCGGGAGTTCCACGCCATCGGCGACCTGATCCGATTCCCCCGGCAGCTCCTGAACCTGGTGAGCGCCGCGTACGCCTACAGCCTCAGGCAGGAGGGCTACCTCGCGCTGCACGCGGCCGGCGTGTCCTCGAACGGCACCGGCATCGCCTTTGCGGCCAACTCCGGGTCGGGCAAGAGCAGCGTCGCGCTGCGGCTGCTGGAGGCGGGCAACGACTTCGTCAGCAACGACCGCATCTACCTGAAGCGGGACGGGGACGCGGTCGTCATGGCGGGCGTGCCGAAGTGGCCGCGCGTCAACCCGGGCACGCTCCTGTCGATGGAGAGCCTGCGGGGGCTCATGGCGGAGGAGAAGCGCAAGCTGTACTCCAGGATGCCGCCGGAGGAGCTGTGGCACGTGGAGGACAAGCACGACGTCCGCGTCGACAGCGTGTTCGGCACGGGGCGGATCGCGCTGCGGTCGCGGCTGTGGGAGCTGTACGTGCTGAACTGGCGGCGGCAGAGCGGCCCGATGTCCGTGACGGAGGTCAGCCCCGGCGATCTCCCGGCGCTGGTCATGCCGGTGACCAAGACCAGCGTCTACGACCCGCCGTGGACCGCGGCCCCGACGGACGAGGAACTGCACGAGGCGCTGGGCCCGGTGCACGTCTTCTCGGTGCGGGACGGCCTCGACATCTCGGGGCTCGTCAACCACGTTGCGTCGCCGGCGGGCGCCGCGTCGTAGCGGACGCCACCCCCTACGCGGCCGCCTCCACCGCGACGCTGTCGGTGCGCTCGCCGGCGACGGACCAGCCGGTCGAGAGGCCGACGACGAACCAGCCGAAGCCGAGGATGCCCGCGGCGAAGATCGTGTCGCCGATGGTGCGGAGCCAGCGGAAGACCTCGAGCACGGGCGACTGCAGGAACTCGGCGGAGCGGGCGTACCACATGCCGTGCTGGACGCTGGCCCACGTCTGCGCGAGGCCGACGGGCAGCAGGCTCATCAACACCATCAGCATGAGCCCGACGTTCACCGACCAGAAGGCGAACCCTATCGTGCCGCTGCGCCACTCCTTTCGCACGGTCAGCACGCGCAGGCTCAGCAGCGTCAGGCCGAGGCCGAGGTTGCCGTAGACGCCGAAGAGCGCGGCGTGCGCGTGCACGGACGTGGTGTTGAGCCCCTGCATGTAGTAGAGCGCGATGGGCGGGTTGATGAGGAAGCCGAACAGGCCCGCGCCCACCAGGTTCCAGAAGGCCGCCGCCACGAAGAAGTAGACGGGCCACTTGTAGTGGTGGATCCACGACGTGCGCCGCGTCATCGAGAGGTTGTCGTAGGCCTCGAAGCCCACCATGACGAGCGGCATCAGCTCCAGGGCGCTCATCGTGCCGCCGACGACGAGGATGATGGGCGTGGTGCCGGAGAAGTAGAGGTGGTGCAGCATGCCGAGCACGCCGCCCGAGAGGTAGAGGATGGTGCTGAAGAGGATGGCCATCGTCGCGGAGCGGACGCGCACCAG
>CAZCPU010000095.1:0-6637 GCA_964499855.1 uncultured Dehalococcoidia bacterium | reverse complement strand
GCGCCCTCGCTGGCGGTGCCGACTAGCTTGGCGAATTTGGCCATGACGCCGGTCTCGTAGGGGATGGGGCGCGGCTGCCATGCGGCGCGGCGGCGGGCCATCTCCTCGTCCGAGATCTCCACGCTGAGGTCGCGGCTCTCCACGTCGAGGTGGATGATGTCGCCGTCCTGGACGAGGGCGATGGGGCCGCCGACAGCGGCCTCGGGGGCGACGTGGCCGATCATGGGGCCGTGGGTTGCGCCGGAGAAGCGGCCGTCGGTGAGCAGCAGGACGTCGTTGCCGAGGCCGGCGCCCATGATGGCTCCGGTGACGGCGAGCATCTCCTGCATGCCGGGGCCGCCGCGGGGGCCCTCGTAGCGGATGACGACGACGTCGCCGGCGTTGATCTCGCCGCGGGTGACGGCCTCGAAGGTGGCGCGCTCGCCGTCGAAGACGCGGGCGGGGCCGCGGTGCTGCTGGTGCTTGGTGCCGGACACCTTCATCACGGAGCCCTCTGGCGAGAGATTGCCGCGGAGGATGACGAGGCCGCCCGTGGGGGTGCGGGGCGCGGTGACGGGGTGGACGACGTCGCCGTCGGCGGCGGGGATGTCGAGGTCGTCGAGGTTCTCGGCGACGGTCTTGCCCGTGCATGTGAGGACGTCGGGGTGGAGCAGGCCGGCGTTGAGGAGCTCGCGCATGACGACGGGGACGCCGCCGACCCTGTCGAGGTCGGACATGACGTACTTGCCGGCGGGCCGGAGGTCGGTCAGGTAGGGGGTGACGCGGCTGAGGCGGTCGAAGTCGTCGATCTTGAGGTCGACCTTGGCCTCGTGGGCGATGGCGAGGAGGTGGAGGACGGCGTTGGTGGAGCCGCCCATGGCGAGGACGACCATGATGGCGTTCTCGAAGGCCTCCCTGGTCATGATGTCGCGGGGCTTGATGCCGCGCTCCAGCATGGTGTAGACGGCGGCGGCGGCCTGGTGGGCGATGCCCTCGTTCTTGGGGTCGACGGCGGGCATTGAGGCGGCGCCGGGGATGGACATGCCCATGGCCTCGATGGCGGAGGACATGGTGTTGGCGGTGAACATGCCGGCGCAGGCGCCCTCGCCGGGGCAGGCGATGCGCTCCATTGCGAAGAGCTCGTCCTGCGTGAGGTTGCCCTTGGACCAGGAGCCGACGGCCTCAAACATGTCCTGGATGTTGATGTCCTTGCCGAGGTAGTTGCCGGGGAGGATTGCGCCGCCGTAGACGAAGATCGAGGGGATGTTGAGGCGTGCCATGGCCATCATGGAGCCGGGCATGTTCTTGTCGCAGGCGGCGACGGCGATGAGGCCGTCCATGCTCTCGCCGAAGCAGACGGTCTCGATGGAGTCGGCGATGACCTCGCGGCTGACGAGGGAGGCCTTCATGCCCTCGGTGCCCATGGAGATGCCGTCGGAGACGGTGATGGTGCCGAAGAGGAAGGGGAAGCCGTTGGCGCGCCGGACGCCCTCCTTGCAGGCGTGGGCGACGCGGTCGAGGTGGACGTTGCAGGGGGTGACGTCACTGGCGAGGTTGGCGACGGCGATGAAGGGGCGGTCCATGTCGTCGTCGTTGAGGCCGACGGCGCGGAGCATCGCGCGGGCCGGGGCGCGGTGTGCGCCGTCGGTGACGATGCGGCTCATGTGCTTCACGTCGTGCTTGGTCGTAGTCATGCTTCTCTCCTCCCGGTGGAGGCCGCACCCACAGGGGGAGCGCGGCGAATTTCGTTGTGGCAAGTGTGCACCATAGGGCGAGGGCTCCGCAAGGGCAAGCGGAGGCCCGGCGCGTTCGCGGCGGCCTGCCGGGGTGTGCACTCAGGCTCCCAGCAAAGGTCGGAACCAAACGGGCCGGGCCTCGAAGTCGCTAGAGCGTGCCGGTGGCGGGCGGGTCCTCGACGTAGAAGACCGTCAGGGTCGTGTTCTTCAGCAGCGGGCCGATGGTGCCGTCGTTGAAGCCGATGAGCTGGATGGTGTGGGTGCCTGCCGGCAGCGAGAAGGTCTTGGCCATGGAGACGGGGATGTCCCAGCTGCGCATGATGCGGCTGAGCTGCACCTGACGGGAATCTCCGGGGTCCTCGAGCTCGGTGTTGAGGGCGAGGGTGAAGTCGTGGTTGCACTGCTGGCCGGTGGCGCAGACGAAGGAGGCCGTGGCGCTGACGATGGCGAAGACCTTGCCGGGCTTGTCCAGGGTGATGGGGTTGGAGAGGATGCTGACCCAGTTGTTGCGGCTGACGGTCAGGTCGTAGTCGATGCCGCTCAGGTTGGCTGTCGGCGCGACGATGGTGAGGTTGCCGTCCTCGCCCTTGGGGCCCTGGATGCCCTGAAGGCCCATCGCGCCAGCGGGGCCCTGGATGCCGGGAAGGCCGCGGGGTCCGGCGCCGCCCTGCGCGCCCTGGGGACCCTGGGCGCCCTGGAGGCCGCGTTCGCCGGGAGCGCCCGGGGAACCGTCATCGCCGGAATCGCCCTTGGGGCCCTGGGGGCCGGCGGGACCCTGGGGCCCCTGGACCTCGGAGAGACGGTTGGTGAGGGCCTCATTGACGAGGTTGAGCAGCTCGGCCTGGGAGGGGGTGCGGCCGTCGCGGCCGTCATCGCCGGCCGGGCCTTGCTCGCCGGCCGGGCCCTGGCACGCGAGCAGCAGGGCGAGGGTCAAGAGCAGGGGGAGAATAAGCAAAGACTTCCTCATCTAACTACCTCCCGGGCTACGCGCCACCGCGGACGCCGCCCTAGCAGTAACTGACGCAACACCGGCGGTTGGGCCCGGCGATGCGGTTGCCGCCAATCGGCTTGCCGCTATTGTAGCACTTCCGTCGAGACCAGGGTGTCAACATGGGAGCGGCGGCGCTTTCCAACGGCCAGGTTGTGACGTGTTGTATATTCCTCTTTACCGCTCACGTATACTGTGGGAGTTGTCCACCGGGGAGGCTATTCTGCAATGAAGGTATGCCTTTGACGACAACCGACGCCGAGTACACCCGCCCAACGCACTGGCAAGCTCGACTGCCCTTCTTCTTCGGCTGGGTCATCGTGGGCGTGGTGTTCCTGCGCGCGTTCACGACGGCGGGGGCCATGTGGTCGACGGCGGTGCTGTCGGTGCCAATGTCCGAGGAGCTGGGCTGGAGCGGCTCCACCATCATCCTGGGCATCTCGCTGCGGACGCTGGGTGCGGCCATTGGCGGCTTTTTCCTGGGGCGCTACCTCGACACGCGGCGCGGCGCGCCGATTCTGGCGGTCGGGAGCGCCTTCGTCTCGGGCCTGGGCATCATCGCGGTGTCGTTTGTGACGGAGCCCTGGCAGTTCTGGCTCATCTTCGGCGTGCTGGGCGGGATGCTGGGGGCGGGGCCCGGGGCGCTGCTGATGGGGGCCATCGTCCCGAAGTGGTTCGTGAAGAAGCGCGGGCGGGCGACGGCGCTGGCGTCGATGGGGACGGGCCTGGCGGCGTTCATCCTCCCCTTCACCGTCGCGAACGTGGTGGAGGCCTTCGATTGGCGCACCACCTTCGTGCTGCTGGGGATCGTCGTGCTCATCCTGGCGGTGCTGCCGGCGCTGCTCATCAGGACGCGGCCGGAGGACGTGGGGCTGCACACGGACGGGGACTCGGAGAGCACGGCGGCGGCGGCGCGGGCCCGGGGCGCGGACTTCAGCCTGACGGCCGGTGAGGCCTTCCGCACGCTCACTCTCTGGCTGCTGGTGGGCGCGGCGTTCTTCGGGAGCTTCTCGCCGACGGCCTACCCGGTCAACCTGACGCCGACCTTCGACTCGAAGGGCTTCGACCTGACGACGGCGGGGTTCGCCTTCAGCGCGTACGGCTTCACGAGCTTCTTCGGCCGGTTCTTCTGGGGCTGGCTGGCCGACCGGGTCCACATCCGCAAGGCCCTGCTGGTCATCTGCCTGTGGAACGGGCTGACGGTGCCGCTGCTGTGGCTCATGCCCGGGGACAGCGTCCTGGCGGCGGGAGCGATCGCGGGGTTCGGTATCGGCGGGTGGGTCGGCCTGAACCAGGTAGTGTGGGCGACGTACTTCGGGCGCGCAAACCTCGGGGCAATCACGGGGCGCGTACGGCCGCTCATCACGGTGTCCGGCGGGACGGGGCCGTTCCTGGTTGCATTCATGTCGGACTTCTTCGACTCCTTCACCGTGGGCATCCTGGCGATGGCGTTCAGCTGGTGGGCGTCGTCCCTCTTCCTCCTCATCGTGCGCCCGGTGAGGCGTCAGCCGGCCGAGGGGGAGCAGGCGCCCGGCGCGACAACGCCGCCGGCGCAACCGCAGGGTTCGGGCGCGAATCAGGGAGGGTAGCGGGATGGCAACAGAGCGTGAGAGGTTGCGTATCGGGTTCATCGGCCTTGGGATGGCGGGCTCAGGCATGGTGCGGAGCATGGCCGACCACCCGGACGTGAGCATCGCGGCGGCGGCGGACCGGCACGCGGGGCCTCGGGAGGCGTTTGCGCGGGACTTCGAGGCGGAGGTGTACGAGGACGCGGAGGCGCTGGTGAAGAGCCCGAACGTCGACTTCGTGTACGTCGCGACGCCGCACCAATTCCACAAAGAACACGTCATCATGGCGGCCGAGCACGGCAAGCACGTCATCGTCGAGAAGCCGCTCGCGCTGACGATGGAGGACTGCGACGCAATCATCGAGGCGGTCGACCGGACGGGCGTGAAGGTGATCGTCGGGCACACGCACAGCTACGACCCGGCGATCCGCGTGATGCGGCAGATGATCGCGAGCGGGGACTACGGCAGGCTCGGCATGATAAACACCTGGAACTACACGAACTTCCTGTACCGGCCGCGGCGGCCGGAGGAGCTGGACACGTCGCTGGGCGGCGGCATCCTGTTCAACCAGGTGCCGCACCAGGTGGACAGCGTGCGGGTGCTCGGCGGCGGGCTCGTGAAGAGCGTGCGGTCGGCGACGGGCGTGTGGGACGCGGCGCGGCCGACGGAGGGCAGCCACCTGACGTTCCTGCAGTTCGAGGACGGCGCGGCGGCGTCGATGGTGTACAGCGGCTACGACCACTTCAGCACGGACGAGTTCAACGGCTGGGTGAACGAGGGGGGCGGGATGACCGCGCCCGACAGCCACGGCAGGGCGCGGCGGTCGCTGGCCGGCGTGAGCCAGGACGAGGAGATCTCGCTGAGGACGTCGGTGTACGCGTACAAGGGGCTCGGCGACAGGGCGGCGCAGGGGCCGCAGAACCAGCCGCGCTTCGGCGTCATGGTGGTGAGCTGCGAGGGGGGCGACCTGCGGCCGACGGCCAACGGCGTCGCGGTGTACACGGCGGAGGGCATGCGCGAGGAGCCCATCGCACCGGGGCGGGGCGTGCCGGGCCGGGGCGACGTGATGGACGAGCTGTACAACGCCGTCGTCAACGGCGCGCCGCTGGTGCACGACGCACGGTGGGGCAAGGCGACGGTGGAGGTGTGTCTCGCCATCCTGGAGTCGTCGCGGACACGACAGGAGGTTGCGCTGTCGCACCAGGTCGCGCTGCCGGCGGGGGCGTACGCGGGGTAGGCGGAGGCAAGTTCGGGGCGTCGCGCCTCGAAACGACCAGAACGGAAGGCTGAACGGCAAGCATCGGAGGACGGACGTGAAGATTGCAGTGATTGGCGCGGGGGCTATCGGCGGGACGCTGGGCGGGCACATGACGCGCGGCGGCGAGGACGTGACCATCTTCGATACGTGGCAGGAGCACGTCGACAAGATGCGGAATGACGGGCTCTTTCTCGACGGCGTGCAGGGCGAGCACCTGGTGCAGGTGGACGCGCGGCACGTCGGCGAGCTGGCGGGCGCGACGGACAAGTACGACCTGGTCATCTGCGCGGTGAAGTCGTACGACACGCCGTGGGCGATCGACCTGATGCTGCCGCACCTGGCGGAGGGCGGCTTCTTCGTGAGCCCGCAGAACAGCATCAACGAGGAGCAGATCGCGCCGCTGGTGGGCGCGGACCGGATGATCGGCTGCGTCAGCACGATCTCGGCGTGGCTGATGGAGGCCGGGCACGTGCGCCAGACGGGCTCGATGAGCCAGGCGCTGAAGGGCAACGTCTCGTTCACCGTCGGGGAGCTGGACGGGCGGGACACGGAGCGGGTGCAGATGGTGCGGGAGATCTGGGACCACGCGGGCCACACCACCGTGACGGACAACCTTTGGGGCGAGCGGTGGTCCAAGCTGGCCATCAACTGCATGGCGAACCCGACGGCGGGCATGACGGGGCTGACGAGCCACGAGGTGCGCGCGAACCCGACTTCGCGGGGCATGATGCTGAAGTTCGGCGCGGAGGCCATTCGCGTGGGGCGCACGCTGGGGCACTCGATCCCGTCGCCGATGAAGGGGTTCAGCCTGGACGAGATCGAGGCGGCGGCGTGGGAAGGGAACGCGGAGCTGGAGGCGACGTTCTCCGGGCCGCCGCCGGCTGTGGCGGGCTACCCGTCGCTGTACCAGGACGTGATGAAGGGACGCAAGACGGAGGTCGACTACCTGAACGGCCTGGTGGCGAAGAAGGGCAAGGAGATCGGCGTCGCGGCGCCGTGGAGCGAAGCGGCGGTGACGGTGATCAAGGGCGTGGAGTCGGGCGAGTTCGCCGTCGGGATGGAGAACGTGGAGCGCGTGGGGCGGATAGCGGGGGCTGGGTAGGGCCAC
>CAZCPU010000094.1:0-6773 GCA_964499855.1 uncultured Dehalococcoidia bacterium | reverse complement strand
CCGCCGTCGGTGAAGAAGAGGATGGTGTCCTTGGTGTCGGTCTCCAGGGTGTGGCGGATGACGTCGTCCTCAGTGGTCTTGCGCATGCCCTGAACGCCCTTGCCGCCGCGGTGCTGCAGCTTGTAGGTGCTGAGGTTGGTGCGCTTGGCGTAGCCGTTGTTGCTGAGGGTGACGACCATGCGGGCGTGGGCGACGAGCTCGTCGCGGGTGAGGCGGCGGGCCTCCTCGGGGCGGACCTCGGTGCGACGGCGGTCGCCGTACTTCTTGCGGAGGTCCTGGTTCTCCTGCTTGACGGCGGCGCGGACGAGGGCGGGGTCGTTGAGGAGGGCCTCGAGCTCGGAGATCTGCCTGGTGAGCTCGGCGTGCTCCTCCTCGAGGCGGAGGTTGTCGAGGGCGGTGAGGCGGCGGAGCTGCATGTCGAGGATGGCCTGGGACTGAATCTGGGTCAGGTCAAAGCGGGACATGAGGTTGTTGCGGGCGGCCTCGGCGTCGTCGGAACCGCGGATGATGGCGATGACCTCGTCGAGGTTGTCGATGGCGCGGAGGAGGCCCTCGAGGATGTGGTCGCGGTCCCGGGCCTTGTTGAGGTCGAACTGGGCGCGGCGGGTGACGACCTCGACACGGAACTCGATGTAGTGGTGGAGGATGTCGCGGATGGTGAGGACCTGGGGCTGGCCGTCGACGAGGGCTAGCATGTTCATGTTGTAGGCCATCTGGAGCGGGGTCTGCTCGTAGAGGTTGCTGAGGACGTAGGCGGGGTCGGCGGCGGCGCGGAGCTCGACGACGACGCGGAGGCCCTGTCGGTCGGACTCGTCGCGGACGTCGGAGATGCCCTCGATCTTGCGGTCACGGGCGAGCTGGGCGATCTTCTCGACCATGCTGGCCTTGTTGAGCTGGTAGGGGATCTCCGTGATGACGATCTGGTTGCGGTCGCTGTTGCGGCCGATGGGCTCAATCTCGGTCTTGCCGCGCATGAGGATGCGGCCGTTACCGGTCTGGTAGGCGGCGTGGACGTTGGCCTTGTTCTGGCCGGCCATGATGATGCCGCCGGTGGGGAAGTCGGGGCCCTGGATGAAGCGCATCATGTCGTCGACGGTGGCGTCCGGGTTGTCGATGAGGTGGGAGATGGCGTCGCAGAGCTCGCGGAGGTTGTGGGGCGGGATGTTGGTGGCCATGCCGACGGCGATGCCGGAGGCGCCGTTGGAGAGGAGGAAGGGGAGGCGGGCGGGCAGGACGCTGGGCTCATTGAGGGAATCGTCGAAGTTGGGGGTGAAGTCGACGGTGTTGCGGTCCATGTCCTGGAGCATCTCGGTGGCGATGGGGGCGAGGCGGGCCTCTGTGTAGCGCATGGCGGCGGGGGGGTCGTTGTCGATGGAGCCGAAGTTGCCCTGGCCGTCGACCATGGGGTAGCGCATGGTGAATGCCTGGGCCATGCGGACCTGGGCGTCGTAGACGGAGGCGTCGCCGTGGGGGTGGTACTTTCCGAGGACCTCGCCGACGAGACGTGCGCTCTTCTTGTAGCCGGTGCCGGGGCGCATGGCGAGCTCGTCCATGGCGTAGAGGATGCGGCGCTGGACGGGTTTGAGGCCGTCGCGGACGTCGGGGAGGGCGCGTGCGACGATGACGCTCATGGCGTAGTCGAGATAGGAAGCGCGGAGCTCCTCGTCAATGCGGCGGGGTTCAACGTTGCCGATGTTGCTGGGTTGGGTGGTCATAGCTGCCTTCCTCCGGGGTGGTATCTAGCGCCCACTGAATGGGCTTCAATTGGCGAACGGAAACCGTCCCTTCTTAGTGGGTTGCGTGCGTTCACGCATGGCCTGGGCAAAGCTCACCTGGGACGACTCCGGGCTCACCTGAACGATTTGCCATTTGTGAGCCTTGTTTCGAAAGATATGAATGCCTTCCGCCACGTTGCCGCCGCCGGTTTCCGCCACGGCGATCAATGAGGAGTAGGGGAGTTCAACGGCAATATCGCTGCCCACGACCCTGTGCTTGACGAATAGAACCCTCCTGGGGGTTGCGACGGCAACACCAGCGTCGGCGTGATGGCCCCAGACTTTGAGGCCGTGCCGGAAGGGTACGACGGGCTCCAGGAATGTGCAGGCCACCAACGACTCGATGGTCTCGTCCCTTTCAAGGATGTACTGGAGCATTCGACGTTCCGCAGCGTACTTACCCTTGGACCACAGGGCCGGCCTTGCTGCGTGCCACTGTTCATCTATTCGGTCAGGGCTTTCAACTCCCATAGGGAAGGCACTCCCAAGAGCACATGAATTCGACCTGATGCCAGCCAAACAACACTAAATCCGCTAGACGTCCAGGTTCCGGACGGTCTTGGCGTACTCCATGATGAAGGACTTGCGCGGGGCGACCTCGGCGCCCATGAGGCGATCGAACTCGGCGGCGACGGTCTGGACGGCGTCGTCCCAGTCATCGTCGTCGTCGCGGGGCTCGCGGTCGTCATGGTCGAGCAACTCCGCGACATCGCGCATGTTGACCTGCAGGAGGGTGCGGGTGGAGGGGTCGAGGGTGGTCTCCCAGAGCTGGTCCGGGTTCATCTCACCGAGGCCCTTGTAGCGCTGGAGGCTGACGCCGCGCTTGCCCTCCAGCTTCTTCATGGCGGCTTCAAGCTGGGCCTCATTGTAGACGTAGTCGACCTTGCGGCCCTGGCCGATGCGGAAGAGGGGCGGCTGGGCGATGTAGAGGTAGCCCCTGCGGATGAGCTGCGGCATGTTGTGGAAGAAGAAGTTGAGGAGCAGGGTCCGGATGTGGGAGCCGTCCACGTCAGCGTCGGTCATGATGATGACGCGGTGGTATCGGAGCTTCTTCTCGTCAAAGTCCTCGCCGAAGCCGGCGCCGATGGCGGTGATGAGGATGCGAATCTCCTCGTGGGAGAGGAGCTTCTCGAGGCGGGTCTTCTCGGCCTGGTAGGCCATCCTGGAGCCGTCGCCATTCTCGTTGGCGCCGTTCATCTCGACCTTCTGGCGGCCCTGGGGGTAGAGGACCTTCTCCACGTTGAGGATCTTGCCCTTGAGGGGGAGGATGGCCTGGAAGGAGCGGTCACGGCCCATCTTGGCGGAGCCGCCTGCGGACTCACCCTCGACGATGAAAATCTCGGACTTCTCCGGGTCCTTCTCGGAGCAGTCGGCGAGCTTACCGGGGAGGCCGCCGCCATCGAGGGCGTTCTTGCGGATAACGAGCTCGCGGGCCTTACGGGCGGCCTCGCGGGCCTTCTGGGCGAGGGAGCAGCGCTCGACGATGCGCTTGGCATCGGCGGGGTGGTCTTCGAGGTAGATAGTGAGCTGCTCGGCGACGATGGCCTCGACGACGGGCTTGATCTCGGCGTTGCCGAGCTTGCTCTTGGTCTGGCCCTCGAACTGGGGATCGATCATCTTCACGGAGAGGACGGAGGTGAGGCCCTCGCGGACGTCCTCGCCCTGGAAGTTGTTCTGGTCGTCCTTGACGAGCTTCTGCTTGCGGGCGAAGTCGTTGAGGGCGCGGGTGAGGGCGGCGCGGAAGCCGGTGACGTGGGTGCCGCCCTCGATGGTGGCGATGCAGTTGACGAAGGCGGGGGCCTCCTCGCGGACGTTGGTGGTGTACTGCATGGCGAGGGCGACCTGGGTGGGGCCGGAGGCCTTGGCGATGTTGATGACATCGTGGAGGGTCTCACGGCCGTTGTTGAGCTCGCCGACCATCTCCTTGATGCCGCCCTCGAAGCGGTACTTGACGCGCTTGCCGACGAGCTCGCTCTTGAGATCGATCTCGAGGCCGGGGTTGAGGTAGGCCATCTCCTTGAAGCGCTGGGCGAGGGTGTCGAAGTCGAAGGCGCAGGTGGAGAAGATCTGGTCGTCGGGCATGAAGCCGACGATGGTGCCGCGGGCGGAGGACTTTCCGACCTGCTTGAGCTCGTCGACGGCCCTGCCGCGGTTGAAGTCCTGGCGGTAGCGGGCGCCGTCGCGCTTGACCTCGACCCACAGCCACTCGCTGAGGAAGTTGACGACGGAGGCGCCGACGCCGTGGAGGCCGCCGGAGACCTGGTAGCTGCCGCTGCCGAACTTACCGCCGGCGTGGAGCTTGGTGAAGACGGTCTCGACGGTGGAGACGCCGGTGACGGCGTGCTTCTCGACGGGGACGCCGCGGCCGTTGTCCTCGATCTTGACGGAGCCGTCGGGGAGGATGGTGACGGCGACCTTGTCGCAGTAGCCGGCCATGGCCTCGTCGACGGCGTTGTCGACGATCTCGTAGACGAGGTGGTGGAGGCCGCGCTCGTCGGTGCTGCCGATGTACATGCCTGGGCGGAGGCGCACGGCCTCAAGGCCTTCAAGAACCTGGATATCGGCGGCGCTGTACTGGGCTTTGGCCACAGTTCCCTCAAGCAGTTCGGTCATCGTATCTACTCCGCAACGGGGAGCGCTGTCCCCGGTAATCGACGGGGCCGGCACGGCCGGGCCGGGCGCCCGGAAGAACCGGAACCGTTTGCTTAACGCCGCGCTGGTGAATCGACTGCGCGGCGGGCGCCGCACCTCCTAGCTGGAGGCGGGTCTGCCGGAGCGGCGCCACGACCCACAAGCATTATATCTGAAACAGATTGGAAATGCTACCTTTTGGGGCCGATTGCGGGAGGTTTCGGCGAATAGGCGCAAGGGGGTGGTGTCGGGGCGGGAGGATCTTGGGGTAGACGGGCGTCCGGACGGGGGTGTTTTAGGGTGACCGGACGGGTGGTTGGGGGGTGGGGGTTGGCGCTCGCGGGAGTGGTTGGTGGTGGGGTTGCTTTTGCACTCCGCCGTTCGGTTGACCCTTCGACTGGGCTTAGGGCGAACGCCCCCATCCTGACCTTCCCCCGCCAGCGGGGGAAGGGAACGGGGGTGGGCTTCGCGGGGATGACGGGAGGGGCAGGTGGTGGGGGCGCTCCGCCCCTGGATACCGGCCTCCGCCGGTATGGAGGTGGGGGTGGGTGGGGATGGTGGAGGTGTTGGTGGTGGGGGCACCCCGCCGCTGGATACCGGCTTCCGCCGGTATGGAGGTGGGGGTGGGTTGGGTTGTTGTCAGGAGGAGCGCCAGAGGACGTCTCCGCAGAGGGCGGGGTCGTGGGGGCGGCTGGCTAGGTGCGGGCCGGCGCTGCAACCACCCCGGGGGCTTGCTCTTCCACGCCGGCAATGAGCAGCTTGACCAGGGCGATGAACACGCCGGTCAGGAGGAAGTTTAGCGCCAGCGTGAGCATGGCCACGGTGATGATGGGGCCGCCGATGCCGAAGCTCAGGCTGAGCACCAACACTCCCGCGCCAACGGCACCGCGGGGCCACATGCCGATGGCCACCGCCATCCTGTGCCGCCAGTGGGCCTCCCGGCGGTAGCAGAGGGCGGGAAACATCTTGCCGACGTTGCTGAGCACGGTGAGGGCAAGGACGTGCAGGGCGACCGAGCCCCAGCCGATGCTCGGCTGGCTGGCGGTGAGGGTGTCCGTGTACCTGCCGGCGAGCTTGCCGCCCTGGACGGCCGGGTCGTCCACGGAGCTGGCGGGGGCGGCGGCATGGAGGTCGGCGGGGGTGGGGGCGGGGTGTTGGACATCGTCGCTGCCAAGCAGGGACGGCATGCTCAGGCCCACGAGGGCCATGAAGGCAGCGGAAATGAGGAACCCGGCCCGTTGCTCATTGGGATGCTCCAGGAGGTCGTGCATGGCGGCCTCGTTGGCCTCGACATCCTCCGGCGGCGGGCCTCCCCTGGGACGCGCAAGGCAGCCGAGGACGAAGGCGGGGAGCAGCACCTCAATGTGAATGGGGACGGAGGGATCGATCAGGGTGCTCCAAGCGTAAAAGGCCTCACTGGCGCCGACGATGAGAACGGAATAGAGCAGCACCCATCCCCAGGTGATGGGGATGGGCAAGCGGTGCAGCCACACGTAGGCGACGGCGAGAAGGGCGGCCATGAGGACGACGATGATTCCAAGCTGCCACGCGATGCCGACAATGAGCATCTTGAGGGGGACCATGAGGAGGACGGTATCGAGGTCATCGAAGATAGCGAGGATGCGCACCTTGCGGAACAACCAGGTGGCCCCCAAGCCGGCGGCGACGAGCATGCTGAAGAGCACGCCGGCGGAGGTGGGGGCGGCGAAGCGGGCCGCCAGCATGGTCTCCTTCCATGCGTCGAAGCTGCTCCACGTCTCCGGCGGGAGCATCACGAAGAGGAAGTACCCGGTCACCAATACCCAGGGGAAGGTGGCGGCCGTGAAGGCGACGATGTAGTCCCAGCCGTACTGACCCAAGTTTGACCGTTCAATATGAAACTCGAACCCGACGCGCACCATGATGAAGGCCAAGCTGGTCATGGTGAGGACACGAATGGCGTTTGCGATGCCGTCATGGGCATCTCCGGCGAGTGTGGGCAGCGCCTGCGACAGGACAAGGCCCAAAAGCAGGAGCACAGAATACAGCAGGATGTTGCGCAAGCGATTTTCCTCATCAGCGGCGGCGGTGGCCGGGAACTCGCCAAGGTGTTCTGCCAATACCCGGCAGACGGCGAGAGCCGTTCCGCGCCGGCAGGTCATGTTCATACCATGGCCGAGCCGAATGCGGGCGTCAAGACTCGGGGGGTGTTCTTCGCTGGTGAGGACGTGGGGGTAGGTTGGGATGGGGGAGGGGGTAGGTCGCGGGCGGCCCCGCCCCGCAGGCGTCCGTTCATGCTTCGATTTACCTCAGCACCGAAGGACGCCTGCCCCCCCCCTGGATACCGGCCTCCGCCGGGATGGCGGGGGGGTTGGGTGGGGGGGGGGG
>CAZCPU010000093.1:4807-6886 GCA_964499855.1 uncultured Dehalococcoidia bacterium | reverse complement strand
AACCCGGACGGGAACGCATTCCCAGCGGACCCCGAGCTGACCGTGACCGGGCTGGAGGCCGGCGGCGCATACCAGGTCCGCGTGCGGGCGCGGTTCGGGCCGGGCGACGTGTCGCCGTGGAGCGAGATTGTCTACGGGACGGCAGCGGACGCGGCTGCGATCCAGGCAGTGTCCGAGGCCGAGCCCCTGGTGGCGGCGCAGCAGGTCGGGCACACCTCGCCGTCGACGACGGACGAATGCGGCGACCTGCTCTACTCGGGCGATGCGGTGTACTGCACGGGCGGCCGCTTCTCCGTGCAGACGTACTACCCCGACGGCACCTACTCGATCAACTGGAGCAATTGGGCTTCAGAGCACGACAACATCGCCCATTTCACCGTGGAGCACAAAGAGTTCCAGTACCGCGACAGCTTCAAGCGCGCGGACACGGATGAGCCCTTCAACGTGGACCCTGCGCTTGGTGACGGCTTCGTCGTGCCGGGAAGCTGCGAGGCGGCCGTGGAAGAGGTCGACAGCGAGGGGAACTATCTCTCCTACTACTGGCGGTGCGAGGGCCTCTACACCGTCGACGTCGACACGGAGGGGAACCCCTCCTCGGTGGTGACGGACGCCGAGAACCGTCTGCAGGCATGGTGGGACGGCTCGCTGGCATCGCCGAGCCGGAAGCACGACGTCCCCGTGACGGCGATGCGCATTCCCGCCCGGACGCCGACCGGCCTCGACGACGAGCTGACGCAGGCGGAGCTGGACGACACCGTCGAACTGAAGGCGTCGGAGCGGCAGATGCTGCTATTCCGCATCATCACGCACTTCGATGACGAAACGTCGCATGCCTTCCACACGCTCATACACGGCCTCTAAGGGGACCAACACCCAAGGCTAGCCCGCTCCACGGGGGCGGCGGGGATCCTCCGCCGCCCCCGCTTCTTTTTGCGCGGGGGGGTGCCGTCTCCCCTAAACTGCCGAAATCCCAGACTCTCCCTGCTTGACGTGACTCCTTCATAAGCATATTGTTTCCTTTTGGGACAGCTTAGTATTGCAACTATATGGGAACATTGTATAATTTACCTGAATGAGAAGGCTGAGCGGATTTGCGAATCTTATCCAAGAGGGCGCTTCGATTGTTCTGGGAGAAGCACCGGGATGCCGAGCAACCCTTACTTGCATGGTTTCGCGAAGTTGAGCGCGCGGACTGGCAACGGCCAGACCAAGTGTTGGAACGATTCCCGAGGGCAAGCATCGTAGGGACTGACCGGGTGGTATTCAGGATCAGCGGCGGAGGCTATCGAATTGTGGCGCGAGTGTTCTATCCGGGTCGTCTCGTATACATCCGCTTCGTGGGAACCCACGACGAATACGAGCGCGTAAACGTAGAGGAGGTCTAGTCATGGCAAACATACGGCCCATCCGCACTGACGAAGACTACGACGCCGCCCTCGACCGCATTCAGGAGCTCCTTGACCAGCTTTCCGGAGAGGACGGGCAGGTCGAGGACACGGACCACCCTGCCCGCGTCGAGCTCGACGTTCTCAGCGACCTTGTGGAGCACTACGAGGACAGGACCGTGGAGATTGGCTACCCCGACCCTGTCGCCGCCATCCAGTTTCGAATGGACCAGGAGGGCCTGACGCCCCGCGACCTAGTACCGTTCATTGGCAGTCGCTCCAAGGTATCGGAGGTCTTGTCGGGAAGGCGGGCCATTACTATGCCTATGGCGCGAGCGCTCCACCAACACTTGGGAATTGCGGCGGACATTCTGCTCCGGCAGCCCGGAACAAGTCTGCCGGAGGCGACGGCCGACATTGACTGGGCAAGATTCCCGTTACGGTCGATGGCGAACGCTGGGTGGATACCGTCCGTGCAGCGCCTGAAGGACAATGCTGAGGACCTGGTGACTGCCCTGATGCAGCGAGCGGGAGTCTCATCGCCAACGGCGGCGATGCTGTACCGCAGGAACGATCACAGGCGCCTGAACGCCAAGACCGACGACTACGCGTTGCAGGCGTGGTGCTGGCAGGTTATGGCGCAGGCACGGGAAAGGGCGCCGATAGCCCCCTACACGCCGGGAGCGGTCGACGC
>CAZCPU010000093.1:0-4707 GCA_964499855.1 uncultured Dehalococcoidia bacterium | reverse complement strand
GACCTCAGCCTGAGAGACGTCGATAAGGGCAGGGGAGACGCCAGGGAAGAGCAAGCGGACGAGATGGCAGAGGAAGCGCTCATCCCATGGAACGTCTGGGCTGATAGCTCAGTCCGTATGGAGCCAACGCCCATGCGTGTCCTGAATTCCGCCCATCGCTGGGGTGTGCACCCGGCAATCATCGCCGGGCGCGTTCGACACGAGCGCGGGAACTACCGGCTGCTGACCCAGTTCGTCGGCACCGGCGAGGTGCGCTGGCAGTTTGAGGAGAGCGAGCTGGCCGCAGTCACGTAGGTCTGCATTTTATGGAAGGGAAGGCTCTGCGGAATGCCCGGCAAATACACTCAAATGGCACTCATATATGACTTTGACGGGACATTGGCTCCTGGCAATGTGCAAGAAGGAATGTTCATTCCGCAAATTGGGATGACCAAACAGGACTTCTGGGCTGAAGTCAACAGACTATCAAGAGAACACCAAGCTGACGGTATCTTGATGTACATGCACCTAATGCTTCGGAAGGCACATGAGCAGAGGGTCAGGGTGCTACGTTCCGACTTTGAGAACCTCGGCAAGTCGGTGAGGCTCTACCAAGGAGTCGCTGAATGGTTTGAGCGGATCAACTCCTATGGCCTGCAAAGCAACATCAAGATCGACCACTACATTGTTTCGTCCGGCAATGCCGAGATAATTGAAGGCACGCCAATCGCGGGCAAGTTCAAGGCCATCTATGCCTCTCGCTTCATCTACGACCACAATGGCGTCGCAGAATGGCCGGCACAGGCCATCAACTACACAACCAAGACCCAGTTTCTGTTCAGAATAAACAAGGGTGCACACGACCTGAGCGACAATGCCGCGATCAATCGATTCGTTTCACCCAAGGACCGCCCTGTTCCATTCCCAAACATGGTCTACTTCGGTGACGGAGAGACGGACATCCCATGCTTCAGACTAGTAAAGGATCTTGGTGGACTCTCCCTGGCGGTATTCAAGCCCAACACAAAGGGTGCCCGAGAGAAGGCTCAGCAACTGTCCACTGACGAACGAGTTCACCACATCATTCCCGCCAATTATTGTGAGGACACCGAACTTGACAGGGTAGTCAAGGCACAGATTGATCATGTCGCTGCCCGTGAAGCCCTCATGCGCCAATTGACGCCTGTTTAACCCCACATTGTCCCCTGCCCCCTTCCGCCCTCACACGTTTCGCTGTACGCTGAACCTATGCCGCCGCTGTTGGAAGCGCAATTCCTCTCGAAGCACTATGGGCGCACTGTGGCCCTTGACGGGGTGTCGTTTGAGGTGAATGAGGGCGTTACGGGGCTGCTGGGGCCGAACGGGGCGGGGAAGAGCACGGCGATGAAGCTGTTCCTCGGGCTGATCCAGCCGACGGCGGGCTCCGCGCTCATCCTGGGGCAGGAGCCGTACCGCTCGCCCGAGGGCCGCAACCGCATCGGGTACATGCCGGAGAACGAGTGCCTGCCGCGCGACATGACGGCCACCGAGTTTCTGATGTTCATGGCGCAGGTGAGCGGCATTCCGCCCGCACATGCGCGGACCCGCGCCGCCGACGTGCTCCGGCACGTGGGGCTCGACGAGGAGCGCTACCGCCCGATGCACGAATACTCGACGGGCATGAAGCAGCGGGTGAAGCTGGCGCAGGCCATCGTGCACGACCCGGTGCTGGTGCTGCTGGACGAGCCGACGGCGGGGCTGGACCCGGACGGGCGGCAGGAGATGCTGCGGCTCATCGGCCGGACGGCCCGCAGCTTCGGCATCAGCGTCATGCTGAGCACGCACCTGATGGGCGACGTGGAGCGCATCGCCGACAGCGTGCTGGTGCTGGAGTCGGGCGCGCTGTCGCAGGAGGGGGCCGTCGCGAGCCTGACGCAGGAGACGGAGACGCTGCTCATCGAGGTGGCCGAGGGGGTGGACGGCTTCGCCGCCATCCTGGCGGAGCGCGGCGTCGAGGCCAACATCGACGGGACGCTGGTCGTCATCGAGCACGCCAAGGAGGAGGACTACGACGTCGTCCGTGACGCCGCGATCGACGCCGGGGCGCGGCTGCGGAGGCTGGCGCCCGCGCGGCGGACGCTGACGGACATCTTCCGGGGCGGGCCGGCATGAGGCAGCCGGGCGCGGAGGTCTTCGACCTTGGGTATCAGCGCTATACGGGCCCGCGCGAGGGCCGCAACCGCGCACGGTGGGCGCTGTTCGTCAACGGCGTCCGGACGCTGCTGGGCATAGGACGGGGCGGGAAGGCGAAGATCCTGCCCGTCCTGCTCTTCATCTCCGTCATGACGCCCGCCGTGGTGTTCGTCGTCATCCTCGCATTCCTCGGCGACCTGGCGGCGGCCGTGGAGGAGGGCAGTTTTGTCCCGGGTCCCGCCGACTACTACGGCATCGTCAGCGTTGTGCTGATCCTGTTCGGCGCGATCATGGCGCCGGAGCTGCTGGGGCCCGACCGGCGCGACAACGTGCTTCCGCTGTACCTGGTGCGCCCCATGACGACGCTCGACTACCTGTCGATGCGGCTGGCGGCCTTCGCGGCCATCGCGCTCGCGCTGGTGTACTCCGGGCAGGCGGTGCTGTACGGGGGCTTCGTGCTGACGGCGGAGGCGCCGCTGGACTACGTGCGAGACAACTGGGAGGACATCCCCAAGATCCTGCTGGTCGGCGGGGTCATCACCCTCTTCATCACCGTGGCGACGCTGGCCGTGTCGGCGTACGTGGTCCGCCGGGCGGTGGCGGCGGCCGTCATCATCGGCGCGTACATCCTGCTGAACGGCGTCGCGGACGGGCTCACGATCTCGGACAACTGCTCGAACTTCGAGGCGGACTTTGGGGACCAGGTCTTCTACGAGGAAGAGGACTGCGACTACCTCACGGGCGATTTCGCGCCCTTCATCGGGCTGGTGCACATTGGCGGCGCGATGGACAACATCAACGCCGAGGTGTTCGACCTGCCGCCGCAGTCGCCATCGGCCCTCGCGGTGTCCGAGCTTCCGGGCTTCACGCCCATCGCGGCGTATATCGTGTGGGTCGTTGTGCCTGGGGCGCTGCTGTGGAACCGCTACCGGAGGATCCGGCTATGACGACGGCAAACGGCGCGTCCATCGAGGTGCAGGCCGTCTCCAAGTGGTACGGCAGCGTGGTGGCCGTCAACGACATGTCGTTCGAGGTCTACCCGGGGGTGACGGGCATCCTGGGCCCCAACGGCGCGGGCAAGACGACGCTGCTCAGCATGGTCTGCGGGCTGCTGCGGCCGTCGCAGGGGCAGGTGCGGGTGCTGGGCGAAGAGGTTGTGGGGAACGTCGGGCTGTACGGGCGCGTGGGCATCATGCTGGAGCACGACGCCCTCTACCCCTTCATGACGGGCCGCGGTTTCGTGCAGCTCGCCGCGCGGCTGCAGGGCGTCGACGACGCCGACGCCGTCGAGCGTGCCATCGGGGCGGTCAACCTGCTGGACGCGATGGACCGGCCGACGGGCACGTACTCGCGGGGGATGCGGCAGCGCATCCGGCTCGCGGCGACCATCGTGCACGACCCGGAGGTGCTGGTGCTGGACGAGCCGCTGAACGGCACGGACCCGCGGCAGCGCGTCGAGTTCGGCGACTTCGTGGGTCGCATGCGGTCGGAGGGGCGAACGGTGATCATCTCCTCGCACATCCTGGAGGAGGTGGAGGCGCTGGCGGACCGGATCCTGCTGGTGGTCAGCGGGAAGCTGGCGGCGGCGGGCAACCACCGGGACATCCGGGAGAAGCTGGACGAACGGCCCTTCGTGGTGCGGCTGGTGGCGTCGAAGCAGCGGGAGATGGCGGCGGCGCTGGTGGGGCTGGAGTCGGTGGAGTCGGTGCGGCTGGAGGACGACGCCATCGAGGTAACGACGCGCAACTTGGCGGACCTGCAGCGATCGGCGCCGCGGCTGGCGCGGGACATCGACAGTCGGCTGTACCGCATCGAGCCGCTGGACGACTCGCTGGAGAGCGTCTTCTCCTACGTGGTGCAGCGATGATCGGCGCGCTGTTCGCCCTGTCGATCCGGCAGGCGGCGGCGCCGAGGCGGCTGCTGCTGCTGGGGGGGATCTCGCTGCTGCCGGTCGGGCTGGCGGCGCTGGTGATGGCGCTGGACGAGGCGGACCTAAGCGGCATAGTGGGGGGGAGCTACGAGCCGTTCGTCATCTCCTTCGTGCTGCCGCTGGTGGTGATCGTCATGGCGGCGGGTGCGTTCGGGAACGAGGTGGAAGACCGGACGCTGTCGCTGCTGACGACGAAGCCGGTGCCGCGGTGGTCGCTGGTGCTGGCGAAGCTGATGGGGACGATCGTGGTGGCGGGGCCGATGATGGTGGCGGTGGCCGTGGCGCTGACGGCGATGCCGGCGGACCGGGAGACGGGGGTCATCGTGGCGGCGTCGGTGGGCGCGGGGGCGGGGGTGGTGGTGTACTCGTCGGTGTTCACGTGGGCGGGGCTGGTGACGACGCGGGCGCTGGCGTTCGGGCTGGTGTACGTGCTGCTGTGGGAGGCGCTGATCACGGGCATCCTGAGCGGGACGCGGTACCTGAGCGTGCGGAGCTACGTCATCGGCATCATGCACGGGATGGAGGGGAGCCCGTTCAGCGAGAACCTGGCCATCGGCTACACGACGGCGATCGTGGGCTGCGTGGTCGTGACGGCGGTGTTCTTCGCGCTGGCGGTGCGGCGGCTG
>CAZCPU010000092.1:0-6901 GCA_964499855.1 uncultured Dehalococcoidia bacterium | reverse complement strand
TTAAAGGGGTACGTGAGTTGGGTTCAGAACGTCGTGAGACAGTTCGGTCTCTATCTGCCGTGGGCGTAGGAGGCTTGCGGGGACCCCTCCCTAGTACGAGAGGACCGGGAGGGACGGCCCTCTGGTGTGCCGGTGGTCCTGCCAAGGGCGTAGCCGGGTAGCCATGGCCGGCCAGGAGAAGCGCTGAAAGCATCTAAGCGCGAAACCTTCCCCAAGACGAGGCCTCCCATTCCAATTCGGAAGTAAGGCCGCAGGTAGACCACCTGCTTAGAGGACGGAGGTGCACGGCAGGCAACTGCTTTAGCTGACCGTTCCTCATCGGCCGAGGCCTTCCCCACTCCAAGGCTCGGCGCTCCTCCCCTTTTGCGTTGTCTTGCTCTTCTTCCGTCCCGCCCTCCCGGCGGGACGTCGCGTGCATCACGTGAAGCATTCCCCGGGTGACTAGAGCGAGGTGGAACCACCCGTTCCCATTCCGAACACGGAAGTGAAACGCCTCAGCGCCAACGATACTGCCCTCGGGAGGGGGTGGGAAAATCGGCCGTTGCCCGGGGGCTTCTTTTTTCTGCCCAACCCCCTTGCCGCCGTCGCCGGCCTGCGTTCGGCTATCGCTTGGAGGTACGCCAATGCCGCAGTCATTCGATACGAAACGAGTCGAAGCGCAGCACATCCTGACCATCCGCGCCATGACCACCGCCGACAAGCTCCCGGAGCTGCTGGGCGAGCACTTCGGCGAGGTCTACGCCCACATCCTTCAGAACGGGCAACAGCCCTCCGGCATGCCCTTCTCCCGCTACTTCGCCATGGAAGGCGCCACCGTCGACTTCGAGTGCGGCATGCCCGTCGCCGCGCCGATCGAGGGCGCGGGCCGCGTCCGTGCGGGACAGCTGCCCGCTTGCACCGTAGCGACAGTCACCCACATGGGCCCCTACGACGACCTTCCCAGGTCCTGGAACGCCCTCCTGTCTTGGATGGGGTCCCAGGGCCTCGAGCCCGCCGGCCCCCCCTGGGAGGTCTACGTCACCGACCCCGGCGCCGAGCCCGACCAGTCGAAGTGGCGCACCGACATCCACTTCCCCGTGAGCTGAAGCGCGCTCTCGTCGACCCCCCATCGGCCGCCTCACCCCGCACGCTAGAACCTCAGCAACGTGCACTGCCATCCTGCCGCCGTGCAATGGAACGGGAATCGTCCTGCCGGCGTCCCTCTACCTGGACGGGACGCACGGGCCCGCGTAGCTCGGGGGACGAACGGCTTCGCAAACCGGTAAAGGCTATCAAGTCAAGACGCGCAAAGAAGCCGTTTGACCTTTACAGGCTCTATTGCTTGAAGCTACAATGTGGGCGTCTCGTACTAGAGCAGCGGCAGGTATTGACCGTGGTCTCGTCTCCACATGAACAAACCCCAGAAACCATGTCCATGGGTGAGCTCCTTGAGCTGGAGGGCGGTTGGAAGGACCTTCGGCGGGGAGAGGTCGTTGAGGGCGTGGTCATGCGCGTCGATCAGGAAGGCATCCTGGTCAACGTGGGCGGCAAGTCTGAAGGCATCATCCCCACGCGGGAGGCCCGCAGCCTGACGCCGGACGCCCTCGCCGCCCTGGAGATCGGCGCACCGCTCATTGCATACGTTCTCCGCACGGAGGGCGAGGAGGGCACGGCCCTCCTGTCACTCGACCGCGCACGCAGTGAGCAGGGCTGGGTCATCCTGGAAAAGGCCATGGAGTCCGGTGATCACGTGGAAGGCGTCATCATTGAGCACAACCGCGGGGGCGCCGTGGTGCTGGTGGAGGGTGTGCAGGCCTTTGTCCCCCTTTCCCACCTCCTGCCCGCCACCCGTGACCAGCGACAGCAAGCGGAGGCCGGCGCCACTGTGACGCCCGGCCTGCCGCAGGAGTACAAGGTCCTCGAGGTCGACCGCAGGCGCCGACGCGCAATCCTCTCGGAGCGGCTCGCATGGCAGAGTGCGCGGGAGGCGCAGAAGACCCGCCTGCTGCAGGAGCTGGTGGAGGGGGAGACCCGGACCGGCAAGGTCAGCGGCATCTCCAAGTTCGGCGTCTTCGTCGACCTTGGCGGCGCCGACGGGCTCATCCACACCTCGGAACTCGCCTGGCAGCCCGTGGCCGACCCCGAGCAGATCGTCAAGGTGGGGGAGGAGGTCACCGTACTCGTGCTGAAGGTGGACCAGGAGCGGCAGCGCATCTCCCTCAGCCTCCGCCGGCTCAATCCTGAGCCCTGGGATTGGGTAACGGAGAACTTTCAGGCTGGTCAAATCGTTAATGGAACTATAACAAGGTTGACAACATTCGGCGCATTTGCTCAGATTGAAGAGGGCATAGAAGGCCTCATTCACATCTCTGAGCTCAGCACCAGGCACATTGAACATCCCAGGGAAGCCGTGCGGGAAGGCGAGGAGCTTGAGCTCAAGATCCTGAGCGTTGACCCGGAACGGCACCGCCTGGCACTCAGCAGGAGGCGAGCGCTGGAGGAGTTTTAACCTTCTCCAATGCGTTTTCGCCCTTTTACAGTTTGTGTGGGACCAGCCCAGGCAAAACGGGTGTGGGGGTAGGCCATGGCAAGTAGGTTTGAGAAGTTCTCGGAACGGGCACGCAGGGTTCTCTCTCTATCCCAAGAAGAAGCGCTTCGCTTCAACCACAACTACATCGGCACGGAGCACATTCTCTTGGGTCTGGTGCGAGAGACGGAGGGCGTCGCCGCCCGCGTCCTCAGCAACCTGGGCATTGAGCTGAGCAAGGTTCGCTCCGCCGTTGAGTTCATCATCGGCCGTGGCGAGAAGCCCGTTTCAGGCGAGAACATCGGCCTCACCCCAAGGGCCAAGCGCGTCATCGAGCTCGCGGTGGACGAAGCCCGCCGCATGAGCCACCACTACATCGGCACGGAGCACCTGCTCATCGGCCTCATGCGCGAGGGCGAGGGCGTGGCGGCGGGCGTCCTCGAGAGCCTGGGCGTCACGTTGGACAAGGTCCGCGCGGAGACCCAGCGGCTGCTCAGCCAGAGCATCTCCCCCGGCCAGCAGCAGGGCCGCGGCAGCAGCGCCAGCTCCACCCGCACACCCATCCTCGACCAGCTGGGCGTCGACCTGACCGCGCTCGCCCGCAACAGCAAGCTGGACAAGGTCTGGGGGCGTGAAAAGGAGTTGGAGCGGGCCGTCCAGATCCTCTCACGCCGCACCAAGAACAACCCGGTCCTCATGGGCGAGCCCGGCGTCGGGAAAACGGCCATCGTCGAAGCCCTCGCCCGGAAGATTGCCAACAACGAGATCACGGAGACCCTCAAGGACAAGCGGCTGGTGACGCTCGACATGGGCGCCCTGGTGGCCGGCACCAAGTACCGGGGTGAGTTCGAGGAGCGTTTGAAGAAGGTGCTGGAGGAGATCAAGGCCGCCGGGAACTGCATCCTGTTCATCGACGAGATGCACACGCTTGTCGGCGCCGGCGCCGCCGAAGGGGCCGTGGACGCCGCCAACATCCTGAAGCCCTCCCTCGCGCGGGGCGAGATTCGCGTCATCGGCGCCACGACGCTTGACGACTACCGCAAGTACGTGGAACGGGACCCGGCGCTGGAGCGGCGCTTCCAGCCTGTGTTGGTGGAGGAGCCCTCAGAGGAAGACACCACGGAGATTCTCAGGTTCGTGAAGAGTCACTACGAGGAGCACCACAACCTCACCATCAGCGACGATGCCCTCGCAACCGCCGCAAGGCTTGCAGCCCGGTTCATCCCCGACCGCTTTCTGCCGGACAAGGCCATCGACCTCATCGACGAGGCGGCCTCCCGCGTCCGCATCCGCCACACCACCATGCCTCTCTCCGTGAAGGAGGCCATGAAGGTACTGGAAAACGTCCGCAGTGAGAAGGAAGAGGCCCTCTCAGACCAGCAGTACGAGTACGCGGCGGAGCTCCGCGAGCGAGAGCTCAGCCTCGCCGGCAAGGTGGAGAGCCTCGAGGGCGAGTGGCAGCAGACCCAGGAGACGGAACAGCCCGTCGTCACGCCTGACGACATCGCCGAGGTCGTGGGCATGTGGACGGGCATCCCCGTCACCCGCCTGCAGACCCAGGAGACAGAGCGGCTGCTTCACATGGAGCAGCACCTGCACGACCGCATCATCGGCCAGGACGAGGCCATTGTGGCCGTCTCCAAGGCCGTCCGCCGCGCGCGTTCCGGCTTGAAGGACCCCCGCCGGCCCGTCGGCGTCTTCACCTTCCTCGGCCCCACGGGTGTGGGCAAGACCGAGCTGGCCAGGGCCCTCTCGGAGTTCCTCTTCGGCTCGGACGACTCCCTCACGCGGCTGGACATGTCGGAGTTCATGGAACGGCACACCGTCGCGCGGCTCGTTGGCGCCCCTCCCGGATACATCGGCTACGACGACGGCGGGCAGCTCACCGAGGCCATCCGTCGCAAGCCGCACTCGGTCATCCTGCTGGACGAAATCGAGAAGGCGCACCCGGACGTCTACAACATCCTGCTGCAGATCTTCGACGATGGCCACCTGACCGACGCCAAGGGCCGAAAGGTCGACTTCCGCAACGCCGTCATCATCATGACCAGCAACCTTGGATCCGACCTAATCAAGCGGGACACCCGCCTCGGCTTCGCCTCCAAGCAGAACGACGGCCGCGCCTTCGAGCAGGACTACGTCCGCATGCGCGACAAGGTCATGGACGAGGTCAAGCGCTTCTTCCGGCCGGAGTTCCTGAACCGCATTGACGCCTCCGTCGTCTTCCACGCGCTGGAGCAGGAGCACATCGTCCAGATCGTGGACCTGATGCTCAAGCAGGTGCGTCAGGAGGTCAAGGACGCCGAGATGGACATGGAGGCCACCATCGCGGCCAAGGAGAAGCTGGCGGAAGAGGGCTACGACCCGCACCTGGGCGCCCGGCCGCTGCGCCGCGTCATCCAGAGCAAGGTGGAGGACAAGCTCTCCGAGGAGATCCTCGCCGGCAAGTACGTCCCCGGCGACACCATCCTCCTCGACCTCGACGAGGACGGCGAGATCGTCACGCGCCTCAGCCAGGTGGCCGCGGACGAGCCGGAGCCGGCCACCGCCACCTAGCCGCGCACCAGCGACGCAAGAGAAGAGGCCGGACTGGCAGCAGTCCGGCCTCTTTGCTTTTCCGCAGGTGGGGATCAACGGCTAACAGCGGCTCGTTGCATTCCCAGTCCGCTGTCTCTAAAATGAGGCTTGCAACCGGAACAATTACCGATTAATAGAGCTTGGAATCACTATTACAGCATTCGAGAAGGAGGCCGCCAATTGGAGCCCCTCGACGCCAAGCAAATCGCTGAGGGCCTCATCGAATTCGAGCGCCGCTGCAAGTTGATGGAGGCGTCATACTATGGGTACTTGGAGCAGCATCCTCACAAGTGGATTGCCTTGATGGAAGCCGACGTGCTGGTGATCGCAGAGTCACTTGAGGCCCTCATGATGAAAATTGATTCCCAAGGGTACAAGAGAGAGGGTGCCGTTATACGCCACCTTGACCCAAATCCACCGAAGATCAAGCTCTAGCCAATGCCAACCGGATGGTTCACCTCTGGGCCTCCCTTTGGAGGCCACCCATTCCTGCCCGGCACGGTGCGCATACCCCGCCTGAATGCCCTTGGTCGAGTGGTGTTCCTTGTGGACACGGGGTGCAGCGTCACCACTCTACACCCGTGGGACTCGAGTGCATTGCACCTCGACTTTGGCCGTCTCATTCAAGGCGGGATTGCGACCGGCATAGGGGGCAGTGTGCGAGAGTATGCCGAAGACGCGGAGATTTCCTTCTTGCATGGTTCACAGGTTATCACCTATCTCACACAAATTGATATCGCACCCGTTGCAGAGCACAACTCATGGCTCCCCTCGCTCCTCGGCATGGACATCATCCGGCAGTGGCGGATGATATGCGACTTCCACAACAGTACGCTGGAATTTGACGTGCACCACGCCGACCTCGTACGTGAGTCAGGGTTGACACCCTAGCAAGAGTTTCGCCCACGAATGAAAGAGGCCGGACTGCTCCCAGTCCGGCCTCTTTCCTATCTCCGTTTGGGCCCCCAGCGTCTTTGCCCCAGCCTACCGCCCCCGCCTGCGACGCTCCGCGCGTGGGCGTCGTGTGTCCGGCACCGGCCCGACGGCCTCCGGCGGCCCAAAGCGCCCAAACTTCCCCTTCCACACCAGCAGCGGCGCCGTCACGAGCACCACCGCGACCGACACCGCTTGCGCCTCGCTCATGCCGAAGAGCCACGACTCGTAGTCGTGGAACATGAGGACGAAGATGCGCCCAAAGCCGTAGAGCAGCAGTGACGCGGCAAACACCATGCCGTCCGGGCGCAGGACCTTCGGGAGCACCCAGATCGCCAGCGCGACCACCGCCAGGTCCAGCATCATCTCGTACACCACCGCTGGGTGCGTCGGCCCCAGCCCGAACGACAAGCTGCCGGGATGCGTCCACTCGATGCCCCACGGCAGCGACGTCGGTTTCGCCAGGTGCTCCCCGTTGATGATGTCGCCTATGCGGCCGATGGCCATCGCGAGCAACAGCCAGGGCGCGGTGATGTCGGCCAACCGGCCCCGCACGATGCCCGCCCGGGACGCGTAGATCCAGCCGCCCGCGAAGCCTCCCAGCACGCCTCCCCACACGGCGATCCCGCCGGTCCAGATGGCGAAGATGTCCAGCGGGTTGGCCGTGTAGTAGTCGAGCTTGTCCACGATGTGGAGCAGCCGCGCGCCGATGACGCCGCCGATGATCGCCCAAACTGCCACGGAGTAGACGTCGTCCACGGAGATGCCGTGGCGGGGGGCGCTCTTGGCGACCATCAGCACGGCCACGGCGACGGCGATGACGCTGAACAGTCCGTGCCAGCTGAGAATGATCCCGCCGGCTTCGAAGATATTCGGGTCCAGCCC
>CAZCPU010000091.1:2810-6990 GCA_964499855.1 uncultured Dehalococcoidia bacterium | reverse complement strand
CTAGCCTTCCCCCGCTCGCGGGGGAAGGGACTATTTGCCGCCACACCCCCTCCCCGTGGGGGAAGGGACTGGCCGCCGCCCCGCCTTTCCCCCGTGGGGGGAGGGACTGAGGGTCTTAGCCTGCGGAGGGTTGGGCTTGTTGCTCCGCTTCTGTGAAGAGTTTGGAGAGGTCCGGTTTTACTACTTTGCCCATGGCGTTGCGGGGGAGCTCTGCGAGCTCAATCATGCGGCTGGGCATCTTGTAGGGGGCGAGGCGCTCACGGGACCAGTCGCGGAGCTGATCGAGGGTGAGGGCGCCGTTGCGGGCCAGGACGAGGGCGGCGCAGACGCGCTCGCCCCACTCGAGGTCCTCCATGGCGACGACGGCGCACTCGGCGATGTCGGGGTGCTCGCGGAGGACGTCCTCGACCTCGAGGGCGGAGACCTTGAAGCCGCCGGTCTTGATGATGTCGACGCTGCTGCGGCCGAGGATGCGGTATGCGCCGTCCTCGAGGACGGCGACGTCGCCGGTCTTGAACCAGCCGTCGACGAACTCGGAGGCGGTGGCGTCGGGCTTGCCCCAGTACTCGGTGAAGACGGCGGGGCCGCGCACCTGGATCTCGCCGGGGGCGCCCTCGGCCGGGGTGTTGCCGTCCTCGTCGACGAGGCGGAGGGCGACGCCGGGGAGGGGCGCGCCGACGTAGCCGGGGCGGCGCTCGCCGTGGAGGGGGTTGGAGAGGGCCATGCCGATCTCGGTCATGCCGTAGCGCTCGAGGAGGCGGTGGCCGCTGATGTCCTCCCACTCCTCAAGGGTCTGCACGGGGAGGGCGGCGGAGCCGGACACCATGAGGCGCAACTGGGCGCAGGCATTGGTCATCGACGCCTGGCGCTCAGGGGACGCGGCGTTCCACGCCTGGACGAGGCGGGCGTAGATGGTGGGGACGGCCATGAAGAGGGTGAGACCGCCGCGCTCGATGCGATCCCAGACGGCGTCGGCGTTGAAGGACGGGTGCATGTCGCAGACGGCGCCGGACCAGAGGGCGCAGCCGAGGACGTTGACGATGCCGTGGATGTGGTGGAGGGGGAGGACGTGCAGGATGCGGTCATCCTGGGACCAGCCCCAGGCCTCGACGAGGGAGGTGATCTGGGCCTGGATGGTGGTGTGCAGGGAGACGACGCCCTTGGGGCGGTTGGTGGTGCCGCTGGTGTAGATGATCATCGCGCGGCGGTTGGGGTCGACGTCGGGCAGCGACGCTGTGGGTGGAGTCTCGAGGATGGCGGGGGTGAGGAGGAAGCGGAGGCCGCGCTCCTCGGCGAGCTCGCGGAGGGTGTCCTCGTACATGGGGTGGGCGATGACGATAGTCGCGCCGGAGTCCTCGATCATGTAGGCGAGCTCGGGCTTGGGGTGGGAGGTGGCGAGGGGGACGGCGACGCCGCCGGCGCGCCAGACGCCCCACTGGGTGGCGACGTAGTGGTAGCCGCCGGGGGTCAGGAAGGCGACGCGGGCCTCGTCGAGGTCGGCGGCGCCGTCGAGGAGGCAGGAGGCGACGGCGGCGGAGTCGGCGAGGAGCTGGGCGTAGGTGAACGCGCCCTCGCCGTCGATGACGGCGGTGCGGTCCGCAAAGGTCTGGGCGCGGTCAATCAGTGGGATGGACACCGGGCACTTCCTCCTGACTGATGGTGGGCGGGTTTGGGTGTGGGGAGACTTTACCACGCGGGGGCGGGGAGGTCACGCGCGGGGGAGACCTCAGAGTGAGCGATAGACCCGCTATCCTGGGGCTTGACACGATTTTCGCTATATGCGAAATTCTAGAGCGTGGACCAACACCTAACCATCGAATGGTCGCCCAGGGCCATCAGGGATATGCGCCAACTGGCCCCGAGGGACAGAGACCGCATCATTGCGAAGATCGAGCAGTACGCTAGGAACCCGGCATCGCTTGCAAACCAAGTCATTGCGTTGCAGGGAGAAAGGCACCGGCGGCTTCGGGTGGGACGCATCCGCATCCTGTTCAGCGTCGAGCAGGCCGACAGGCCGACCATGGTGGTGCTGCGGGTGCGGCACAGGAGGGAAGCCTATGACTAGCAACGAGACGGTAACCCTGACCCGCAAGGAGTACGAAGCCCTCAAGGAACGCAATGCGGAACTCGAGGACGCTCTGGCAGCCCTCGACGCCGACGACGGCGTGCGCGTCCCGCACGCGGTGGCTCTCGCCATCATCAACGGCAAGAGCCCCGTGCTCGCCTACCGGCAGCACCACAAGCTCACGTTGCAGGAGATGTCGGCCAAGACGGGCCTCGCCGTGAGCTACCTGTCTGAGATCGAGCACGGACGCAAGGCTGGCTCCACGGCAGCCATGAGGGCTATCGCCAACGCGTTTGGCACCACCATTGACGCGCTGCTTATCGACTAGCTCCGCAGCTGTTCACCCTTCGATTTCCCTCAGGGCGAACGGTTGCCTCCCTTACCCCCGCGAAAACACGGGGAACTCTTTTGTGATGAACTCCAGGACGGCGGTCTGGCCTGATTCTATTCGGGCGGTGGCGCGGGTTATGGCGGCGCTGACGTCGCTGGGGTCCGTGACGCGCTCTGCGTAGGCGCCGAGGGCGCTGGCGACGCCGGTGTAGTCGCCGGAGAGGAACTTGCTGCCGTAGCGCTCGACGGCGACGGGGATGTTGTGCTCGTAGCCGCCCATGGCGCCGTTGTTGAGGATGACGGTGAGGATGGGGAGGCGCTCGCGGACGGCGGTCTCGACGTCGAGGAGGACGGTGCCGGCGGCGGTGTCGCCCATGACGTTGATGACGAGCTTCTCGGGCGCGGCGCACTTGGCGCCGAGGGCCATGCCGAGGCCGGTGCCGAGCTGGGTTGAGTTGCCCCAGCCCATGTAGCTCTTGCGGGAGATGGTCTCGAAGAAGGGCACCATCTGGTCGCGGGGGTTGCCGGAGTCGTGGGTGACGATGGCGTTGGAGCGGTCGATGGTGTTCTGGAGCTCGTAGACGACGCGGTAGGGGTTGATGGGGGTCTCGTCCGAGGTGAGGTGGGGCATCCACTCGTCGAGCCAAGCGGACTTGACGGACTGGACCTCGTCGGCGATGCCGCGGCCGTCGCGGCCGTTGCCGCGGCTGCGGACCTCGTCGATGAGGGCGCGGAGGACGAGCTTGGCGTCTCCGACGACGGCGTGGTTGATAGCGTACTCGTTGTCGAGGTCGGCGGGGTCGGCGGTCGACTGGATGACGACCTTACCGCGGGGGACGGTGAAGCTGGCGAGGGTCTTCTGGAAGCTGGTGCCGATGCCGAAGACGGTGTCGCACTGGCCGAGGAAGTGGCCGACCATCTTCGTCGCGGAGGTGCCGCCGGCGCCGAGGGAGAGGGGGTGGTCCTCCGGGAAGCAGCTCTTGCCGAGGGTGGTGGTCATGACGGGGGCGTTGATAAGCTCGGCGAACTCCTGCAGCTCGTCCATGGCGTCGGCGTGGAAGATACCCTGGCCGGCGTAGATGACGGGGAGCTGGGAGGCGAGGAGGGCCGAGGCGACGTCGCGGATGTCGGAGGGGTCACCGGCGGAGCGGCGGCGCTGGACGGCGGGGAAGGCGAACTCCTCCTCGGACATCTCGCCGTTGACGACGTCGCCGGGGACCTCCATGAGGACGGGCCTGGGGCCGCCGGAGCGGAGCTGGGAGAGGCCGCGGCGGAGCATCTCGGGGACGCGGTCGGCGTGGTTGATTATGGCGGACCACTTGGTGACGCCCTCGTAGTGGCGGACGGAGTCGTAGACGCTGGGCTGGTTCTGGCGGGCGGCGCCGGCCTGGCCGGGGAGGATGAGGATGGGGGAGGAGTCGGCGAAGGCCTGGGCGACGCCGCCGTAGGCGTTCTCGATGCCGGGGCCGCCCTGGAAGCAGCAGACGGCGAGGGGGCTGCCGCCGTTGGTGCGGGCGTAGCCCATGGCCATGTTGACGGCGGTGCGCTCGATGCGGGTGATGATGGGGCGGATGCCGACGGACGCGCAGGCGTCGATGAGGGGGTTGTTGGGGAAACAGAAGAGGAACTCGACGCCCTCCTGCTTGAGGATGTTGGCGATGGCTGCGCCGCCTTTCATGGTTGCCTCCTATTGGTGAGTTCGCCGCGCGCGCTGCGCACGGCGGGGTTTGCCGGATTTGGGCACGGGCAGTGTACACGATGGGTGGGCGGGCGTCACATGGGGGG
>CAZCPU010000091.1:0-2710 GCA_964499855.1 uncultured Dehalococcoidia bacterium | reverse complement strand
GGGTGCGTGGGGGGCGTCACATTGAGCCCCCGCACGGCCCTTCACGGCCCCTGGATCCCGGCCTTCGCCGGGATGGCGAGGGGACGCGATCCTAGCCTGCCGGGGTGACGGGCGGGTCGCGACCCGTCCCTACGTTTGGGTTGGGGAGCTAGCGGCCTTCGTCGAGCTCCTGGGTGATGAGGTGGGTGAAGTAGCGCCAGGCGCCGCCGCCGCCCGCGCCGCCGCTGATGGCGGGGCCGCCGACGAAGTGGTCGAGCTCTGCGATGGTGGGCTGGTTTCGGGCCTCGACGAGGTCGGCCTCGGGGATGCCGGGGTGGTCGGGGCCCATGGCGCAGAAGGCGTACCAGTTCATGCGCGCCTGCTCCTCGAGGTGGAGCATGTTCATGACGGACTGCTCGAGGGTGGCGCCGGTGGTGATGGCGCCGTGGCCTCGGAGGAGGGCCGCGGGGGAGTCGCCGAGCGCCGTGGCCACGCCCTGGCCGTCCTCCTCGGTGAGGATGAGCTTGCTGTGGGGATAGACGGGGAGGGGTTTTCGGACGAGCTGGGCGCCCTCGTTGCACATGGGGACGAGGCGGGCCTGGAGGACGCTCATCATGGTGGCGTAGCGGGGGTGGCAGTGGACGACGGACTGGACGTCCGGGTGGGACTTGTAGACGGCGGAGTGCATCTTGACCTCAAAGCACTGAGTGGCGTTGGGGGGGCCGCCGACCTTCCGGCCCTCGAGGTCGCAGACGATCATGTCGTCCGGCTGCATGAGGGGGAGGGCGTCGATGTCGTAGCCGCGGCCCTTGACGATGAACTTGTCAGGCTCGCCGGGGACGCGGAGGCTGGCGTGTCCGAGGGAGACGAGGACGCCGGTGGCGAGGCCGACGTGGGAGAGGATGCGGTTGGCAATGGCTACGTCGCGCTTGGCTTCGTCTATTGGTGCCATGGTGTGCCTCCTTGTTTGGTGGGGGGCTCCCCCATCCTAACCTTCCCCCTGAGGGGGAAGGGACTGCCCTGCACCCCACCCTTCTGGATTCCTGCCCCCGTTTCGGGGTACGGGGCAAGCTTCGCAGGAATGACGAAGGGGATATTGGAGTGGCGGAGGTGGTTGGTGGCAAGCGCCCCCATCCTAACCTTCCCCCGCTCTCGGGGGAAGGGACTGGCCGGGCCGCCCCGTTCGTGCCCAAGCCGTCGGTGGACCAGGGCGACCGCGAGGGACGCCCCTCTACCACCGCCCCTCTGGATTCTGTCCGCTGCTTCTGCAGCGGGGCCTCCGCAGGAATGACGAAATGGGGGGCTTTGGCGTGGCGGAGGTGGTTGGTGGCAAGCGCCCCCATCCTAACCTTCCCCCGCTCGCGGGGGAAGGGACTGGCCGGGCCGCCCCGTTCGTGCCCAAGCCGTCGGTGGACCAGGGCGACCGCGAGGGACGCCCTTCTACCGCCGCCCCTCTGGATTCTGTCCGCTGCTTCTGCAGTGGGGCCTCCGCCGGAATGACGATGTTGGGGAGGGGGAAGGGATTTCCCTTGTCCGGCGTGCTTCGACAGGCTCAGCACGAACGGGTTGGACTTATGCGGAGGGGCTTCCGTGGCGCCGGGTCGCGGCGGACGGAAGCCCCCTTTCGCTCAGTTTCTTGTGCTAGGACGCGGGCGCGGGCTCAAGCAGCTCCGGGTGGTCCACGAAGGCTTTGCGGAGCTCCTTGGTGCCCTCTAGCCAGTCTATGTCGCGCTTCATGACGACGTCGCCGGAGCGGACGCGGTAGACCTCAGGGTTGTCGACGCCGGGGGCGGGGACGCCCTCCTGGAGGGAGCGGGCGGCGTTGATGGCGCGGCGGCGCGACTTGATGATCATGGAGTCGCTGGTGCCGAGGCGCTCGCGGGTGCGGTCGGAGATGGCGCCCATGCTCTCCGTAACGGCCTGGTCCTGGAGGTGGATGCCGGTGATGCCGGTGTAGATCTCGTTCTTGCGCTGGGCATCGCGGTCGATCTTGTAGTCGTTGCGGGAGTTGGCGGCGAGGCGCCAGCGGCCGTGCCAGCCGCTCGACGGGGGCTCGTACTCCATCTGGCCGGCGCTGCCGCCGAGGACGCGGCCGTTGCGGTCCGTGCGCCGGATGGCGGGCGCGCCGGGCGTGGGAGCGGTGAGGGCCCAGAACATGGTGTGCTCGTCGTCGACGGGGACCCAGGCGCGGACGCGTACCTGGAGGCCGAGGCGGCCGGTGGGGATCATGGTGTAGAAGGGGAGCAGGTACTGGGCGAACCGCCAGTAGTAGGAGTCCTCCTCAGCCGGGCGGTAGGCGGCGTACATGACGCCGTAGTCGGTCTCGAGGACGTTGTAGCGGGGGTGTCGGACGTTGACGGTGTAGTAGTCGACGGTGCCGGGGACGAGGGCGTTGGGGTCGGCGCTGCCGAGGTGGAGGAAGCCGAGGTGGGAGGTGTCGATGTCGCCCTCGAGGGCCTGCATCCAATTGCACTCGCGGAGGACGGTGGTGATGGAGTACTCGCGGTCGGGGCGCATGTTGGGCTCGAGGTCAGGCAGGGGCGGGAGCTCCTTGCGTGGGCCCATGTAGGTCCAGATGACGCCGTTGCGCTCGGCGGTGGGGTAGGCGGCGATCTTGACCTTGTCCTTGAAATTGGACTCGGCGGGCTCGGAGGGCATGTCGACGCAGTTGCCGGAGACGTCGAACTTCCAGCCGTGGTAGACGCAGCGGAGGCCGTGCTCCTCATTGCGG
>CAZCPU010000090.1:0-6997 GCA_964499855.1 uncultured Dehalococcoidia bacterium | reverse complement strand
TCATGCTGAGCGAAGCCGAAGGGCGTAGCCTTGAGGCGCAGTCGAAGCATCTCTCGGGAGACGGCCAGGTTGAGGCTACTGCTCCGTACCGCATCCATAGCCGCGGTGCTCCTCGCCCTCGCGGCGTGCGGCAGCGATGCGCCAGCGACCCCCGTGCCGGAGCCCTCAGGAGACCAGCGCATCGTCCTCGTCGACCCGCGGTTCGACATCTGGACCGTGCGCGGCGACGGCGGCGACCCCCAACGCCTCACCGGCCGTGCATCCGGCGAAGCCGGCGAGTCCGGCACCAGCGTCTCGTTACGCCCGCAGCAGGCGCAGAGCGTCCGTTACACCTGGCCGACCTGGTCTCCCGATGGGCGAAGCGTCGCGGTCTCCCGCACGCCGGGCGTCAGCGGAGGAGCACTCGCCAGCCTCGTCCTGTTCGATGGCGAAGGCTCGACGGAGCGGCAGCTGCACGAGACACACCCGCTTTCCATCGGCCTCGTGGCCAACGGCGCCCCGCACTACGCGCTCTGGGCGCCGGACTCGCAGCGCCTGTCGTTCGTCGCTCCCCGAGGCCCGGGCCAGGGACTCGGCCTCTTCGTCGTCCGGCCAGGCGACGGCGACCCCTACGAAGTTACCGCCGACGCGCCGCTCTACCACGTCTGGTCGCCGGACGGCAGGTACATCCTGGTCCATCGCCGCGGGCAGTTGCTGCTCCACGACACCCGCGACCGCTCGACACGCGACCTCGACGCCCACTCGCTCCGCTACCGCGTTCCGGCGTTCAGCCCGGACGGCGAGCGCATCGCCTACGTCGTCGAGGAGGGCGGCACGGGCCGGCTCGTCACGTCGAAACCGGATGGGACAGACCGCCTCACCCTGATGGACATCCCCGGCGAGGCCGCCTTCGCCTGGTCGCCCGCGGGTGGACGCATCGCCGTCGCGAGGAAGGGGCTCTCGGCCACGCTCTACGGTGCGCTCCACGTCGTCGATGAGGACGGCATGGGCTCGGACGGACCGCTCGTGCAAGAGCGCGCAGCCGCCTTCTACTGGTCGCCGGACGGCTCCCGCATCACCTACGTCGCCATCGACGGCTCCATGGAGTGGCGGGTCGTCAACCCCGCGAGCGGTGACACGCGACGGTTGGCCCGCTTCATCCCCACGCCGGACTTCCTGACGCACCTGCAGTTCTTCGACCAGTTCGCGCCGTCCCACCTCGTCTGGTCGGCCGACTCCACGAAACTGGTGTTCGCAGGCGTGATCGAGCGAGGCGCCGCGCCGGAGGTCTGGACCGTCGACACGGTCGGCGGCGAGGCCCCGCACCCGGTTGCCGAGGGCCGCCTCGCCTTCTGGGCGCCGCCGGCGACGGAGTAGGGTGCGCGCCGGGGAGACGGCTGTCCGCCTCGCGCCTGGCGCGCTATCCCGTAGATGGTCACCGTCTGGCTGACCTCGTTCGACACGAGCAGGAGCGGCGCGCCGGTCGGGCTGTCGTCGGCTGAGACGACCTCCAACCCCTCCGGGGCGAGGTCGCCTGCGGTGCCCGCGTCCGGGTCGCCGTAGCGGTTCGTGTTGCTCACGTAGTCGAGCAGCCGGGCCTCGCGTGGATACGTCACGTCGAATACTGCGACGCCCCCGATGCGCTCCAGGCCGAGGAACGCGTAGGTGCGGCCCCACAGCCGCGCGACCGCTACCGCCTCCGGCTCCGAACCCTTGTCGTCCGACCGCCCATCGAACCCGTCGGCGAGCCCGTTGGAGTTGAACGCTTCCGGCGCATGCTCCGTAAGCAATTGCGCGATGCTGCTCCCGCTGTCGAAGACCACGTTCCCGTCCGTGTCCCGGATCGTGAGCGAGCGGGCGCCGTAGGAGTAGATGACGTCGTGGTCGCCGTCGCCGTCCGTGTCGCCGTGAGCAGTCGTCGTCTTGAGTCGGCCCAGCATGTCGTCCGCCTGCAGCGCGTCTGCATCCGGGAACGCGGCGGGGTCCAGCGTCAGGTCCTTGACCCGCGCTTCCTCGCTGTAGCCGTCGTAGTCGCGGGCGTCGCCCTCGTTCGCGGTGACGATGTACACCTTGCCATCCGGCGCCACATACGAGGTGATGGCGTCCGGCTGGTACATGCCAAGCACCGGCCAGTTGCGGATGTTGATGGCCCCGTCCTCGTTGCTCGCGTCAAGCTCGTTGCCCGGCAGCGAGTGGTCCTTGTAGCCGAGCGGCAGTATCTCCGTCACTGTGGCGCTCGCCACGTCCACCACCGCGAGCGCGTTGTTCTCCTGAAGCGCCACGTAGGCGGTGGAGGAGTCCGGCGTAACCGTGATGTACTCCGGCTCCACGTCCTCAGCGAGCCCGGCCCCCGGCCCGAACACGCGCAGGCCGTCCGCCTGCAGCGCTTCGAGGTCGAAGACGGAGGCGTCGAACGCAGCTGTCGCCGTCGTGAACCCGCCGTCGATGTCTATCACCGTGACGGACCCTACCGGGTCGGTTGTGTAGTCGTCGCTCGGCTCGCCCTCGTTCGCCACCAGCGCGTACTTCCCGTCCGGCGTGAACGTGATCATGTCCGGCAGAACGCCGGTCCCCGCCTCGGCGATCCGCATGAACGACGTGGCGCTGTAGAAGAGCGCCTTCCCGCGCGCCGATGGGTCGGCGTCCCTGTCAGCGTCCACGGCGATGCCGAGCAGCCCATCCTTCACGTCGACGCTCGTGACGCCGTCGCCGTCGGACGATGCGTCTATCACGTGCTCCAGCACCGGCTGCGACGGGTCCGACACGTCCAGTACCTCAACCGTTGCTCCGGCGGTGACGAACGCGCGCGCAGTCGAGGGGTCGAACGCCACGATCTCCGCTCCCTCCGAGGACGTGTACGTGCCGAGTTTCGTCAGCGAGATGGGCGGCGCCGCCGTCGGCAAGGAGGCGATTTCGCGCCACGCGGAGTCGCTCTCTCCCGTGTAGCGCCAGGACAGCACGCCGTCCAGGTTGATCAGCTCCACCTCGCGCCCGTCCGCTCCGGACGTGCCCGCCCTCCCGGTCGAACCCGACGGTCCAGCAGGTCCCCGCGACCCGGACGGCCCTGCTGCTCCCGCTGGTCCTGCCGGACCTTGCGGTCCCGCCGCTCCGGCCTCTCCGCGTTGCCCTGGCGGGCCCTGCGTTCCCGCCTCGCCCGGTACTCCGTCCGGCCCCTGGCAGCCCATGAGCGCCAGCGACGCCGCCGATAGCGCGAGCAAAAGCCCGGCCCAAACCCTGCCTGATCGAGAGAACTGTTCCACGCGGCCTCCTGTGGTAGTGAGGTGATGTCTGCGCTTGCCGCTCATGGCAGACGCAACTCCATCAATCACACCATGGAGCGCTGGCCCGGCAGGTTATGAGCAGGGGAAGAGTGCGTTATGCGTAGCGAAAGAGAGCGTTAAGGATGCTCTGATCCCTTCCCCTTGATGGGGGAAGGTTAGGATGGGGGTGCTCCAGACTCACCACGCCAGCCCTGCCACCACGTCCGCGAGCGACACGCCCGCCATCGACGGCAGCAGGTAGTCCGCGTGGCGCAGGTCCATGCTCGCGGTCAATGGGTTCGGCGCGGCGACGCAGCGCAGGCCCGCAGCTTTCGCCGCCGTCACCCCGTGCGGCGAGTCTTCTATCGCGAACGCCTCGTGCGGCTCGACGCCCAGCCGCTCCAGCGCGAGGCAGTAGAGCGCCGGGTCCGGCTTCGTCCGTTCCACCTCGTCCCGGGTGCAGACGGCGTCGAACGACGACAGCAGCCCCAACCGGTCGAGGTGACCGTTCACCCACGCGAACGTCGAGCTCGACGCAACGGCGAGCGCGAGCCCGGCCTGCTTCGCCTCCGTGATGAGCTCCGTCGCGCCGTCGCGTGGCGGAAGCGTCAGCGTCACGTCGCGGCGCATCGCGCGGGCCTCTGCGCGGATCGCTTCCCGGTCCACCTCGCGGCCTATGATGCCTTCCAGGTGGATGAACGCGGCATCGGTGCCGGCGCCCTGGCCGATCACGTCCTGCCAGACGCTCAGCGGCAGCGTCGCGCCCAGCTCCGCGAAGATGGTGCTGTACGCCTCGTAGATGGGCTGCTCGGTGTCTACGATGAGGCCGTCGAAGTCGAAAACGATAGCGCGGAACGGGATACTCACCCGCCCATTATATGCCTCGCCATCCCACCTCTCCCTTGAGGAGACCTTTGCGTAACCCGTCGCACACCCCGTCCCCACCGTGTGCGCTGCTCTGCGCACGTGCGACCAAGGGTCGCCTGGGATTCCCGCCGGTGCGGGAATGACGGGACATACCCATCAGCCTTATGCAAGGGTCTGTTGAGAGGAGGGCGCGCTGAAAGCGCGGGAGAGGGTGGACCAGGAGCGAGCGGGCGTTGTCATTTGAGCGGAGTGCAGCGCAGTCGAGAAATATCTCGGGGAGCGGACCGGGGGAGGGTGGGCAGCACTCCTCACCACCGCGACGGCGCAAGCGCCTCCAGCGTGTCCCCGATCAGCGCGGCGTCGGCGCCGTGCGGAAACATCAGCACCGGTAGCGTCACGCCTGCGGCATACGCCGCCTCCAGCCGTTCCCGGGCGTGCGCCGGAGTCCCGACCGCGCTCGTCGAGTCCAGCATCTCGTCTGTGACGGCGGCCGCAGCTGCCGGACGCCCCTCCCGGTTCGGGCGCGCCCACTCCTGGTTGATGCGCTCCGTCTCCTCCACCCACCCGAAGCGCTGCAGCATCCGGTTGTAGAACGTCCCCATCCCACCCGCGTAGAACGCGACGTGTGCCCGCGCGAGAGCCCGCGCATCCTTCGGGGAGCGCTCCGACGCCGCGGCCAGCATCGCGGGCGCTATCTCGATGGCCGACGCATCGCGACCGGACCGCGCCGCCCCTGCTTGGAGGAGCCCCCGCATCTCCGGCAGCGAGTCCATCCGCAGGAAGATGGGCAGCCAGCCTTCCGCCAGTTCGCCGGTGAGTTCGACGTTCCGGGGGCCTATCGACGCCAGCATGACCGGAACGGCGGAGCGCGGAGGCTTGTCACGCAGGCGGAAGCCGCGAAGCTTGAAGATGCGGCCGTCGTAGTCCACCCGCTCGCCAGACAGCGCCAGACGTACGATCTCCACGAATTCGCGGGTGCGTTGCAGGGGCTCTTCCCACCGCTGCCCGTGCCAGTGCTCGACCACGATGGGCCCACTCGTCCCAAGCCCCAGCGTGAGCCGCCCGGCCGATATCGAATCGAGCGACGCCGCGCTCTGCGCCGTCATCGCAGGCGTGCGGCTGAACATCGTCGCGATGTGCGTCCCGATGCCGATGCGCGTCGTCCGGCCCGCGAGCCACGCCAGCGTCGTGAACGCGTCGAACCCCCACGACTCCCCGGCCCAGACCGACTCGTACCCCAGCTCCTCGGCGCGGAGCACGAGGTCGAGCGTCTCCCGCCGGAAGAGCCCGTCCGCGGGGACGTGCAGCGCGATGCGGCGCAACGGCTTCGACTGCGTCATGCTCGCATCCTACCGTACCGCGGTTCGGCTGGGCCGCCGGCCACGCGACTGACTGGGAAGGCCGGGAGACGGCCCTGCTGGTATTCGATAACCATCGTGGGACTAAAGGGGATGGAAGCGCACAACACCGCGGGACTAGGGTAGGATACGCCCCGCCATGAGGATAGACGTTCACGCACACTACATACCGGCGACTCTGCCGGAGCTCGCGAACCGGCGCGGCGGGTTCGGGCCCGCCGCCAACATGCGCGACAGCATGTCCGACCTCGACCAGCGCCTCGCGGACATGGACGAGCGCGGCATCGACGTGGAGCTCGTCTCCGCCCCGCCCTACGTCCAGAACTCCGCGCCGGACCTCTGCCGCCGGATGAACGACGCGACCGCTGCCGCGATCGACGGCTCGGACCGCTTCATCGGTCTGGCGACGCTCCCCATGCAGGAGCCTGAGGCCGCCGCAGCCGAGTTGGAGCGCTGTATCAAGGAGCTCGGCTTCCGCGGGCTGGAGATACTGACCAACGTGCAGGGTGAGAACCTGCACTCGGCCCGCTTCGCGCCGCTCTACCGCAAGATGCAGGAGCTGGACGTTGCGGCGTTCGTGCACCCGCAGAACGTCCTCGGGGCCGACCGCCTCAGCGAGTTCTTCATGAACAACATCATCGGCAACCCGAGCGACACCGCTGTCGCCGCGGGCTGTCTCATCTTCGGCGGCGTGCTGGAGGAGATGCCGGGCCTGCGGTTCGTCCTCGCCCACGGCGGCGGCACGTGCCCGCTGCTGCGTGGACGGTGGGAGCACGCGTGGCGGCAGCACCTCATCCTGGAGACAGCCATCCCCCGTCCGCCGTCCGAGTACTTCAGCAAGTTGTACTTCGACACGCTCACGCACAGCACGCCCGTCCTCAACTACCTCGTCGAGACGGTCGGACACGAGCGGCTCATGCTCGGCAGCGATTACCCCTTCGGCATGGGCGACTACACGCCCCCCGTGAGCGTGCAGGCCCTCCCGCGCCTCACCGACGCCCAGCGCGAGGCCATCTACTCGGAGAACGCCATCCGCGTTTTCGGCCTCGACCTTTAGCCATCGGCGCGGATCCCGCTTGCGCAGGAATGACGGGAAGGAGACGGCACAGACGATGACCATCACAGAGAGCAGCCCAACGGTCGAGAGCGCCGAGGTCCAGGCGGTCCTCGCGCGCATCGCCGACGCAGGTGACGCCATCGAAAGGGAGCGGCAGATACCGCAGGACGTCATCGACGCGATGGTGGACCTGGGCCTCTTCCGGCTGCTCGTCCCCCGCTCCGTCGGCGGACTCGAGATCGACTACCTCGATTACCTCGCCATGACGCAGGCCGTCGCGGCTGCGGACGCCAGCACCGCGTGGTGCTTCAACCAGAACAACATCCTGGGCACGATGGCCTCCCTCATGCCGGAGGCGCTCGCGCAGGAGATATGGAGCGACAGCCGGTCCATCCTCTGCAACGGGCCGCCGCAACACTCCGAGTTCAAGCAGGTGGACGGCGGCTACTCCGTCAGCGGGCGGTGGAACTTCAGCA
>CAZCPU010000089.1:0-7012 GCA_964499855.1 uncultured Dehalococcoidia bacterium | reverse complement strand
ACCCCTGGTTCTCAGCCACTTCTCCTGGAGGTGTAGCGGGCTCCGATCCATTGGCAGGCGTCTCGAAAGGTTCGCGGTCAATCCACGGTGGGCCGGGGCGGGACCCGTGGCCACCGGTGGACCATCACCAAGTCCCTCTTCGTCTACGAAGGGGTTCGTGTTCATCGCAAACGTTCCGCGCAAGCAGTTGCAGGAGACTCTTCGCCTCGCCTTCCTGCCCGTGAAGGACCGCCGGCACGGCCCGGAGCCCCTCACCAAGCGGCTCCTGGACTCTTTCGAGCATCGCCCCGGGCGTTCACCGCTCGGGAGGGGCAAAATCCATCCCCGCCAGCGCAAAGCCAAGCGCCAAAACCAACGTGCTCCAGGGATGGGTACCAGCAGAAGCGCGCCGGTCAATCCTGATGGCGCACGCCCATGGCTATCGACTGCTACAGCCCTAGTCCGTCCGCGCAGGCTGGTCGCGACGGACCATGCGGCGATCGCGGTCGTCGAAATAGGCGCACTCCGCAAGCAGGTCGCCGTCCGCCGCGCCGGCTTCGGCGATCTCTATGTGCTGGCGGGTGACCGGCCTGTAGGGGAAGAGCCCCTTGCTGTAGAGCTCAACGGGAAGCTCCTGGTACTGCGCGCGCGTCAGATCGTAGTGGGATTCCGCGTCGACGAAGCGCATGACGTAGGCCGCGCGCTTGGCAAGCTCCCCATCCCCCAGCATGATGCTGCGGTGCACCACCCACTTGTTGAACACCAGGACGTCGCCCGGCTGGAAGTCGTCCTCGACCTGGTGCGTCTCGAGGATGGTGTCCAGGGGCGGCAGGTTGTAGTGGCTCAGCCGCATGTTGAAGTATTCCTTCTGGTTCGTCCTGATGCCGGCCTGCTCCTTGGCCCGAATTGTCGAAACGACCGCAGGTTCCAGTTGTTCATAGGAGAACGCGCCCGAAATGACGTGCTGGGGCACGTAGGCCATGCCGCCCCGTTGCCCCTGGGCGTCCACCGGCTGAAGCGGCGCCCACACCGTGCAGGCAAACTCATGGGCAAACTGAAATCCGAAACTCTGCACCCCGACGTGCCACGGAAAACCCTCGCTGACGTTCTGCTCAATCTCGAAGCAGAGCTCGAAGGTGAGGAAGAGGTCGTGTTCGACCAGCTCCGTCAGCGACCGCCGGAAATACGGCCGCGCCATCAACTCGTAGACGTCGTGCTTGTCGCCCTCGAAGTCATACAGCGCGCGGCTGAACATCTTGCTGGTCGCGGAGTTTCCGGCCTTGTGGGCCATTTCGTTCTCGACCCTGTCGAGCAGCGCGGCGACTACGGCGGGGTTCAGGAACCCTTCCAGCTTGACGAAGCCGTCGCGACGGTACTGCTCCTTGTGCTCGGGAGTGATGCGGAACGAATTGTCAAAAGGATGCTGGCTCATTGCGCGCTCCTTTCCGGGCCGGGAATGCACGGACGCGGGAAACGGCAGGAAGTGACAGCAATGTAATAACACAAAAGTATTAGGTGTCAATGCCAGCGGGCAGAGCGGGATGGAGGCCTAGAAGAACAGCCCGGGGTTGGCGTCGACGGCGATGCTGGGCTGCAGGCCCCTCTCGACGCCGTGGCACGCGGCGGCCGCGATCATGGCGCCGTTGTCCGTGCAGAGCGCGGGGCGGGGGATGAGCACGGGGAGGGGGGAGCGGGCGCGGATGGTCTCGCGGAGGGCCGCGTTGGCCGAGACGCCGCCGCCGATGAGGATGCCGCGCGCTTCGGTCCGGCGGGCGGCGTCGAGGGTCTTTTCGACGAGCACGTCGACGGCGGCCTCCTGGAAACCGGCGGCCAGGGCGCGGCGCCGCTGGAGGCCGTCGTCGTCGAGCTCCGCCGGTCCGTCGGGGAGGCCGACGGCGACGCCGAGCTCGCGGGCGCGGTGGAGGACGGCCGTCTTGAGGCCGCTGAAGCTGAACTCCAGCGTGCCACGCAGCCACGCCCGCGGCAGGGACTCCACGCTCGACGCGGCCTGTGCCTCGCGCTGGATGGCCGGGCCACCGGGGAAGCCGAGGCCCATGACGCGGGCGGCCTTGTCGAAGGCCTCGCCCGCGGCGTCGTCGCGCGTCCCGCCGAGGTGCTGGTAATCGCCGTGGCCGCGCATGAGGACGAGGTCCGTGTGCCCGCCGGACACCAGCAGGCAGACGATGGGGAAGCCGACGGCCTCGTCGGGCGGGTCGCCCTCCTCCAGCCAGGCGGCGTACATGTGCCCTTCCAGGTGGTTCATGCCGTAGAGCGGCAGGCCGAGGCCCATGGAGAGCCCTTTGGCGTAGTTGACGCCCACCAGCAGGGACCCCGCCAACCCCGGCCCCGCCGTCACGGAGACGCCGTCCAGATCCTGTGGCGTGACCCCAGCCTCCTCGAGCGCCCGGTGGTAGATGGGCGTCATGGCGAACATGTGCTGGCGCGACGCCACCTCGGGCACCACGCCCCCGTAGCGGGCGTGCACCTCCACCTGGGAGCTGATGACGTTGGAGAGGATGCGGCGGCCGTCCGCAACGACGCTGGCGGCGGTCTCGTCGCAGGAAGTCTCGATTCCGAGCATGAGCAAGGCGGCTACTCCGTGGGCGCGGTGATGATGAGGCCGAGGAAGAGGGGCGAGTTGCCCATGAGCGACGCCAGGCTGTCGGCGGCGGCGCGCGGACTCGCGGAGAGGACGGCCTGCAGGCCGTCCATGTTGGCGGCGCCGGTCACCTCGGAGTCGCAGACGAGGGCGGTCTCGCCCGGCTGGAGGTCCAGCCGCTCCATGGCGGGGGTCACTTCGGGCAGGTTGCCCACCGCGGCCGCCATCGTGCCGGGCACGGAGGGACGCACGCGGCGCACGCCGGCCCGGTCGAGCTGGAAGACGGCGACGTCGGCGACGGCCGCGAGATAGACCTCTCCGCCTCGCGTGGCGACGAGCGTGACGCCGACGCCCGCACTGCCGGCGGCGGAGAGCTCCTGGTGGCAGGCCTGAAACGCGCCGTTGATCGCAGTGGTGAGCGTGGTCGAGCCGAGGTTGGCGAGCCGGCGCCGCAGGGAAGCAAGGGCGGCGTGGCAACGGGTCTCCGGCTCCGGGCTGTCGCACCTGAGGAAGACGTGGAACTGCACGGGCGAGCTCCCGCCGCGCCCCGCGAAGGACGCGTAGAAGGGAGCGGGGTCGGCGAGGTGCGTCCCGTAGTGGACGGCGACGGGTGTGACCTGTGGCGTTCCGGGCATGGGCAACCTCCGAGGTAGTCCTGAACCCATAGTACGGCCCGCCTCGCGGGGCGGGCAAGAGCCACCGGCGACCCGGGCAGGCGGTTTTCTAGGCGCCCGAACGGTCGAAGGTGCGGCGGAAGCGCTGCAGGTTCTCCTCGATGGAAACGTCGGGCCGATCGGGGCTGTCGCTGCCCTCGACGTCCGCGACGATGCACCACGGCCCGTCCTCGCGCATGGCCTGGTCGAAGGCTTCCTCGAGGCCCTCGAGCGTCGAGACGGCCGCGACCCTGGGGATGCCGGCGCCCCGCGCAACGGCGGCGAGGTCCGTCACGACGGCGGTGTGCGTCGGCTGGCCGCCGGTGCCCGCCCACTGGTGGTTGTCCCAGACGATGTGGACGAGGTTCGGCGGGGACTGGCGCGCGATGGTGCCCAGGGAGCCGAGGTTCATGAGCAGGGAGCCGTCGCCGTCCATGACGACGACCTTCCGGTCGGGCGCCGCGAGGGCGATGCCGAGGCCGACCGAAGAGGTCAGGCCCATCGCCCCCCACATGTACAGGTTGGCGTCACGGTCGTTCAGGTTGTGGAGGTGGAAGGTTGTGCCGCCCAAGTTGGAGACGATGGGAGCGTCGCCCACGCGTTCCAGAACGGCCTTGATGGCGTCAACGCGGAGCATCGCGGCCTCCCGTCAGCAGCGTCGAGAGCAGGTTTGCGACGGGCAGCCGCCCGGCATAGGTGAGGGCGATGCCGCCGGAGATGATCCGGTCGAGCTCGTCCTCGCGCGTCAGGTGGAAGTACTGCAGCCCCAGGGCGTCGAGGATGCCTGGGATGGCGCGGGCGCCGGGCACCTGCGCGAGGTTGAACTCGCCGGGGCCGCCGCGCATGCCGACGAAGAGCACGAATGGGATGCGGTAGGGGATGTTGAGCGTCGCCAGCGCGTTGACCGTGTTGCCGAAGCCGCTGCTCTGCATGAAGACTGCGCCCCGCCGTCCCGCCGCGTACGCGCCGGAGATGATGCCGATGGCCTCCTCCTCGCGCGTCGTGGGGATCATGTGAAAGAAGGGGTCCTGCTCCGTCTGCCGCAGCACGCGCCACGTCACCCCGTCCGGCACGTAGGCGATGAGGCTGACGTCGGCGTCCTTCAGCCCCTGCACAATCTGTTCAACCCAGGCCATGCGTCCTCCAACGCGGCGGAATATAGGTGCGGACCCATGAGGGTGTCAAGCGAAGGCGGCCCCGATCGACGGCATGGGGCTACTGCTGCTCCGGCTCGTCACCGAAGCCGCCGAGGACCTCCTGCCATACCGCGACGACCTCGCCAACCCCGATGAGCTGGTCCTCGATGAACCGGACGGCGCTCTGCACGGTCTCGTGGGCCTGCACGTAGCTGGTGTTGACCGTGCTGAAGCCGAGCTGCGAGCTCCTGTGCGATTCGTGGCCGGCCACCTCGGTCACGGAGACGTTGTAGCGATCGCGGAGCCGCGCCATGAGCGATTGCACGACGCCGCGCTTGTCCTTGAGCGAGCTCGCGGCGGGCAGGTGGAGCGTGACGGCGGCGACGGCGATGTTCATGCGTACCTCGATGCGAAGGTTGGGCGGGCGCCGGTCACGTGCGTGCTCCGCTGGAGGGCAGCCGACCGTGGGCTACCCCAGCAGGTCGTCAACCACCTCTTCCAGCTGCTCCTTGGTGATGGCGCCGCCCCAGGTGCGGTGGACCGCGCCGGCGGCGTCGATGAAGACCGTGGTGGGCATGCCGCGGACGCTGTAGTCCATGATGATGCTCCGGTCCTGCGCCTCGCCGACCGGGTACGTGAGCTCGATGGTCTCCAGGAACTCCAGCGACTCCGGGCGCTCGCCGAGGAGCGTGAAAGCGCCGACGTCGACGCCGAGGACCATGGCGTCGCTGCCCTCGGCCTGCAGGTCGTCCCAGACCTCCTGGAAGTGGGGCATCTCGGCGCGGCAGGGCGGGCAGAGGGGGGCCCAGAAGTTGATGATGACGGGGCGCCCCTCAAGGTCGCTGAGGCTGACCTCGGTGGCGCCGCCGAAGTGCTCGGCGCCGCTGTAGAGGGGCATGGTGAAGTCGGCGGCGAGCTCCGCGTCGGAGTCGCCGCTGCACGCGGCCGCCAACGCCAGCAGGAGGGCCGCGATGATCGCCAGGGCCGCTGGTCTGTGCATGTGCAGGCACTCCTTCAAACGCCAGCGGCCCGACTGCGAGGGGCCGCGGCTACCAGCCGACGGCCGCGCCCGACTTTCTTGGTTCCGACGCGCCGCTGAGCACTCCAGTTTCGGGGTCTCGCGCGATGAGCTGCGCCCCGCCGAAGCCGACGCGGCGGTAGCCGTCCACAACTTCCACGCGGTGGCCGCGGTCCCTGAGGCCCTTGACCACTTCCGGCGAGACCCCCTCTTCCAAGTCTACCACCCCGTCCAGGCCGATGCTGAATCGCAGGGCGTCCAGCGCGGGCTGCGGGCCGAGCTCGAAGTCGACCATGTTGGCGATGACCTGCAGGTGACCCTGCGCCTGCTGGAAACCGCCCATGACGCCGTAGGTGAGCCAGAGCTCGTCGTCGCGGGTGGCGAGAGCGGGGATGATGGTGTGGAAGGGGCGCTTGCCCGGCGCGAGGGCGTTGGCGTGCTCGGCGTCGAGGGAGAAGAGGGCGGCGCGGTTCTGGAGGGCGATGCCGGTGCCGGGGACCACGAGGCCGGAGCCGAAGCCGGCGAAGAGGCTGTTGATGAAGGAGCAGCCGTTGCCCTCGCCGTCGACGGCGGAGAGGTAGACCGTGTCATGGACGGCGGGCACCTTGCCGAAGGGGACGGTCTCCATGGCGAGCTCCGGGGAGATGAGGCGCCGGCGCTCGGCCGCGTACTCCTTGTCGAGGAGCTGGCTCGTCGGGACGAGGGCTGCGCGGGGGTCGGCGATGTACTCGAAGCCGTCGGCGAAGGCGAGGCGGGTCGCCTCGATCATGTTGTGGTAGGTCTCGAGGGACTGGAAGCCCATGTCCCGGATGGGGATGCCCTCGACGATGTTCATGGCCATGAGGGCGATGAGGCCCTGGCCGTTGGGCGGGCACTCCCAGCAGGTGACGCCGTGGTAGTCGGTGGAGATGGGCTCGTCCCAGGTGGCGTAGTCGGCGGCGAGGTCCTCGGGGGTCATCCAGCCGCCGCGCTCCTGCACGTAGGCGGCAATCCTGTCGGCGATGGGGCCGCGGTAGAAGGCGTCGGGGCCGCCCTCTGCGATGGCGCGGAGCGTCGCGCCGAGGTTGGGCGAGTGGAAGACCTCGCCCTCGCGGGGGGCGCGGCCGTCGATGAGGAACTCGTGGCCGGAGGGGTAGCGGGACAGCTTGTCGACGCCGCCCGACCACTGGTAGGCGATGACGTCGGTGACGGCGTAGCCCTGCTCGGCGTACTCGATGGCGGGCTGGAGCACCTCGGCGAGGGACATGGTGCCGTACTCGCGGAGGATGGTGTCCCAGCCGTTGACGGTGCCGGGGACCGAGACGGACCAGGCGCTGTCGCCGGGGATGTGGTCGAGGCCGTGACGCGTGACGTCCTGGATAGCGGCGGCGGCGGGCGCGCGTCCGCTGGCGTTGAGGGCGACGACGCGCTTCTCCTTTGCGAGCCAGATGAGGGAGAAGAGGTCGCCGCCAACGCCGGTCGACATGGGCTCGAGGACGTTGAGGGCGGCCGCGGTTGCGACGGCGGCGTCGACGGCGTTGCCGCCGTTCATGAGCATGCGCAGCCCGGCAACCGCGGCCTGCGGCTGGCTCGTCGCGACCATGCCGTTCCTGGCGTGAATGGTTGACCTGCGTGAGTTGAAGTACAT
>CAZCPU010000088.1:5668-7059 GCA_964499855.1 uncultured Dehalococcoidia bacterium | reverse complement strand
CGCGCCCCCAGCGCCCGGTGCGCCTCGTCCCGCTCGTCCTCCGCCAGCGCGACGTGCAGCACCACGTCCCCCGCCTGCAGCGATGCCACCGGCACGCCGTCCCGGTACGCCACCTTGTTCCCCGACACCGCCGGCACCCGCGGCCCCGGCGTGATCACCCCCGCCAGGTTCAGCGGGTCGCACGCCGACACCACCAGCGTCTCGCCCGTCGGCTCCGTCCGCCGCACCGACCGCATCGCCTCCACCGCCTCCGGCAGCGCGAACTGCTCCCCCACCAGCCCCGCCACGAACCGCCCGCCGCGGATCTCCCCCCGCGCCTCCGCCCGGCGGTACACCTGCAGCAGCGTCCGCCACGGCGGCGCCATCGGCTCCCGCCCCAGCACCTCCGGGAAGACGATCCCGTACCGCCGCAGCAGCTGAAACGCCCGCTCCTCGACAACGTCCTCCGACGGGTCGATGGCCTGCAGCAACGACCACCGGCTACCGCCCGTCCGTCGCCGCGCCGGCCGCCTCCCCCGCCGCGCCGCGCTCACCCGCTTCGTCGCCCCCGTAACCAGCCCCCGCAGCGCGCCGAACCCGTCCGCCGTCACGAGCCCCGTCGCCGCCAGCTGCCACAGCGCCTCCTCGATCTCCGACGGCAGCCGCCGCGTCCCCGCGATGATGTCCCCGATGAACGACGCCCCCCGCGCGCGCAGGTACGCGAGCGCCTCGCCCGCGGCCCCGCTCGGCGTGCTCTCTTCGTCCGGCGCCGGGTCCAGCAGCCACGGCAGGTCCTCCCGCAGCCCCAGCGACACCGGCCCGGTGCGCGCCAGCGCCGCCCGCCCGCCCGGTAGCTCCTCGTCGATGGGCCGCCGCGCGAACCGCCCCCACACCGCCTCGCCGCCCATGCACAGCCGGTCCAACGCCGAGCCGTCGTACGGCGATGTCCGCAGCGGAAGCAGCTCCGTCTCCCACACCTGCGCCGCCGCCTCGAAGCCCTGCAGTTGCTCCAGCGCCTGCAGCAGCCCGCCGTCCCCCGATACCCGCGTGCCCGCCGTCGCGTGCTGCCACCGGAACAGGAACTGCAGGTACGTCGCCACGGGCACCGGCTCCACCTCCTGCCGCAGCCCCGCAACCGTGTCCCGGCTGATGCGCGCCAGGATGCGCCGGTTGCAGAACTCCTCCGACGGTGCCCCCGGCGTGAACGACCCCCGCAGCACGCCGCCCTCGGCCTCGAGCTGCGCCAGCCCCCGCCGCACAAGCGTCGCCGAGAGCCCCAGCGTCGACGCTAGCCACGCCTCCGTGAACGGCCCAATCGACTCCGTCCACCCCCGAAGCACCGTCATCAGCGCCTCGTCCTCGCCGTCGCCTTCTACCCGTTCGCCCTGAGCCTGTCGAAGGGTCGCCCTGAG
>CAZCPU010000088.1:0-5568 GCA_964499855.1 uncultured Dehalococcoidia bacterium | reverse complement strand
CGTCGAAGGGCGCCAGTTCGGGCGACAACCGCGCCCCCGCGTACAGCGCCCCCACCACGTGCGCCCGTTCCGCGCACGTCCACGCCGCCGCCCCGTCGCCGAGCGCGAACTCCGCCGCCCGTCGCCCGGCCGCCAGCTCCTCGAACCACCCCCGCAGCTGCTCGACCGTCGCCACGCCCTCACATCGCCGTAGTTCGCCCACCGGCAGAACGCTCAGCGTCAGCAGCGCGTCGTGCAGTTCCTCCGCGTCCCGGACCACCGGCCACGCCCCCTGCTCCGCCCGCGCGATGGCCTCCGGGCTCAGCGCCCCAAGGTCCCGCGAGTCCTCCGGCAGCGCCCGCCGCAGCGTCACCGCCCGCGCCCGCCGCTCCTCCAGCGGCGCGTCGTCCAGGAACGCGTACGGCATCGCGTTCAGTATCTGGTGCGAGAACGCCGACGGCTGCGGCGTGTCCTTCGCGTACGTCTCGATGACCCCGGCCTCGATGTCCGACAGCACCGCCCGCAGCCCCTCGACGTCCATCGCCTCCGTCAGGCAGTCCCGCAGCGTCTCGAACACCAGCGGGTGGTCCGGCACGTCGATGTCCCCCGGCGGCGCGTTGTCCTGGCACGCCACCTGCGCCGGGAACACCGCCGCCCGCAGGTCGTCCGACCGCATCCGTTGGATCGGCGCCGGCACCTTCCGCCCCCCCGTGTGCCGCAGCAGCGCCAGCGCCCGCGACGCGTCCCACCGCCACCGCGTCCCGAACAGCGGCGCCTGCAGCACCGCCTGCGTCACCACGTTCTCCGCCCGCCGCGCCGTCACGTACTGGAACACGTCCTGCAGCGGGAACGACGTCCCCGGCCCCAGCGCCAGGCTGATCCCGTCGTCCGTCGCCGCCGCCTGCAGCTCGAAGTCGAACGCGCGGCAGATCTGCTTCCGCAGCGCCATACCCCACGCGCGGTTGATCCCCGCGCCGAACGGCGCGTGTACCACCATCTGCATCCCGCCCGATTCGTCGAAGAACCGCTCGACCACCACCCGCCGCTTCGTCGGCACCGCCCCCAGCACGCGCAGCCCCTCCGCGATGTACGCCGCCGCCTGCTCCGCCGCCTCCACCGGCACGCCGCCCTCGACGAGCCACCCGACCGCGTCGCTCCCCTTCTCCGCCAGCTCCTCCCGCAGCGCCGAGACCTCGTCCGAGAGTTCCCCCGTCCGACCCGGCGCCTCGCCCAGCCAGAACGGCAGCGTCGGGCTGCTCCCCTGCGCGTCCTCCACCCGCACGCGCCCGCTCTCCACCCGCCGTACCTTCCACGGCGTGTTCCCCAGCAGGAAGACGTCCCCCGCCACGCTCTCGACAGCGAAGTCCTCGTGTACCGTCCCCACGAACGTCCCCTCCGGCTCGAGGATGACGTCGTAGTCGGCGTTGTCCGGGATCGCCCCGCCGCTCGTCACCGCCGCCAGCCGAGCGTTCCGCCGCGCCTTCAGCACGCCGTTGACGCCGTCCCGGTGCAGGTACGCCGTCGACCGCCCCTCCCGCGGCGCGACGCCCTCGCTCAGCATCGTCACCACCTGCTCGAACTTCTCCCGCGGCAGCTCCCGGTACGGGTACGCCCGCCGGCAGAAGTCGTACAGCTCGTCGATGCCCCAGTCCTCGCCCGCGCACGCCGCCACAATCTGCTGCGCCAGCACGTCCAGCGGCCACGGCGGGACCCGCAGCGTGTCCAGGTTCCCGCCCTTGATCCCCAGCAGCAGCGCGATGCACTCCAGCAGCTCGTCCCGCGTCAGCGGGAACAGCCGCCCCTTCGGCATCGCCCCCAGCGAGTGCCCCGAGCGCCCGACACGCTGCAGCAGCAGCCCGATCGACCGCGGCGACCCCACCTGGCACACCAGGTCCACCGCCCCAACGTCGATGCCCAGCTCCAGCGACGCCGTCGCCACGCACACCTTCGCCTCGCCGCTCTTCAGCCGCTCCTCCGACGCGTGCCGGATCTCCCGCGACATGCTCCCGTGGTGCGCGACCACCGCCTCGGCCCCCAGCCGCTGCTCCAGCTGGTGCGCCACCCGCTCCACCAGCCGACGCGTGTTCATGAACACCAGCGTCGTCGTGTGCTCCCGCACCAGCTCCGCCACCCGGTCCAGCGTGCTCGCCCACTGCTCGTGCGTCGCGATGGGCCCCAGCTCCTCCGGCGGCAGCTCCAACCCCATATCCATCGCCCGCGCATGCCCCGTATCAATGATGATGCAGTCAACCCCTTCTTCCTCCCAGGGGGAAGGCTGGGATGGGGGTTCTCCGCCAGCGCCCTCTGTCGTTCCCGCATCCCCCTCATCTCCATTCCCGCGGAGCATGCCCCGTACTCCGATACGGGGGCGGGAATCCAGAGGTGAGGGGGCGTGGGGTGCTGCCCCTTCCCCCTCCCAGGGGGAAGGCTGGGATGGGGGTTCCCCGCCAGCGGCCTCTGTCGTTCCCCCACCCGCCGCTCGCCCTGAACCTGTCGAAGCCTGTCCTGAGCTCTGTCGAAGGGGGCCGTTTTGTCCCTTCCCCCCTTGTGGGGGAAGGTTAGGATGGGGGGTATCCCCCGTCCCCACCAAAAACCGCGCCACCTCCTCGATCGGCCGCTGCGTCGCCGACAGCCCGATGCGCGTCACCGGCCTATCCGCCAGCCTGCACAGCCGCTCCACCGAGAGGCTCAGGTGCGACCCCCGCTTGTCGTCCGCCACCGCGTGGATCTCGTCCAGGATCAGCGTCCGCACCCCCCGAAGCCCCCGCCGCCCGCTCTCCGACGTCAGCAGGATGAACAGCGACTCCGGCGTCGTGATGAGGATGTGCGGCGGCTGCTTCGCCATCAGCGACCGTTCCCGCTGCGGCGTGTCCCCCGTCCGCACCGCGACGCGGATCTCCGGCAGCCGCGTCCCGTGCGCCTCCGCCAGCTCCGAGATCCCCTCCAACGGCACCGACAGGTTGCGCTGCACGTCGTTCGACAGCGCCTTCAGCGGCGAGACGTACACCACCTCCGTCCGCTCCGGCAGCCCCCCGTCCAGCCCCGCCTGCACCAGCCCGTCGATGCACGTCAGGAACGCCGCCAGCGTCTTCCCCGACCCCGTCGGCGCCGCGATAAGCGTGTGCCGCCCCTCCGCGATGGCCGCCCACCCCTCGGCCTGCGCCCCCGTCGGCCCCTCAAACTGCGACGCAAACCACTCCCGCACCAGCGGGTGAAACCCCTCCAGCGCGCCGGTCGCGGCAGTGTCCTTGCCCAGCAGCGTCATCGCCCGTCCTCGTTCATCTCCCGCTACCAGATCTGCATCCCGGTCAGCGCTTGCGCGTCGAACTCGCCGTGCTTGCACGTGAACGTCCTGCTGTCCTTCGAGCTCATCTTTCCCTCGTCCGGGCACGACATCCGCACGTCCCACGCGACGGGCCCCAGCTGCCGCACGTACGACACCGCATGCCCGTCCTCCGTCCGCTCCATCCCAATCATCGGCGGGCACGTGTTCCCCGACTCCAGCCACCGCCTGATCGACGCCTCCGTCTCCGGCCGGTCATGCACCCTCTCCACACTGTCCCTGTCCATCAACACCTCCCCCAATCAGCAACCGCGAAAGACATCAATTATAGCACATTTGTTTCGTAAATTCAATACATGTGGGAGGGTTCGTCCCCATCATAGGCCCACCGAATCCCCCAAGAAAGGCCCACCACTCCCCGTTCGCCCTGAGCCTGTCCTGAGGCTCTCGAAGGGCCTGTCCTGAGGCTCTCGAAGGGCCTGTCGAAGGGCGCTTGGCGCCCACCGCGCCCCACCCACCCCCATGACCCCACCCACACCCCTCCGCTATACTACCCCCATACCCATTCCCACCCGGAGGTAGCCGAAATGTACGCCACCGGACTCGCCGCGCCCCAGATCCTCGTCGACCGCGACCCCGAGGCCGCTCGCGCCGTCGAGCTCGAGCTCGCCCGCCAGCAGAACTCCCTCGTCCTCATCGCCTCCGAGAACCACGCCTCCCAGGCCGTCCTCGAGGCCTCCGCCTCCGTCATGACCAACAAGTACGCCGAGGGCTACCCCGGCCGCCGCTACTACGGCGGCTGCGAGTTCGTCGACATGGCCGAGACCCTCGCCATCGACCGCGTCAAGCAGCTCTTCGGCTCCGAGCACGCCAACGTCCAGCCCCACTCCGGCACCCAGGCCAACATCGCCGTCTACACCGCCCTCATGGAGCCCGGCGACACCCTCATGGGCATGCGCCTCGACCACGGCGGCCACCTCTCCCACGGCAGCCCCGTCAACTTCACCGGCAAGTACTACAACATCGTCTCCTACGGCGTTGACCCCGACACCGAGCTCATCGACTTTGACCAGGTCGAGGCCCTCGCGAAGGAGCACCGCCCCAAGTTCATCGTCGCCGGCTACAGCGCCTACGCCCGCACCGTCGATTGGGCCCGCTTCCGCTCCATCGCCGACGAGGTCGGCGCCTACCTCCTCGTCGACATGGCCCACATCGCCGGCCTCGTCGCCGGCGGCGTCCACCCCTCGCCCGTCCCCCACGCCCAGATCGTCACCTCCACCACCCACAAGTCCCTCCGCGGCCCCCGCGGCGCCTTCATCCTCAGCGCCCAGGACCACGCCCGCGCCCTTGACCGCTCCGTCTTCCCCGTCAACCAGGGCGGGCCCTTCATGGCCGCCATCCTCGCCAAGGCCGTCTGCTTCGGAGAGGCCCTCCAGCCCGGCTTTGCCGTCTACGCCCAGCGCATCGTCGACAACGCCCAGGCCCTCGCCGCCGCCCTGACCGACGCCGGCTTCCGCATCGTCACCGGCGGCACCGACACCCACCTCTTCCTCGTCGACCTCCGCTCCGCCGGCCTCACCGGCCGCGAGGCCGAGCAGGCCCTCAACGCCGTCGGTGTCATCGTCAACCGCAACACGATCCCCAACGACCCCCAGCCCGCCACCGTCGCCAGCGGCCTCCGCATCGGCACCCCAGCCCTCAGCACCCGAGGCATGGGCCCCGACGAGATGCGCGCCATCGGCGCCCTCATCGCCGACGTCCTGACCCACCCCGGCGACGCCGCCACAGAACAGCGCGCCCGAGACCAAATAGCGGACCTAACCGCCCGCTTCCCCGTCCCCGGCATAACAACAGACGCCGCCTGGCCCCTGGCCTAACCCCAAATCCCCCTCCCCTTCGAGGGTAGGGCCGCCAAAGTCCCCTCCCCCTCGAGGGGGAGGGCTAGGGTGGTGGTGCGTAGGGGCGGCCATCGTGACCACCCCTCCCTGTCGCCCTTTCCGTTTGACCCCCCTACTCACGGGGCGTACACTCCAAACAGGTGAAGCCATGGCAGACTGGAAGACATGCCCCCACGTCGAACGAGACCCCGAACGCGCCAGCGGCGCGTGGGTGTTCAAGGGCACACGAGTACCCGTCTCCGCCCTTTTCGAGAACCTCAAGGACGGCGCTTCCGTCCAGCAGTTCCTCGAGTGGTTCCCCGGCGTTGACGGTGCCGCCGTGCAAGCCGTCCTCGCCTTTGAGATGCAATCCCTGGCAGACGCAGCCCGGCGTTGAAGATCCTCTTTGACCAGGGCACTCCCGTCCCC
>CAZCPU010000087.1:3222-7323 GCA_964499855.1 uncultured Dehalococcoidia bacterium | reverse complement strand
TCGCCCTCCAACTCCAGGAGGGCCCAGCCGAAAGCCTGGCGCACGTCCGCGCCACGGATGTTGGTCACCACCGGAAATTTCTGACCAAGCTGCCAGATGATGGGCTCCTGGATCAGCTCCGGGGTGAAGGTGAACCGTACTCTGAGTTTCGCCATTGCGGCCTCGCCACTCCCGCCAGTCTAAGCGTTCAGCACATGGGCCTCGAAGGACGACGTGGACGGGTCGATGGTGACGGACCGCACGGTGTCCTCGACCGCCTCCAGCGTCTTGAGGCCGTTCCCGGTGATGTAGGCGACCGTGACCTCGTCGCGCTTGATCACGCCGCGCTCGACGAGCCGCTTGAGGCCGGAGATGACGACGCCGCCGGCGGTCTCAGTGAAGATGCCCTCGTTCTCGGCGAGCATCTGGATTCCGGCGACGACCTCGTCCTCGGGGACGATGGTGGCGTCGCCGTCGGACTCCTGAATTGTCTTGAGCGAGTAGTAGCCGTCGGCCGGGTTGCCGATGGCGAGGGACTTGGCGATGGAGTTGGGCTTGACGGGGCGGACGCGGGTGACGCCGGCCTCGTAGGCCTCGGCGATGGGAGCGCAGCCGGCGGCCTGGGTCATGTGCATGTGGGTGTTGACCCGCGGGATGAGCTCAAGGTCCTCGAACTCCTTCAACCCCTTCCAGATCTTGGTGAACATGGAGCCGGAGGCCGAGGGGACGATGCAATGCGCGGGGGCCTGCCAGCCGAGCTGCTCGGCGACCTCATAGCCGAGGGTCTTGCTGCCCTCGGCGTAGTAGGGGCGCATGTTGATGTTGACGAAGGCCCAGGGGTAGGTGTCGGCCAGCTCGCTGCAGAGGCGGTTGACGTCGTCGTAGCTGCCGTCGATGGCGACGAGGGTGGGGCCGTAGATGGCGGCACCGACGACCTTGCCGCGCTCGAGGTCGGCGGGGATGAAGATGTAGGCGTTCATGCCGGCCCTGGCGGCGTGGGCGGCGACGCTGCCGGCAAGGTTGCCGGTGGAGGCGCAGGCGAGGGTCTTGAACTCGTACTCGAGCGCCTTGGTGGAGGCGACGGAGACCACGCGGTCCTTGAAGGAGTTGGTGGGGTTGACCGCATCGTTCTTGATGTAGAGGTGGTCGAGGCCGAGGAGGCGGCCGAGGTTGGGCGCCTTCATCAGGGGCGTGAAGCCGGTCTGCAGGTCAACGGCGTGGTCGCCGTCGACGGGGAGCAGGTCCTGGTAGCGCCACATGGTGAGCGGGCCGTTCTGGATGCGCTCCCTGCTGATCACGCGGGAGATGGACTCATAGTCGTAGGCCACCTCGAGCGGACCGAAGCAGAACTCGCAGACGTTGAGCGGGTCCGTGGGGTACTCACGGCCGCATTCCCTGCACTTCAATGCGCTTGCGAATGCCAAGGCTGCTCTCCCTCACCTCCGGCGAACCGGCCAAACTGAACACACAGCACGACAGAGTAGCTGTCAATAGCAGAATCATGGTAGCAGCGGGCCGTAGCAGCGTCAATCTGAGGCGCACGCGCGGGGCATCGCGCGGGGCCCTTGCCACCGCCTTAGGTTATACTTGAACTATCGCGGGGGGATACGGGGTCGGGCGGGGGCTCAACCGAGCGAAAGGGGCGCCTCTGATGGCAGCACTACGCACGGCAATGCGCGCGTTCAGCGCCACGCTCATCGTCCTCGGCTTGCTGGGGCTGCTCGTGCCGACGGTACTGGGGCAGACGGGCAGCGGCGGGCAGGTGTACGTCGCGACCATAGACGGCGCCATCGACCTCGGCATGACGCCGTACGTGAAGCGGGTGCTCAGCTCCGCGACGGAGGAGGGGGCGGACGCCGTCCTCCTGGACATCAACACCCCGGGCGGGCGGCTGGACGCCACGCTCTCCATCAAGGACGCGCTGCTCGACGCCGACGTCCCCGTCATCGCGTACGTGAACCGGGAGGCGTTCTCCGCCGGGGCGCTCATCGCGATCTCGGCCAACAAGATCTACATGGACAAGGGCGGCGTCATCGGCGCGGCGACGCCCGTCGACCAGGAGGGCGAGCCGGCCGGGGAGAAGGTGGTGTCGGCCGTGCGGAGCGACTTCCGGGCCGTCGCGGAGGTCCGGGGACGCGACCCGAGCATCGCGGAGGCGATGGTTGACGAGAGCGTGGCCATCGACGGGCTGGTGGAAGAGGGCAAGCTGCTGACGATGACCACGAGCGAGGCGATCCAGTGGGGATACGCGGACGGGGAGGCCTCCAGCATCACCGAGGTCCTGGAGCTGGAAGGGCTCACGGGCGCGGAGCTGGTGCAGGTGGAGTACAGCCTGGCGGAGCGATTCGTGCGGTTTCTGACCAACCCGGTCGTGGCGTCGCTGCTGATCTCGCTCGGGTTTCTGGGGCTGCTGGCGGAGCTGACGTCGCCGGGGTTTGGCGTGCCGGGCATCGCGGGCGTCCTGCTGCTGTCGCTGTTCTTCTGGGGCGGATTCCTGGCGGAGCTCTCGGGCTGGGAGGGCGTCGCGCTGGTGGCGATCGGGCTGGCGCTCATCGCGGTGGAGCTCGTGCTGATCCCGGGGTTCGGGGTTGCGGGCCTGCTGGGGGGCATTGCGTTCTTTGCCGGGCTGTACATATCGCTGATCGGGCAGGGGGCGACCACGGGCGACTTCGTGCGGGCGGGGCTGGTGCTGATCGGGTCGCTGGTGACCATCGTCATCGGGGCCGCGGCGATCTTCACGTTGCTGCCGAACCGGCGTGGGTTCGGGGGGCTGGCGCTGCAGACCTCGCTGCCGCGGGGGAGCGGGCTGCTGACGCGGTTCGGCGGGGGACCGGGGGCGGAGGCGCAGACGGCCTCGCAGGGGTACGTTTCGATGCTGGGCAAGCGGGGCGTGGCGCTGACGGTGCTGCACCCGGCAGGGGTCGCTCAAATTGACACCCAACGAGTGGACGTGGTATCAGAGGGGGGCTACATCGACGCCGGGACTCGGGTCGTGGTCATTGCGGATGAAGAGTACCGACGCGTGGTGCGGGCAACGGCGCCCGGCGAGGGAGAGGCGCCCCCCACAGACCCGGACAGCGAACAACCACCGGAACAGCAACCGTAGGAGAGTGCCGCAATGGCTTGGATAGGCCGAATCTTAGTGCTCCTGCTCCTGATACTGCCCATCGTCCTCACGCTTGGCCTGATCCTCTTCTTCATCCCGGTGGGGTTGTGGTTGAGCGCCATCTTCGCGGGCGTGCCGGTCAGCCTGCTGAGCCTCATCGGCATGCGGCTGCGGAAGGTGAACCCGAACGCCATCGTCGAGCCGCTGATCTCGGCGACCAAGGCGGGGCTAGACCTGGACATCAACGACATGGAAGCGCACTACCTGGCCGGCGGCAACGTTGGCCGCGTGGTGTCCGCGATGATCTCGGCGGACAAGGCGAACATCGACCTGACGTGGCAGCGGGCGACGGCCATCGACCTTGCAGGGCGCGACGTGCTGCAGGCGGTGCAGACGAGCGTCAACCCGCGGGTGATCAACACGCCGCGGGTGTCGGCGGTCGCGAAGGACGGCATCCAGCTGATCGCGGTCGCGCGGGTGACGGTGCGGGCGAACCTGGACCGCCTCGTGGGAGGCGCGGGCGAGGAAACGATCCTGGCGCGCGTGGGCGAGGGGACGGTGTCGGCGATCGGCTCGGCGGACGCGCACAAGGCGGTGCTGGAGAACCCGGACCAGATATCGCGGAAGGTGCTCTCGGGCGGATTGGACGCCGGGACGGCGTTCGAGATCCTGAGCATCGACATCGCGGACGTGGACGTGGGGCGGAACATCGGGGCGCAGCTGCAGATCGACCAGGCGGAGGCGGACAAGCAGATCGCGCAGGCGCGGGCGGAGCAGCGGCGGGCGATGGCGGTCGCGCAGGAGCAGGAAATGGTGGCGCGGACGCAGGAGATGCGGGCGCGCGTCGTGGAGGCGGAGGCCGAGGTGCCGCGGGCGATGGCGGACGCGTTCCGTGCGGGGAACCTGGGCATCATGGACTACTACCGGATGCGGAACGTGCAGGCGGACACGTCGATGCGCGAGAGCCTGGGCGGCGACCAGGAAGAGACGACGCAGAACTAGGCGCCCCCCATCCC
>CAZCPU010000087.1:2047-3122 GCA_964499855.1 uncultured Dehalococcoidia bacterium | reverse complement strand
TTCTCCGCCTCTCGCGTACCCTGTGGACGTTCCATGGTCAAGCTGCGCCTGTGGAGGGGCTATGAAGATCGCCAGCTATGAGACGCGGGCCGTGTGCGTGCCTCGGGAGCCGGGGCCGCCGGTGGGCGGGGCGAACGTGGCGCCCTTCGTGACGCTGACGCTGCGGACGGACGAGGGCATCGAGGGGATTGGGTACGCGGGGTTCGTGAGCGACGTCATCCTGAAGCCGCTGCATGCGCTGGTGAACGCGCTGACGGAGCTGGTCATCGGGAGCGACCCGATGGAGATCGAGGCGATCGGGAAGCGGCTGCGGGCCGTGGGCGGCGGGTCGCCGGAGGGGATGGTGACTCGGGCGTCGGCGGCCATCGACGTGGCACTGTGGGACATCAAGGGGAAGGCGCTGGGGCAGCCGGTGCACAAGCTGCTGGGCGGCTACCGCGACCGGATGCCGACGTACGCCAGCGGGTTCCTGTGGCGGCCGTACAGCCTCGACGCGCTGGCGACGACGGGGGCGCGGCTGGTGGACGAGGGGTACACCTCGATGAAGTTCCGGCTGGGCGGGGAGAAGACGCCGGCGGCGGAGCTGGAGCGGGCGCGGGTGATGCGGGAGGCCGTCGGGGACGGGATCGACCTGATGGTGGACATCAACCAGGGGTGGGACGTCAATCAGGCGATCAGCATCGGGCGGCGGCTGGAGGAGTACGGGCTGTACTGGTTCGAGGACCCGACGGACCACCAGGACTACCCGGGGCTGGCGCGGATTGCGGACGCGCTGACGATGCCGGTCGCGGCGGGGGAGTACCACTACGGCATCGCGCCGTTCCGGCACATGCTGGAGCACCGGAGCATCGACATCGTGATGATCGACCTGCTGCGGGCCGGGGGGATCACGCAGTGGATGAAGGCGGCGCACATGGCGGAGGCGTTCAACCTGCCGGTGGTGAGCCACCTGGCGCCGGAGATCCTGGCGCACACGATGGTGGCGATCCCGAACGGGCTGACGGTGGAGAACATGCCGTGGAGCGCGCCGCTGTTCCAGGAGGTCCCGGCGATCGAGGGCGGGGAGATCATCCTG
>CAZCPU010000087.1:0-1947 GCA_964499855.1 uncultured Dehalococcoidia bacterium | reverse complement strand
CCGCCCCACCGCGGGGTCGACGGGAGGGGCTTGCTTTGACAGGGCCCTTTGACGGGGTCAAGGTGAGCGGCTGGGGGCTGGGGTTGGTTGTTGCGGCACTGGCAAGACTGGAGGAAGGGTTTGCAGGGTAGGGCTGAAGGTTGGGAGCACCTGTTCGAGCCGACGGCGTTTCCGCGGTCGGCAGGGTATGACGCCGAATGGGTGATGGACAATATGATGGGGCCGAACGCCCTGCTGCTGACGGAGTTCCTGGCGGAGTGCATGGAGCTGTCGCCCGGCATGCGGGTCCTGGACATGGGGTGCGGCAAGGCGCTGAGCTCGATATTCCTGGCGAAGGAGTACGGGGTGCAGGTGTGGGCGACGGACCTGTGGACTGACGCGAGCGCCAATCTCGGCCGCATCCGCGACGCCGGCGTTGAGGACAGGGTGTTTCCGATCCATGCGGAGGCGCACGCGCTGCCCTTCGCCGACGAGTTCTTTGACGCGATGGTGAGCGTCGACGCGTACCAGTACTTCGGGACGGACGACCTGTACCTGGAGGGGCACATGGCGCGGCTGGTCAAGCCGGGCGGGCAGATGGGGATCGTCGTGCCGGGGCTTGTCGAGGAGCTGGCGTCGGACGAGCCGCCGGAGCACCTCCGGCCGTACTGGGAGCCGGCGTTCTTCTGCCTCCACAGCCTCGAGTGGTGGAGGCGCCACTGGGAACGAAGCGGGCTGGTGAACCTGGAGCATACCGACATGCTCGCCGACGGGTGGAAATACTGGTTGTCGTGGGCGCTCGTGGCGTCGGAGCGGCGCGGCACGTCGAGGGACGAGGCGGACATGCTGTCGCTGGACGGCGGGCGTACGCTGGGGCTGATGCGCGTGGTGGGCCGCAGGAATGATCGGGCGCTGAAACGGCTGGACGCGCCGTAGGGATGGGGGTTGGTGTTGGACGGTGAGGTTCCAGGCTGCAAGCGGTGGCCCTTTTATCGGAGGGACGACGGAGTGGGGGCGGGTTCCTCGAAGGGAGTCTGGTGAGGGGTGCCCCCGCCCCTGGATCCCGGCTTCCGCCGGGATGGAGGCTGAGGGGGCGGGAACGACGAAATTGATGCAAGGGAGTGAGAGCGATGTACGGGCTTGAGGGGAAGGTTGCACTGGTTACGGGCGCGGGGGGCGAGAACGGGATGGGTCGAGGGATTGCGACACGGCTGGCGCAGGAGGGCGCGGACGTGATCGTCAACGACTTCACGGCGATGCCGTACCCGGACCGGCAGTGGCAGGGCGTGTCGGCGGTCGTCGAGGAGATCGAGGCGTTGGGCCGGAGGTCGAAGGCGATCATTGCTGACGTCTCGGACTCGGCGCAGGTGCGGGCGATGTTCGAGGAGGCGGTGGCGGAGTTCGGCAAGATCGACATCGTCGTATCGAACGCGGGCTCGCGGCCTGGCGGGGACCGGAAGCCGGTGGTCGAGGTGACGGAGGAGGACTTCGACCTGGTGCAGCGGGTGAACGTGAAGGGGACGTGGCTGGTGTGCCAGGCGGCGGCGCGGCACATGATAGCGCGCGGCGGGGGCGGCCGGATCATCACGATGTCGTCCCGCGCGGGGAAGACGGGGACGGCGACGTACGCGGCGTACTGCGCGAGCAAGTTTGCGGTGATCGGGTTCACGCAGAGCCTGGCGCTGGAGGTGGCGCAGTACGGGATCACGGTGAACGCGATCTGCCCGGGGCTGGTGGACACGGAGCGGGTGGACTACATAGCGGCGGCGACGGCGCCGGAGGGGCAGAGTGCGATGGAGCACCGGGCCTTCATGGTGCGGGACCGCTCGGCGACGATCCCGCTGGGACGGCTGGCGGTTGCGGCGGACATCGCGCGGCTGGCGGCGTTCCTGTCGAGCGACGAGGCGGACTACGTGACGGGGCAGGCGATCAACATGGCGGGCGGGCACGAGGTGCACTAGGGGGGAG
>CAZCPU010000086.1:0-7435 GCA_964499855.1 uncultured Dehalococcoidia bacterium | reverse complement strand
AGTCACATTTCCTACCTCCATTTCGGCATGACGCCTTCAAAGCGTGACGACCCGGCTAATCAGAGCCTCTCCAACCGCGACGGAGCCCCCCACTTTACGGTAAAGACCACTGACTACGGCTTCGTCTACGGCGCTAACCGCGAGGCAGAGGACGACAAGTACTACTGGCGCCTCACGCCCTTCATGCTGCCATTTTTCACCATCATCCCCGGCGGCACGGGCAACCCTGACGAACGTACCTACAGCGGTCACGGGTGGGTGCCCATGGACGACGACAACTGCTGGATGTTCACGTACAGCTGGAACGCCAGCAGACCGCTGCGCGAGGACGAGGGCCACAGCGCCAGCTTCCTTGAACTTGAACCCCGCACAATGCGCTCGGTGGTCAACAAGGACAACGACTACGGCATCGACCGCGAAGTGCAGCGAACGCAGACATTCACCGGCATCAAGGACATCTCCGTTCAGGATGCCAGCATCCAGGAAAGCATGGGGCCAATTTGCGACCGGACCAAGGAGCACCTCGGAACGTCCGACGCGCCCATCATCGCCATGCGTCGCATGTACCTGAAGGCCTGCCGCGATCTCATGGAGGGCGAGGAGCCGGAAGTGCCCAGGAGCGGCGCGACCTTCCGCGTGCGGTCGGTTGCTGAGGTGCTTGACAAGAGCGTCACCTTTGAGGAGACCACCCAACGGGTGCCCGTCGGCGCCTAGGAACGGCAGCAAGGATCCGGGGGGCAACGGAGGAGGCTTAGGCTATGCTGAGTAAGGAAGAGAATGAACTGTTGACCCGGGTGGGCCCTGGCACCCCCATGGGAGACCTCATGCGGGAGTACTGGATGCCCGCGTTGATGTCTGAGGAGCTGGCAACCCCCGACTGTGAGCCTGTGCGCCTCAAGTTGTTGGGAGAAGAGCTCATCGCCTTCCGCGACACAAGCGGCGAGGTGGGCGTTATCCAGAATTCGTGCCCTCACCGCGGCGCCTCCCTCTTCTACGGCCGCAACGAGGAAGACGGCATCCGCTGCATCTACCACGGCTGGAAGTTCGACGTGAATGGAACGTGCGTGGACATGCCGTCGGAGCCGCCGGAGAGTCGCTTCATCGACAAGGTGCGCGCACTCTCGTACCGCACACAGGAACGGGGCGGTTTCGTTTGGGTGTACATGGGACCGCGCGAGACCCCGCCGCCCTTGCCCTCGCTCATTGCCAACTTGCAGCCTGAGGGCGCATACACCATCAACGCCTACTACACGGAATGCAACTGGATGCAGTCTCTGGAGGGCGACTACGACACGAGCCACGTCAGCTTCCTCCACGCCGGCGCCCGCGAGCCGGAGGAGATTGAGGAGCCGGACGTCACTTTTGAGAAGTACGCCCTCAAGACCCGCTGGGCCCGCCACTTCGTAAAGGACACGGAGTTTGGCTGCACGTCCGGCAACAATCGACCGGCGGAGGAAGACAGCACCTACTGGCGCGTCGCCCACTTCCTCTTCCCCTTCTACGCCATGATCCCCGCAAGTTACCGTGAGAAGTCCTTTATCGCCGTCGTCCCAATGGACGACGAGAATTCCATGCGTTGGCACGTCAGCTGCCGCGACCGCAGCGAACCGCCGCGTCCTGGCTTCGGCGGTCCGCCGGAGGTCGACGGCCTCCCGACGTCCTTCCACCGCGACGCCTCCCGCAACGGCACCGGCTGGTACGACCGCTTCAAGATCGCCGGCACCGCACGCAACGATTACCTCATCGACCGCGAGGCGCAGAGAAGGCGTGAGGGCGGGCTCGGTTTTAGCGGCATCCCCGGACGCGGGCAGGACAATGGCATGACGGAGAGCATGGGCGTCATCTACAAGCGAGACCAGGAGCACCTCGGCGTCACTGACTCGGGCATCATCCGCATGCGCCGCCGCCTGGCTCGAGCGGCCATGGCCCTGCGTGAGGATGGTACGCCGCCTCCCGGTGTGGATAGCCCTGAGCTCTACATGGTCCAGTCCATCTCCACCGTGCTCCCCAACGGCGTCAACGGCATCGAGGCCACGCAGGACCACCAGTGGGCCAACCTTCGGGACATGCAGATGGCGGAAGGATAGGGAAATCCCGGGGCGCGTTCCCCGGTTGCGGGGCGCGCGTAGTTGCATTCGTAGCGTAGGGACGGCCGAACGGGACTCAACACACGATAGCGGAGACCGCACATGGCGGAAGAGACCAAAATCGAGGTGATCGCCGGCCCCAATGGCGATGCGGAGATTTACGAACTGTACGAGGACTATCAGCCCCTCTTCTACAATATCCGTTTCAAGGGGCAGGTCTCGGAGACGTTCAAAACCCTCGGCGAGGCCTATTTGGAGGCCGGCAGGCTTGCAGGGGTGAGAACGTAGGATAGACTTGGGTTTCCGGCTCCTCGACCCCGTGGGGGGGGCCAAGATTGCGCTGCCCGGTGGGGCAGATCTTGGCAAGGAGGATAAGGAAGTGAGTCACAGTGCATTGTACCGGTTTATGGCGCTCATGGTGGTTGTCGCGCTGACGTTGGTCGCGATTGCGGCGTGCGGCGGCGAGGACGAGGAGACCACCGCGACGTCCGGGGCCACGACCACTACCGACACGTCGTCGAGCAGCTCGGCGGCAGCTGAGCCCACTGCCGCCCCGGCGTCGACGACCACGGACGCCATGCCTGCGGACGACGCGATGATGGAGCCCGTCGTCGACGTGGTGGTCATCGGGGCCATCGCGCCCGGCCAGATTTCCAACAACGTGGGGCGCGGCCTCGGCGTGCAGGACCACATCCAGGTCAAGCCGATGTATGAGTACATGATCGGCACCGACCCCGTGTCAGGCGCCCTCGTTCCGCAGCTCGCCGAGTCGTGGAACATCGAGCCGAACGGCGTGGACTTCCGCATCAAGCTCCGAGAGGGCATCCCCTTCCACAACGGCAATGGCACGGTCTCCTACCGGGACGTCGAGTTCACGGTCACCGAGTTCGGCAATGAGGAGTCCGTCCACACCCACTCCCGGAACTACCGCACCGTGGAGATTGAGCCGGTCTCTGACTTGGAGTTCATTTGGAAGCTGCCCCGGCCGCTGGCGGAGCAGGAGCGCCGGATGTCCGAGCACATCGGTGGTATGGAGATCATGAGCGTCGCCGATTACGAGGCGCTGGGCGAGGAGAATGTCATCTCACGCCCCCTCGCTGGCACCAACGGTTACCAGTTCGAGAGCCGTGAGCAGGAGAGCTACATCCGCTTCGACCGCGTCCCTGGCGAGCACTGGCGCCATACCCCTGACTTCGCCGGCCTCGAGTATCGCTGGATGAACGAGGAGTCGACGCGCCTCGCTGCCATTCTCGCAGGAGAGATCCACATTACCCAGCTCGGCGCAGACTCGACGGAGCTCGCCCAGAGCGATGGCTTCCGCGTGGAGCAGGGCGGCCTCCCTGGCCAGCGAATCTTCGGCGCCTTCAAGGGAGGCTACCTCGACACCACGTATCCGCAGTATGAGGCGCAGGGAACCCCCTGCGGCTACGTCCACTGCGACTCCCCCTACCTGAATCACAACGTCCGGAAGGCTATGAACAAGGCCGTCGACAAGGACGCTCTCAACGACGCCTTCTTTCGGGGTGCCGGCATCAACATGATTATGCAGGGCATCCCGGAGGACAGCCCGGCCTTTAACCCGGACTGGCGTGCCGCCTACCCTGTGGAGTACGGCTATGACCCGGCGGCGGCGGAGAACCTGCTTGCTGAGGCGGGGTATGGCCCGAACAACCCGTTGGAGATCACCGTCCAGGTAATCCCTGTTGCAGGCTACCCTCAGGCTCCGGACGTCATGGAAGCCATGGCCGGCTACTGGAACGACATCGGCATCTCCACCACCATCGACCAGACGCCCGGTTCCACCCTTCGCAACACGCAGCGAGCATTGGAGTTCGAGAACTGGGTCGGCCTATTTAGCGGGGCCCCCATCAACATTCAGAGCTTCCGTGTACACAACAGCAACATCACCCCTCGCGGGGGCGGCTTCGAGTACATGGAGATCTCGGACCTCGTCCACCAGGTGCAGGCGACCATGGGTGAGGACGCCCAGAACGTCATACTGCGACAGATCGGCGACATCGCCTTCCCGGCCCACGTCGCCATAAACCTCTTCTACATCCCGCCGCAAATCATCCTGAACCCTGACGTAGTTGAGAGCTGGAAGTGGCCCGGCAACATCGCTGGCCTGTGGAGCCACTTCGACCAGATATGCGCAGTCAAGAAGTAACCGGGCGCGCAATTCGGCCATTTGGGGTATACTTGCCGTCTCAAGGGGGGGATAACATAACCGTGCGCGGTACGGGAAGGGGGACGCATTGAGACCACGTAGTTCGGCGTCAGTCCTGACGAGGATGCTCGCCATCCTCGCTGCCTTGGCCTTGGTGATGGCCATGATCGCGGCTTGCGGCGGTGACGACGACTCCGGGACAGCTTCGACGTCGACCACCACAACCACGTCGTCCTCAGACACCACGGCCGCCGTCGCGCCCACGGACAGTGGCAGCGCGAGCATGACGATGGCGCAGCCCGCGGCGACGGCGGAGGCGGCCATGCCGGACACCACACACTCGGGTGGCGACGCCATGATGGGCCCCAAGGTTGACCGCGTGGTGGTGGGGACGCAGCAACCCAGCCTCCTCTCCAACAACATTGGCCGGGGCCTCTCGCCCCAGTCCCAGATCCAACTCGTCCCAATGTACGAGTACATGATTGGGACGGACGCCCAGACCGGCGCTCTCGTCCCGCAGCTGGCAACCGAGTGGTCCGTCGAGCCCAACGGCCAGGACTTCCGCATTAAGCTGCGTGAAGGCGTGCCCTTCCACGGTGACAACGGCACACTCTCCTACCGCGACGTCGAACGTACGCTGATGGAGCTAGCCGCCGATGACTCGGAGCACACGCACGCGCGCGATTACCGCAAGGCGACTGTGGAGCCGGTGAGCGACCTCGAGTTCATTTGGAAGCTCACTACTCCCGTAGCGGAGCAGGTGCGCCGATTCTCGGAGCAGGTGGGCGGGCTCGAGATTATGAGTGCGACCGATTACGAGAAGACCGGTCCTCCGGACTTCGACACCGGCCCGACGGCCGGCACGGCAGGCTATGAGTTCCTCAGCCGTGAGCAGAATGTCGGGGTCGTTTTCAAGGCGGTAGACTACGACCACTGGCGCCACAACCCCGACTTTCCTGAGCTCGAGATCCGGTGGATGAACGAGGAGTCCACCCGGCTGGCGTCGTTGCTGACCGGCGAGATCCACATTACCCAGCTTGGCGCCGACAGCACGGAACAGGCCTCTGCGGACGGCATGAAGGTGGAGACCGGCACGCTGCCCGGCGCCCGCATCTTCGGAGCCTTCCAGGGCGGCTACCTTGACATCACCTACAGCTTCTATGAGGCACAGAACACGTCGTGCGAGTACGTTCACTGCGATTCGCCCTGGCTTGACCCCCGCGTCCGGAAGGCCATGAACAAGGCAATCGACAAGGCGTCCCTGAATGACGCCTTCTTCCGCAACGCCGCCCAACTTATGGTCATCCAGGCCATCCCTGAGACCAGCCCCGCATTCAGTGGAGCATGGCGCGACGCCTACGACGCGGAATACGGCTACGATCCCGCGGCTGGCCATGCGTTGCTGGACATGGCCGGCTATGACGAGAGCAACCCGCTGCAGATCAACGTGGACGCGGGCAGAGTCGCCGCCTATCCGCAGGCCCAGGACGTCATGGAGGCCATGGCGGGCATGTGGAACGACATTGGCATCAAGACCGAGTTGCAGGTGGTCGACGCCGCCGTTCAGCGGCCGCGTTCGCGCGCATTGGAGCTCAAGGACTGGGTGGGCCTGACTGCCACCGCTTCCTTCGACGTGCAGAGCTTCCGCGTCCACCACGCCGCTCGCACGCCCAGGGGCGGAGGCTTTGAACCCCTGGAAATCCACGAGCTGATCAACCGGCTGCAGGTCACTATGGACCCGACGGCGCAGGACGCACTGCTAAGGGAGATTGGAGACATCGCCTTCCCGAGGCACATCGCCATCAACCTCTTCTGGGTGCCGCCGCAGATCGTACTGAACCCGGAATTCGTCGAGAGTTTTGGGTGGCCGGGCAACGTTTCCGGCCTTTGGAGCCACTTCGACCTGATCCGGGCCAACAAGGGCTAGGCAACGGCATAGCGGGGCGGCGGCCTGACCGCCTGCCCCCTGAAGGAGTGAACGCATGCTGACCCAACATGACAACGAGTTGATCTGCCGAACCGGCCCGGGGACGCCAATGGGAGAGTACCTTCGGCGTTTCTGGATCCCGGCTTTGTGCTCCCGTGAGATTCCGGAGCCCGATTGTCCGCCGGTGCGCGTGAAGATCATGTCGGAGGAGCTCGTCGCCTTCCGCGACACCAACGGCGACGTAGGCATCCTCGACAACTACTGCCCCCACCGCCGGGCCAGCCTCTTTTTCGGCCGGAATGAGGAGTGCGGGCTTCGTTGCGTCTACCACGGCTGGAAGTTCGACGTGAATGGCGATTGCGTCGACATGCCGTCGGAGCCCGCCGAGTCCAACTTCAAGGACAAGGTCAAGATCAAGGCCTACCCGGCCGCCGATTGGGGCGGCTTCATCTGGGTCTACATGGGCCCAGCTGACCTCAAGCCTGAGTTGCCGGAAGTGGGATGGGCAATGGTCCCCGAGGACCACCGTGTCGTCTCCCGCCGCGTGCAGGAGAATAACTACGTCCAGGGCATCGAGGGAGGCATCGACTCCAGCCACGTTTCCTTCTTGCATTCTGGATTGACGCCTTACCAGCGCGACAACCCAGACGCTCCTCGTCGCCGCAATGGCGGCGGTCAGCCGGCGGCCATGATAGGAGACAGCTCGCCCCGCTTCATCGTGAAGGACACGGAGTACGGCTTCGTCTACGGCGCCCAGCGAAACTCCGGTGAAAACGAGTACTACTGGCGCATCACTCCATTCATGATGCCCTTCTTCACCATCATTCCGGGTAGCATAGGCAATCAGGATGAGTTGACCTACAGCGGCCACGGTTGGGTGCCCATGGACGACGACAACTGCTGGATGTTCACTTACAGCTGGAACGCCAGCCGTCCGCTGCGCCCAGGCGAGAACCACCCGGCCAGTGACCTCGAGCTCGACCCTCGCACCATGCGGGCCACGGTCAATAGGGACAACGACTACGGCATCGACCGGGAGATGCAGAAGTACTTCAACTTCACCGGCATCGAGAACGGGTCCGTCCAGGACGCTGGCATCCAGGAGAGCATGGGTGCCATCTGCGACCGCACCCGCGAACACCTCGGCACCTCCGACGCCGCCATCATCAACCTGCGAAAGGTCTTCCTCCGCGGCGCGCGAGAGATCATGGAGGGCTCGGAGCCCTTCGTGCCCAGGGATGGCGCCATGTACCG
>CAZCPU010000085.1:5694-7525 GCA_964499855.1 uncultured Dehalococcoidia bacterium | reverse complement strand
GTGAGACAATGAAGAGCGCAACGCAGCAGATGGTCATCGAGGCCCTCCGCGAGGTCTATGACCCCGAGATCCCCGTCAACGTCTACGACCTCGGCCTCATCTACGGCATCGAGATTGACCCCGAGAACAACGTCGGCGTCACCATGACCCTCACCGCACCCGGCTGCTCCATGGGCCCCGCCATCGCCCAGAACGCCGAGTGGCGCATCGCCGAGATCGACGGCATCGGCGATGTCTCCGTCGAGATGGTCTTCGACCCGCCGTGGTCCCCCGAGCTCATCACCGAGGAAGGCAAGAAGCTCCTCGGCATAGACTAGTCCGGAGCGGCCCTCAGGGGCCGCTTCTCGGTTCGCAACCCGGCAAGCCAGGAGACGCATGGCAACCAGACAGCCTACGCCCCAGGAGAAGGCGCGCCTCGACGCCATCCGCGCGCAGTGGCAGCAGCGCCGTAAGATCAACGAGCGCTTCGGCAAGATCGCCCACAAGATCGCCGTCTACAGCGGCAAGGGCGGCGTCGGCAAGTCCACCGTCTCCGTCAACCTCGCCGCCACCCTCGCCGCCCAGGGCGAGCGCGTCGGCATCCTCGACGCCGACATCGACTGCCCCAACATCGTCAACGCCATGAAGGTCCAGTCCCAGCCCGACTACCGCAACGGCGAGTTCACTCCCGCCTCCCAGTGGGGCGTCAAGGTCCTCTCCATGGGCTTCTTCCAGGAGAACCAGGAGGAGGCCATCATCTTCCGCGGCCCCATGATCCACAACACCCTCACCCAGTTCATGGAGAATACCGACTGGGGCGAGATGGACTACCTCATCGTCGACATGCCCCCAGGCACCTCGGACGCCGCCCTCACCATCATGCAGACCCTCCCCCTCGACGGATTCGTCGTCGTCACCGGCCCCCAGGAGCTCGCCGCCCTCGACGCCAAGCGCTCCATCAACATGGTCCGCAAGCTCAACATGGCCGTCCTCGGCGTCGTCGAGAACTTCTCCGGCGAGATCTTCGGCTCCGGCGCCGGCCAGACCCTCGCCGACGACATCGGCGCCCCCTTCCTCGGCAACGTCGAGCTCCGCGCCGACTACCGCGACACCTCCCGCCCCGGCGTCCTCATCAGCCCGGCCGTCAAGGGCGAGTACGAGGGCGTCGTCGGCCGTCTCAAGGAGTCCCTGGAAAACCTGGATCCTGCTTCCTGAGGAACGCTTGCTGCCACCACAACCGCACGGCACAAGCCAATTGAAGGCGCAGAGAGGCGCCCGCTAGATGCGTTGCTTCCACAACACCCTCCAACCGCATACGCCCCGGTCCGCCTCACCTGTCGTTCCCCGTCGTCTCGCCCCGCGTCGAGCATCCCGTGGTCAATGCGCTCCCATTCGAAATAGCTCGGCCCTGACCGAGCCGAAAGGCAGTCGATAGTGCATATCGTAGAAGAGGCCGGCGTCCACTCGCTCTTCCACTACTCGGAGCTCCTCGACCACACCCTGTTGGAGGAGCTTGAGTGGCTCGCGCGACAGCTCAAGGGCGCGAACATCGCCCACGTCAACGCCACGGCGCACGGCGGCGGTGTCGCCGAGATCCTCCACTCCCTGCTGCCCCTCTACCACGGCCTCGGCATCGACGCCTCATGGCTCGTCCTCCGCGGCGACGACTCCTTCTTCGGCGTCACCAAGCAGATGCACAACTGCCTCCAGGGCGGTGCCTGCGGCCTGACCGGCGCCGATTGGGACACCCACGCCGCCTGGAACAAGTACAACGCCGGCTTCCTGGACTCCACCTACGACGCCATCATCGTCCACGACCCCCAGCCCGCCGCGCTCCGCGAGTTCGCCCCCG
>CAZCPU010000085.1:1334-5594 GCA_964499855.1 uncultured Dehalococcoidia bacterium | reverse complement strand
TGGAAGGACCCCCTCGGCGTCATCGACTGCTTCCGCCGCCTCAAGCCCGACAACCCCGAGCTCCAGCTCGCCCTCCTCGGCAATTTCGCCGACGACGACCCCGAGGGCCGCGTCATGTACGACAAGGTCGTCGTCGCCGCCCAGGGCACCCCCGACGTCCACATCATCCTCGGCCTCACGGATCTCGTCGGCCCCTTCCAGCAGATGAGCTCCGTCGTCCTCCAGAAGTCCCTCAAGGAGGGTTTCGGCCTCACCGCCACCGAGGCCCTCTGGAAGTCGACGCCCGTCATCGCCGGCAACGTCGGCGGCCTCCGCCTCCAGGTGTCCGACGGCGTTGGCGGCTACCTCGTCGACTCCGTTGAGGAATGCGCCGAGCGCGTCGACTTTCTCCTCAACCACAACGCCGAGCGAGAGGCGCTGGGCGCCGCCGGCAAGGAGCAAGTCCGCACCCACTTCCTCCTCCCCCGCCTGCTCCGTGACGAGATGCGCCTGCTGCACCAGCTGCTTAACAGCAACGGCCATTCCGCTCGTCAGTGGTCGCCGGACCAGTCCAGTTCGACGAAGGAGCTGGCCGGATAGACCTGCGCCCGGAAACGACCAACGCCGTTTGGACCCCCCATTCCCGGGCGGCGCCCACTTCAAACGCCCCGTGCGTTGTGGTAAAAGAGTCAACGCCCAATCGAATACGACCATGGCAAACACATTTCGCGTGAGGTGACCTGCGGATGGCGTTGGAACTGGACCTGCTCGGTGCGATTCTCCTCTTCCTCGGCGCGTCCGCCGTCGTCGTCTTCTCCGCCATCGCCCTCGCCCGCGCCGGCGACGTCATCGCCGCCCGCACCGGCCTCGGCCACCTCTGGGTCGGCTCCCTCCTCATCGCCGGCGCCACGTCCCTCCCTGAGCTCGTCACCAACGTCACCGCCGTCCGCATCGACAACCCCGGCCTCGCCGCCGGCAACATCCTCGGCGCCAACATGCTCAACGTCAGCAACCTCGCCATCATCGCCGCCGTCTTCGGCGGCCGCGAGATCTACCGCCGCCTCTCCAAGGGCCAGGAGTACCTCGCCATAGAGGCCTTCGTTCTCACCGCCCTCGCCGCCACCTACGTCCTCATCGGCTCTGACTCCAACTGGTTTGGCGTCACCCCGGCCGCCATCTCCATCCTCGTCATCTACCTCGTCGGCTCCCGCGTCCTCTACGTCGCCAGCAAGAGCGGCGGAGGCGCCGACGTGCAGGGCAACGCGCCCGACAAGTCGCTGAGCTGGGGCTGGATCGTCTTCCTCGTCAGCGCCGCCTTCGTCGCCGTCTCCGCCTGGGCCCTCGCCTACAGCGCCGACGCCATCGCCGACGAGACTGGCATCTCCGCCAGCTTCATCGGCGTCCTCGCCGTCGCCATTGTGACCACGCTCCCGGAGCTCACCGTCGGCATCACGTCCATCCGCATCGGCGCCCCGGAGATGGCCGTCGCCGGCCTCTACGGCAGCAACGCCTTCAACATCGCCATCCTCGCCGTCGCCGACCTCGCCTACGTCGAGGGCTCCCTCTTCGGCGCCCTGGACGACAGCCACGTCATCGCGGGCGGCTTCGCCGTGTTGCTCATGGGGATAGGGCTCCTGCAGATTCGACTCCGCCGGACGCTCAAGTACTTCTCGCTCACGGAGCCCAGCACGATATTCATCGTGGCCGTCTACCTGGTGGGCCTGTTCCTCGTCTTCCGCGCGGGCTAGCCGCTGGCAGTCCGCGCCCCCGCCCGCCGGCCGCGCGAGACCGCTCGTCTAGTCGATCTGCGTCGGTTCGCCCCTCTGTGCGGGACCGCTCCGCGCCGCTTCCCTGCCCCGCTCCACGGCGTCGTGGTGCACCAGCTCCACGCCCGGCAGCGGCTGCCGCGTGTCGTCGTCGCCCTCTCCCTCCAGCGGGTTCCTGAGGCCCGTCCGTCCGCTCCGGAACGCCGAGACCAGCAGCACCGGCGCGACGACCGTCGTCACCATCGTCATCAGCAGCGCCACCCCGAAGAGGTCGTGCCCGATCACCCCGCGCGATAGCCCTATGCCCGCGATGATGAGCGCCACCTCCCCGCGCGGCAGCATCCCCAGCCCTACGCGCCACGCGCCTCGCTTGTTGAACCCGACCGACAGCGCCGGCCCTCCCGCCCCCACGACTTTGCTGATGATCGCCAGCGCCGAGAGCGCCAGGCCGAACCCCAGGACCGCCGGGACCTCCGTCAGGTCGAACAGCATGCCCATGACGACGAAGAAGATGGGCACCATGAACTGGTACACCCCCATCAGCCGCTCGTGGATCCTCCGCGCCAGCGGCGTGTGCGCCAGCCCCAGCCCCACCGAGTACGCGCCGATGATCATCGCCAGCCCGAAGCTCTCCGCCAGTCCCGCCCCCAGCAGCGCCAGCCCCAGCGCCAGCGCCAGCGGCGCCCCCGGGTCCCGGAACCACCCGAGGGCCCGCGAGATCCACCCCGAGAGCAGCAGCACGGCCGCCGTGAGCCCAATCCAGATGCCGATCGCCTTGGCCGCGATCACCCCCAGCTCCCCGACCTCCACCGCACCCGTTTCCGCCATCGCCACTACGACCGCGAGGATCAGGATGCCCAGCACGTCGTCCACCACCGCCGCCGCAACGATCGTCACGCCCTCCGGCTCCGTCATCCGCCCCAGGTCCCGCAGCACCCGTGCCGTGATGCCGACGGACGTCGCCGTCATCACGGAGCCCATGAACAGCGCGGCCGGGTCCGTCCAGCTCTCCGCGTACCCGAACGCCAGCGTCGCCCCCACGCCCAGCGCGAAGGGCAGCACGACGCCTCCCAGCGCCACCACGCTCGCGGGCACCGCGAACCGGAGGAACTGCTTCAGGTCCGTTTCCATCCCTACCGCAAACAGCAGCACGACGGACGCAATCTGTGCGATGAACCAGAGTTCGGTGGAGATGCCGGGCGTGTCGACGCTGATGATGTGCGTCGCCTCGGCGAATATGGGGTCGAGCCCGAAGAAGGAGATGCCCCCAAGCGCGAAGGGGCCGATGATCACCCCGGCCCCCAGCTCGCCGAGCACCGGGGGAACGCGAAGGTGCCGGACTGCAACCTCTCCCGCAATCTTCGCCGCGATCAGAATGATGCCGACTTGAATCGTGAGGCGGGTGATGAGGTGTACGAGCTCTTCACCTTCCATGCGCGCAGCCCGTCATGTATCTGCCTGTCCTCATTGGTCTTGACTGGGCCACTCGCGACCCAGCGACGCCTAATTATAGCACCGTGAATTTCCGCATCCGGACTGGGACCAGGGCTGGCCTAGAACCCGCACGGCACGTCGAGCTCTGCGCACGTGGTGCGGAACCACTCCACAACCTCCTTGTGCAGCGGGATCCCCTGCTCCGTCCGCTCCGCCGTGTTCTCCGCCTCGATCTGCCCCGGCACGAGCACCCGGTCGTGCCCCGGAGCCGCCTTCGTCGACTTCAGCGTGCGAAGGAAGTCGTCCATCGTCTCCTTGAACTCCCCCACGTCGCTGAACGCGTCGATGTCGTACGCCGCGACGTAGTGCGCGAAGCCCCCGGGCGCCGCCCGCGTGTTCCGCGCCGCGAACCCGAACCCGCCGATCACCGTGCTCAGGATCTCCACCACGCACGCCAGCCCGTACCCCTTGTGCGACCCCAGCTCCCGCAGCGACCCCGCCGGCAGCGAGAGGAATTCGTCCGGCACCGGCCCCGGCTCCATGATGGGCGTCCCCTCCATGTCCGCCACCATCCCGCCCGGCAGCGTCGCCCCCAGCCGCTTCGCGATCCTGAACTTGTTGACCGCCACCACGCTCGTCGCGATGTCCAGCACGAACGGCGGCTCGTCCTTCGCCGGCGCCGCCACCGCGATCGGGTTCGTCCCCAGCCGCGGCTCCGCCCCGAACGTCGGCAGCACCTGCGGCGGCGCCGCCGACATGCACACCCCCACCATGTCGTGCGGCAGCGCCATCATCGCGTGGTACGCCGCCATGCCCACGTGCCCGCACCGCCCCATCGTCACGATGCCCATGCCCGTGTTCTTCGCCTTCTCGATGGCGATCTCCATCGCCTTCGGCGCGATGATGATCCCAAGCCCCTCGTCCGCGTCGATGTTCGCCGTCGAAGGCCGGTCCCGCACCACGCGCCACTCCGGCTCCGGCTTGATGCGCCCCGTCTGGTAGCCCGTGATGTACGTCCGCAGCATGCGTGTTCTTCGCCTTCTCGATGGCGATCTCCATCGCCTTCGGCGCGATGATGATC
>CAZCPU010000085.1:0-1234 GCA_964499855.1 uncultured Dehalococcoidia bacterium | reverse complement strand
CTTTTTTCCCTTCCCCCTCAGGGGGAAGGTTAGAGCCTGCCCCGGCGCAGGCCGGGGATGGGGGAGTCCCCTACCCCCGCACCTGCTGCCGCTGCCCCGTCTCCGACGCCCGCTCCACCGCGTCCAGCAGCCGGTGCAGACTCGTCGCCTCCTCGAAGTCCGGCACCAGCCCCGACGGCCCGCCCGCGATCTCCTCCCCGAACCGCCGGTACATCTGCGCGACGTGGAACGGCACGCCATCGGGCACGTCGTCAGGCGTCCACACGTCGTCGTTCGAGACCGGGATGTCCGTCAGCCGCTCCTCGCCGGCCCGAGCGCCCTGCAGCCGCAGCGCGTTCGTGTTCGGCCCGCCCGCCGCCGTCGCCAGCAGCACCCCGTCCCTGCCCGTGATCTCCATCCGGAACCCCGTCCCGTGGTGCGGCGGGCTGCTGATGTACGCCGACGCGATGGCCCCATTCGCAAGCGTCCCGCTCACCGCCAGCGTGTCGAATGCCGTGACCGGCACCGTCCGCCCCGTGTCCGTCTCGTCCCACGTCGCGATCCGCGTCCCCACCTTCGCCGACACCTCGACGAAGGGGCTGACGCAGAACTCCAGCGCGTCCACCGCGTGCCCGAAGGTGATCGTGAACGCGCTCGCCCCCGCCTCCTTCGCCGCTCGCCACATGCCGTCCGCCGGCCGCGCCGTGATCCCTCCCGTGGCCGACGACATGCTGACCGACAGCACCTCGCCCACGTACCCTTCCTGCATGAGCCGCCGCAGCTTGAGCACCGTCGGCGAGCACCGTCCCTGCAGCCCCACCATCGTGTGCAGCCCTCGCGACCGCGCCGTGTCCGCCAGCTCGCGCGCCTGCTCCACCGTCGCCGCCAGCGGCCACTCCGTGTAGACGTGCTTCCCCGCCTCCAGCGCCGCCAGCGTCAGCTCGTGGTGGTACGGCACCTTCACCGAGATCGACACCAGGTCCACGTCCGGGTGCGCCACCATCGCCTTGTGGTCGTGGAAGCTCAGCGGCACGTTGAACCGCTCCGCAGATGCCGCCGCCGTCTCCGGCCGCGTCGTGCAGACCGCCGTCAGCGCCAGCTCCGGCAGCTTCTCCAGCGCCGGCACGTGCGCCCGGCTCCCCCATCCGTAGTCAACGTTCGCGCCGATGAGCCCCACGCGCAGGGGCGTCGTGCTTGTGGTCACAGTGTCCTCCAGGAATTAGATTGCGACGGTATTGTACCAACTTTGGCCGCC
>CAZCPU010000084.1:0-7544 GCA_964499855.1 uncultured Dehalococcoidia bacterium | reverse complement strand
GGGCGTCCGTTCGTGCTGAGGGAAATCGAAGTATGAACGGACGCCGGGCGGGGCACCCCAACACGAATCCCTTTCGTCGTACCCACCCCCACTGCCGTCATTCCTGCGCAGGCAGGAATCCAGAGGAGTAAAGAGGTGGGGTGAGCACACTACACATAGAACTGATGTTGATCCCGTTCATCCACCCTGAAACACTGCTGCCTTAGCGAGTATCCTCAGCCGGACAACGACCCAATGTGCTGGTCATCGTTACTTGCATCCTGTAGGCGTGCGAATCCGTATACTTCAGCTTCCAACAACCCCTGCCGACGCCGATGACTCTCTCAATCTCCTTAACGGCGCTCTCTGGAGTGTTGAATCCAACGTAGACTTCTTCGACCGCCTCGTTTGGCAGTTCCAAAACGTTGATGTTGTATCCGTCTCTTTCACCGCAACATTTAGTGTTCGCCAAATCTACGATTAGTCTCACTTCCCTTTCATAGGCCCAAGTTTCGCCCTTAACAAACAGGGCCTTTGCCAACTCGCGCCAGTCCCTCCGGAGTTGGAATAGTGCCGGCTGGTCGCTTAAGAGACGTTGTGATTGTTGTTGGATCACAGTCTGCCCGGCATCCTTACGATAATCTTCATCGGTGAAGTAGAGTCTTACAACGTTATCGCGAGTTGGGGCATAAGCGGGTGCCAGTTTCATATAGAGAACCCTTTTAAGGTCTACTCCAAACTCCTCAATTGCATCCTTCCTATAACCGACAACAAATCCGGAGTTCTTGGCATAATGAGCCCACATGGTAGGAATGAGAGGATCTGATGAGAACGATATGACACCGACGAACCGCGAAAGGTGATCCCTTATGATTGTGGAAACTCTCGGGTCTCCAAATAGGTTCTTCCGCCGTTCCAACTCTTCAAGCGTTAAAGCATCTTCGTCGAAAATCTCTCTCAAGCTTCTCGACAAGAGCGCATACCAGTCTTCCCGATCAATGTTGCCTTCCTTGACCGTTATGATGTTGCCCTCCATTACATCGTTCAACGCCGAAGGCTGTGTTGCACGTAACGTTGTTGGAAGACCAAATCGAAGGGACTCGCATGGAACATACTTGTAGAGGATGTCGGGCAGATCTATCATTGCCTGAATTCGCTGGCCAATCCACTCTTCTTCAGCCCTTCCTTGATGATGGGCCTGGATTATGGCCCTCAGAACCTCCTCCCGTTGCTCGAACGGAATGGCATTCAGAAACTCGTCAACGCCATGCGGAAAGTCGCGCGGATGATAGCTAGGTGCCTTATCCATGGATCCTCTTTTCAATTAAATGGATCCTTCACTCACTCAACCAGGTCATGTGCATCTACCCACCGTGCAGTTTGCTTCCCGGCACATGTGAGTAGCAAGTCCCGACTGAGGGCATACTTACACTTGGGCCCTATGAGCATCAAGACCGGTTCACTACCACCCCCCCCCAAACCCTGCCACCACCCCTCGCGCGAAACCCCCACCCCCGCTACCCTACCCCCATGACACGCATCGCCCGACACCGACGCCAACACACCCACGCGCCATCCCGTCGGCGCAAAAAAAATCTTTTCAATTCAAATCCCCGCCGTATCTGGAACACACCGAGCCCCAATACGAATTGAATCGGAAACAAAGGGAATTGAATCAAAACAATGAAGCGGACCAAGAGAGAGGATCGGACCCGCCCCCGCCAACCCTAACGGAACGGGTTCACCGCCATCGCCGCACCCACCACCAGCCCCACCAGCGAGTACAGCCCGATAACCAGCCCGCCCGCCACCAGCGAGAACGTGATGATGCTCAGCCCGTAGCTGCACACCGCCAGCAGCTGCAGCGGCGTCGCACGCTTCCGGTTGCTCGCCTTGCTGATCGCCTCGCCGATGACGTAGCCCGCTCCCACGTACCCCAGCGCCACGAAGATCGCCCCGAAGAACCCCCCCGGGATCAGCTGCTCCAGCAACCCCAGGAAGACCCCCGTCCCCACGCCCATCCCCAGCGCGACCGCCACCGACAGCCCAAGCTGCGGCGCCGGCAGCGAGTAGGTCGGCAGCCGCTGCACCCGTGCGCATTCCGGGCACCGGGCCCCCACGGGCGTGGTGATCGCGCACTTGCCGCATATGGGCCGTTCGCACTTGCTGCACCGCAGCAAGGTCTCCGTCTCTGGATGGAACGTGCACTCCATCGGCGCCAGCGTCCCTCCCGTTGGCTGCTGCATGTCCTTCTACTCGTCCGGCCTGCGCGTGATCCACTCGTCCCGGTTCGCGATGTCCCGGTCGAAGAGCAGCCGGTATCGCAGCACCCGCACCATCGGCTCCCCCTCCAGCGGCGATTGCCAGTTCGCCACCAGCCGCTTCAGCACCATCAGCGCCAGCACCGACCACAGCACCGTCATGTGTACCGTGTTCCGCTCGACGACCTCCAGCTCGTTCAGCATGAACGCCAGCGGCAGGTTCAGCGCCATCACCGCCAGCACGTAGATCGCCGATTGCTTCCGCAGCAGCCCACCCCAGACGCCCCCCACCATGAGCCCGAACAGCAGCTCCGGCCACAGCCCGAATCCGATCAGGATGCCCGCCGTCGTCGCGATCCCACGCCCGCCCGTGAACCGCAGGTACGGCGACCAGTTGTGTCCGACCACCGCCCCAAGCCCCGCCGTCGCCTGCACCCACTCCGAGTACCCCAGCAAGTTCGCCACGACCACCGGCGCCGTCCCCTTCACGAAGCCGTCCACCAGCCCCAGCGCCATCCCGCTCCGACGCCCCACGTGCGCGATCACGTTGGACGCCCCCATGCTCCCGGACCCATACTGCCGTATGTCGATGCCCCCGCGGAACCGAGCCCACAGGTACGCCGTGGGGATGCCCCCCCACAGGTACCCGGCCAGGAACGCCAGCGTTATCGGCAGCATGAAAAATTCCCTACTCGGGGTGTCTAGCTCCATTAAACATCACCCGCGTCCCAACGGCAACGTTCCCACCCCTCTCTCCGTCGCTCCGCGCAGACTGACCCGCAACCCAATACGGCGGCGGGGCGGCAGGGCAGTCCCTTCCACCGCGTGCGGGGGAAGGTCAGGATGGGGGCGCCCACCCCCTACCACTCGCACCCTCCCCAACCCCCTCCGCCTCCATACCGGCGCAGGCATGCCCCGTACCCGATACGGGGCCGGTATCCAGGGGCGGGGGCGGGGCCGGCGTCCGTTCGTGCTGAGGGAAATCGAAGCCTGTCCTGAGGCTCTCGAAGGGCATGAACGGACGCCGACGGGGCGGGGGCTCTCCAACACCAACGCGTCCGCTGCACCCCGCCATTCTTGCGAAAGCAGTCCCTTCCCCCGCGGGCGGGGGAAGGTCAGGATGGGGGCGCCCTCTACCAACCACCCTCGCTCACCCTGAGCCTGTCGAACACTCCTACCCCCGCTATACTACCCGCACCAACCCCGCACGCAGGAGGACGCCATGCCCAACCTCACCATCCGCGACGCCACCGACGCCGACGTCGACGCCCTCCTCCGCCTCCTCTGCCAGCTCGACCCCCCCGACGAGGCCCCCACCCCCGCCGAGGCCCGCGACGCCGTCGACGCCGTCACCAACCACCCCGGCATGCGCCTCGTCCTCGCCGAGCTCGATGGCGCCGTCGTCGGCGCGATGATGATGGCCGTCCTCCCCAACCTCAGCCACCACGCCCAACCCTGGTGCCAGATGGAAAACCTCGTCGTAGACGAAGCCCACCGAGGCCGAGGCATAGGCCGGGCCCTCATGGACTGGTGTGAAGCCGAGGCCCGCGAAGCCGGCTGCTACAAGCTCCAGTTCCAGAGCCGCAACCACCGCCGAGCCTCCCACCGCTTCTACCGACGCCTCGGCTACCAGGCCCTAACAGTCGGCTTCCGCCGCTACCTGAAGGACACGCCGCCCCCGCCAGTGACTTGACATGGCCGCGCCGCCAACCGCCCCCGGTCTCCATACCGGCGGACGCCGGTATCCAGGGGCCGTGCGGGGGCGCCTGACGCGACTCCCCCGACGGGTACACCACACCCACCCAACGGCCACTCCTGCGGAAGCAGAGCCCGCCCCCGCGAAGGCGGGGGAGTCCAGAGGGGAGGCGTGGTGGGTCCGTTCACCCCGAGGGAAATGCGTAGGGGCGGATGGGAGGAGGCCGTTCACCCTGAGGGAAATCGAAGGGCGAACGGGGGGCCGACAGGCCCCAACGGCGGGGCCGGGCCGTGCGGGGTCCCCTACCCCTCCCGCGTCGCCGCCCGTCGCACCAGCGCCCCCGTCTCCATACCGGCGCAGGCATGCCCCGTACCCGATACGGGGCCGGTATCCAGAGGGGAGGCGTGGTGGGTCCGTTCACCCCGAGGGAAATGCGTAGGGGCGGATGGGAGGAGGCCGTTCACCCTGAGGGAAATCGAAGGGCGAACGGGGGGCCGACAGGCCCCAACGGCGGGGCCGGGCCGAGTGGGGGCGCCCTCCCCCTACCCCTCCCGCGTCGCCGCCTGGTGCACCAGCGCCCCAAACAAGTTCTGGAACTGCCGCGGCACCTCCGTCGTCCGCTCCGGGTGGCACTGCACCGCCACCACGAACCGGTGCCGAGGGCTCTCCAGCCCCTCCACCAGCGCGTCCTCCACCGAGTACGCCGTCGACATTAGCGACGGCGCCCGACGCGCCTCCGTCAGCCCCTGGTGGTGTACGCTGTTCACCCGCACCTGACCCCCCGCCCCGACGATCGCCGCCAGCTTGCTCCCCGGCGTGATCCAGATCCGGTGCTGCACCGCCTCCAGCGGCCCCGCCGCCCGGTGCCCGTCGATGTGCTGCAGCAGCGAGCCCCCGCACGCCACGTTCAGCACCTGCAGCCCCCGGCAGATCCCCACCACCGGCAGGTCCCGCTCCAGGGCCTCCTCCAGCAGCGGGAAGTCCACGGCGTCCCGCGCCTCGTTCAGCAGCAGCCCCGCCGTCGGGTCCGGCGCCTCCCCGTACCGGCTCGGGTGCACGTCCGCGCCCCCCGTCAGCAGCAGCCCGTCCATCCGCGCGATCGCCGCCCGCTCCCCCTCGATGTTCTCCGGCGTCACGACCACCGCCTCCGCCTCGAACGCCGCCAGCGCGTCGACGTACGCCTGCGCCGCCCCCATCGTCGTCGCCGTCACCACGATCACCGGCCTCCGCTCCTCCGCCATGCTCAGCGATTGCTCCTCTCGACTACGTGATCAGCCGCCGCCGCATCAGGTGCGTCGCCAGCAGCCCGAAGACTACCGCCATCGTCACCAGCGCCAGGAACGCGTACAGGTGCGTCAGGTCCAGCGGCCCCAGCACCAGCCCCCGCATCAGGTGCGCCGCCGCCGTCAGCGGCAACGTCCACACGATCGGCTCCATCCAGTCCGGCAGGCTCGACACCGGGAAGAAGATGCCGCTCACAAAGTACATGGGCACCGCCACCACCGTGAACACGTTGTTCAGCGAGTTGATGCTCGGCACCACGGCCGTCGCGCTCAGCGCCATCGGGAAGAAGACCAGTCCCACCAGGAACGCCGCCGGCACCGCCATCGCCGCCAGCGGCGATTCGATCAGCCCGAACCCCAGCGCCACCACCAGCACCGCGATCGCCGTCAGCACCGACCGGCTCGCCCCCCAGATCATCTCCCCCGCCACCAGGTCCTCCACCTGCATCGGCGTCGCCAGCATGCTGTTGAACACCCGGTGCATGGAGAGCCGCAGGTACGCCCCGTACGCCCCCTCGAACAGCGCGTGGAACATCGCATACCCCGCGATGAGCCCCGGCGTGATGTACGCCGCGTACGAGGTGTCCCCCTCGAACTCCCCCACGAACTGCCCCAGCCCGTACCCGAACGCCCCCAGCACGATGAGCGGCTCCAGGAACACGCCCCCAGCCTCCGTCGTCCAGTTCCGGAGGAAGGCGTCCCGGTGCCTGCGCCACACCGCGACGGCGTAGAAGGCGTTCGGCGCTTCCACTACTCGTCCTCCTCGATGCTCCGGCCCGTCAGCCGCAGGAACACGTCCTCCAGGTTCGCCGTCCGGTACAGCACCTGCAGCCCCTCCGACGCCAGCTGCCGCTCCAGTTCGACAGCGTCCGCCCCGTACGCCAGCAGCGCCGTCCCCGCGCGCTCCACCTGCAGCCCCAGCTCCGTCAGCCGCCCGCGTACCGCCGGGATCTCCCCCAGCGGCGGCCGCACCTCCACCACCTCACGCCCGGCCGACTGCCGCACCAGCTCCGTCGGCGGTCCCTCCGCGATGATCTGCCCGTGGTCGATGATCACCAGCCGCTGGCACAGCGCCGTCGCCTCCTCCATGTTGTGCGTCGAGAGCACCGTCGTGATGCCCTGCCGCCGCAGCTCCAGCAGCCGCTCCCACACCAGGTGCCGACCCAGCGGATCCAGCCCCGTCGTCGGCTCGTCCAGCACCAGCACCTTCGGCCGGTTCAGCATCGCCCGCGCGATGACCAGCCGCCGCTTCATCCCGCCCGACAGCGTGTCGACCCGTGTCCCCGCGCGGTCCCCCAGCTCGAAGAAGTTCAGCGCCTCCTGCGCGCTCTCCAGCGCCAATTTCGGCGGCATCCGGAAGTACCGGCTGTACACCAGCAGGTTCTGCAGCACCGGCAGGTCCGTGTCCAGGTCCTCTTCCTGCGGCACCACGCCCAGCCGCGCCTTCACCAGCCGCGGGTGCCGCGCCACGTCCAGCCCGTCGATGACGACGCTGCCCGCCGTCGCCGGCGAGACCGCCGTGAGGATGCGGAGGGTGCTGCTCTTGCCCGCCCCATTGGGCCCAAGGATGCCAAAGCACTCGATAGGGTCGACCGAAAAACTGATGCCGTTGACCGCGGTGAGCGTTCCGTAGCGTTTGACGAGGTCCCTGACTTGAACGATGGGTTCCACTAACGCCTCCGCACCTATAGTACACTAGCCCCAACAACCCCGGCCCAAGGAGGACACCATGGCCGTGCACTTTGAAGACGACCGCGTCCGCATCCACAAGATCGTCGCCAGCCCCTTCGACAACAACGCCTACATCATCGTCTGCAAGGCTACCGGCAAGAGCCTCATCGTCGACACCCCCCGCGACGCAGACCTCGTCCTCGCCGAGGCCGCCGGCACCGACGTCACCGCCGTCGCCATCACCCACGGCCACCGCGACCACATCGAGGGCTACGACGCCTTCCGCGCCGGCCTCTCCGCTCCCTTCGGCCTCCACCGCGACGACACCCCCCGCCTCGCCCCCAACACGCCCGAGTTCCACCTCGAGGACGGCGGCGCCCTCCAGGTCGGCGAGCTCACCCTCGACCTGCTCCACACCCCCGGCCACACCCCCGGCGGCGTCTGCCTCCTCCTCGACAACCACCTCTTCTCCGGCGACACCCTCTTCCCCGGCGGCCCTGGCAGGACCCAGTCCCCGGACGCCCTCCAGCAGGTCATCGAGAGCATCACCACCCGCCTCTTCGTCCTCCCTGACGACACCGCCGTCTACCCCGGCCACGGCGCCGACACCACCATCGGCGCCGCCAAGCAGGAGTACGCAGACTTCGCCAGCCG
>CAZCPU010000083.1:0-7623 GCA_964499855.1 uncultured Dehalococcoidia bacterium | reverse complement strand
CGGAGGGGCCGCCCGCCCTGACGCCCTCGAAGCGCAAAAAAAAGGGGCCGTCAGGCCCCGCAACCCTTCCGCCCCAGCAGTCCCCCTCATCCTACCCCTCCCCCCCTAACTCCCTCATAACCCAATTCCCATCCTCCCCCACCGACACCCCAATAACCTCCGCCAGCCGCTCCGCCACTGCCATAAGGTCCCTGTCGCCCTCGTCATCCTGCGCGTCGAAGAGCCTCCGCTGGATCGCCTCCACCCGCGACAGCACGCTCAACGCCGCCGCCAGCTGGCTCGGCGTCACGTTCGGGTCGGTCATCATCTTCCCGTACAGGACGCGGAAGGACGCAATCTCATTCTTCAGCCCCACAACCCCGCTCGCCTCCTTCAGCTTCCGCCGGTCCGCGGGTGACATAAATGACGAGTAGAACCCGTGCTTGACGCTGTTGCGGTTGCCGGGCTGGCCGCCGCTCTGCCGCTTGGCGCGCTTTCCGCTGGCCTTCTTGGGTGCGTTCTTCCCTTCCATGCGCCCAGCGTAGGGAGCCGCCGACCCGTGCCGCAACAGACCCGTGTCAGACCCGCCGCCCGTTGCCCGCCATGACGCGGGCCGCTGGCGCCAACCAGCCGCGCGCCGGTACCCTCTTTCCATGCCGACGACGACCGACACCCGCACCGCCCGTCCCCGGAAGGCCCACGAGGGTCTGCGGAACGCGCAGCGATTCCCACAAAACCCACTCGTTTCGGAAAATCGAGTCGTATCTGAATTGGCCCGTTTTGTAGGAGACTCGTTTCCCCAAATTACATCGGGACGAAACGAATCGAATCGAATGCCCCCGCCATCCAGCCGGCCCGCCCCTACAGCGCCCGCCGGTGCGAGAACCGCGTCTCCGCCGACGTGACGAACTCCAGCAGCACGGCCTGCCCCTGCTCCTCCGTCACCCGCCGGGCCCGCTCGAACGCCGGTCCCACGTCCTCCGGGTCCGTCACCCGCTCGGCGTATGCCCCCAGCGCCCGCCCGATGTCCGCGTACTGCCCCCCCAGGTCCCGCGCCTTGTACCGCTCGTGCGACGAGATCATGTTTCGGTTCTCGATGGCCATCGTTCCGTTGTTGAACACCACCGTGATGATCGGCGCCTCCGCCCGCACCGCCGTCTCCACGTCCAGCCCCGTCATCCCGAAGGCCGCGTCGCCCATGATGTTGATGCACACCTTGTCCGGCTCCGCCAGCTTCGCCCCTATCGTCAGCCCCAGCCCCGTGCCCAGCCCGTGCGACTTCCCCCAGCCCAGGTAGCTCCGCGGCGTCGGCGCCAGGTAGAACGGCAGCATCTGGTCCCGCGGGCTCCCGGAGTCGTGCGTCACGATCGCCTCCGACGGCGGGATCGCCCGCTGCATCTCGTGGAGCACCCGGTACGGGTTGATCGGCGTCTCCCCCGACGTCAGCACCGCCGACCACTCCGCCATCCACGCGTCCCGCCGCTCGCCCATCTCCGCCGCCACGTTGTTGTCCCGCGCCGAAGGGGTGCCCCGCACCTCCGCCACCGCCTCGGAGAACTGCGCCAGCGTCAGCTTCGCGTCCCCCAGGATCGGGTGGGCGGCCGGGTAGCCCTTGTTGATGTCCCCCTCGTCGTTGGTCGCGTGGATCACCGTCTTCCCCGGCGGCATCGTGATGGACATCGGGTGCCGCGTCAGGCTCGCCCCCACCGCCAGCACCACGTCGGCGTCCACCACCGCCTGGTACCCGTGCGCCGTCATCACCGTCGCCACCGTCCCGCCCGACAGCGGGTGGTCCTCCGGGAACGCGCTCTTCCCCAGCATCGTCGTCACCACCGGTATCTGCAGCTGCTCCGCCAGTGCGACCAGCTCGTCCGTCGCCTCCGCGTACAGCACCCCCTGCCCGGCGAAGATCACCGGCCGCTCCGCCTCGACGAGCGCCCGCGCCGCCGCCAGCACGTCCCGCGGGTCCGCCGCCGACCGCGTCGCCGAGACCGCCTCGTACCCGTCGTGCGCGTCCCCTATGTCCACGTCCATGATGTCCGCCGCAAACTCGACCATCACCGGCCCCGGCTTCCCGTGCCGGATCCGGCTGAACGCACGCCGCATCACCTCCGCCAGCCGGTGCGGGTGGTCCAGCCGCTCCACCCACTTGGTCACCGCCCCGTAGCTCTCCTCCGAGCTGAAGATCGGCGGCACCCCAGCGATCGCGCTCGCCTGCCCCAGCGGGAGCAGCAGCATCGGCGTCGAGTCCGAGTACGCCGTCGCCACCCCCGCGAAGGCGTTCTCCGCCCCCGGCCCGTACTGCATCGCGAACACCGCCGGCCGCCGCCCGTTCGTCACCCGCGCGAACCCGTCCGCAATCCCCACCCCAACGCGCTCCTGCCGGCAGATAACCGGCCGCATCCCCACAGAAGCCGCCGCGTCAATCACCGACGTAGTAGGGAAGCAGCTAAGAAACTCCACCCGCTCCCGCTGCAAAATCTCAATAATCGCGTCAACCGTCTTCATAGCAGCCTCCATGTAGTTGATGGTCGCGGGCATTGTAGCGCAACGGGGGTGGACGTGGGTCGCAGGTCCGTTCGCCCTGAGCCCGTCGAAGGGCCACCGGCGGTCGCCAAGCCCTCTCCCTCTGCGCCCGCTATAATTGCTGCAAGGAGGACCAGCCGTGAAACTGCACTACTACCCGGAAACCGACAGCCTCTACGTCGAGTTCAAGTCGGAACCCGGCGCCGACACAATCGAGGTCACCCCCGGCCTCAACGTCGACGTGGACGCGGCTGGAGAGGTCGTCGGCTTTGACATCGACCATGCCTCACTCCGCATGGACCTCGGAACGCTGGAGGCCACGGCCCTGCCCCTGCACACTGTTAAGGCAGGATGACAGCCGATCCGCCCCGACCCCCCAACACGGAGCCAAAGAAGCCCCTTCCCCCGCGAGCGGGGGAAGGCCCGCACCGCCACAGAAGCCCCTTCCCCCGCGAGCGGGGGAAGGATGGGATGGGGGTGCTCTCCCCCAACGCTGCTCTACACCCTCTCCCACCAATCATTGACGCCCCCCGCCACCCCCAGCTACATTGAGCCATCCCTCAACGCTCCCGTGAGGTGAACGGCAATGCCTGACTACAGCTACGACGTTGCAGTCGTTGGCGGCGGCATCCTCGGCGTCGCGACCGCCATGGAGCTCGTCCACCGCCACCCCCGCCTCCGCGTCGGCGTCCTCGAGAAGGAGGACCGCCTCGCCGCTCACCAGACCGGCCACAACAGCGGCGTCATCCACTCCGGCATCTACTACAAGCCCGGCTCCCTCAAGGCCCAGAACTGCGTCGCCGGGTCCAAGGCCCTCATGGAGTTCTGCGACGAGGCCGGCGTCGCCTACGATCTCTGCGGCAAGGTCATCGTCGCCACCCGCGAGGACGAGCTCGGCCGCCTCGATGACCTCTACGACCGCGGTGTCGCCAACGGCGTCCCCGGCCTCGAGATGATCGGCCCCGAGCGCCTCCGCGAGATCGAGCCCCACGCCGCCGGCATCCGCGCCCTCTGGTCCCCCAACACCGGCATCGTCGACTACACCGAGGTCACCGAGGCCTACGCCCGCCGCTTCCAGGAGAACGGCGGCGACATCCTCATGGGCGCCAGGGTCGAGGACGTGTCCCAGGACCCCGACGGCGCAATCACCGTCGAGACCACCCGCGGCGATGTCTCGGCCCGCTACCTCGTCAACTGCGCCGGCCTCTACGCCCACGACGTCGCGCACATGATGGGCGCCCCCTACGACCTCCGCATCATCCCCTTCCGCGGCGAGTACTACACGCTTACCCCCGAGGGCGCGTCCCTCGTGCGCGGCCTCATCTACCCCGTGCCCGACCCCCGCTTCCCCTTCCTCGGCGTCCACTTCACCAGGGGCATCCACGGCGGCGTCGAGGCCGGCCCCAACGCCGTCCTCGCCTTCGCCCAGGAGGGCTACACCAAGTTCAAGCTGAACGTCGGCGAGACCCTTGCAACCCTGCGGTTCCCCGGCTTCTGGAGCATGGCCGGCCGCTATTGGAAGACCGCCTTCCAGGAGTACCACCGCTCCTTCAGCAAGGGCGCCTTCACCCGCTCCCTCCAGCGCCTCGTCCCCGAGGTCGAGTCCCGCCACCTCGGCGACGGTGGCGCCGGCGTCCGCGCCCAGGCCGTCGAGCGCACCGGCGCCCTCGTCGACGACTTCCGCATCACGCAGACCGGCAACGCCATCCACGTCCGCAACGCCCCCTCCCCGGGCGCAACGGCATCCCTGTCGATAAGCCGCGGCATTGTGGACATGGCCGAGGAGGCCTTTGCGCTTGGTTAGTGGGCGGATGGAGTCATTGAGAACGGGCTTGGCCGTCATCGTTGCCGTCGTGGTCGCCCACGTCGTCTTCTTCGCGATGGGCTTCGCCGGCGAGGCCCTCTACCCCACTCCCCCGGAGCTCCTCGACCCGCAGACCCCGGAGGAAACGGCCGCCCGCGTCGAGGGCGCGCAGGTCGGCGGCCTTGCCCTCGTCGTGCTCGGAAGCGCCCTTGGCGGCCTCGCCGGCGGCTTGGCGGGCGCCCTTGTCGCGAGGCGGGTCGTCGTCGTGGCCGTGGTTGCCGGCGCCCTGCTCGCGCTGTGGGGCGTCTACTCCTTCTACGTCTTTTACCCCGACCGTCTATGGTTCCCCTTCGGCCTCTTCGTCGGCTTCCCCCTGTTCACGGTGTTGGGCGGCCTTGTCGCAGCCCGGTGGCGAATGACGTCGGCGTAACGACGCCCACCCCAATCCGCACCCCCTAAGCCCCTTCCCCCGCGGACGACGGAAGTTCCCCTTGAGCCCCTTCTCCCGCGGTCAGGGGAGGGTTTCCCCCTCAAATCCCTTCCCTCGCAGGCGGGAGAAGGTTTAGGATGGGGGATGCCAACGCCCAACCAACACTGAGCAGGAGGGTACGGATGCTGAGCCGTGAAGAGAATGACATGCTCACTCAGACCGGGGCGGGTACGCCCATGGGCGAGCTGTTCCGGAGGTTCTGGATTCCCGCATGCCTGGCCGAGGAGATCCCCTCGGCCGATTGCCCGCCGGTGCGAGTGAAGCTCCTCGGCGAGACCCTCATCGCCTTCCGCGACTCCAACGGCGCCCCCGCCCTCGTCGACGCCTACTGCCCCCACCGCGGCGCGCCCCTCTTCTTCGGCCGCAACGAGGAGTGCGGCATCCGCTGCGTCTACCACGGCTGGAAGTTCGACGCCAGCGGCAAGTGCGTCGACCTCCCCAACTCCCCCGAGGGCGAGACCTACAGGGACAAGGTGGAGCTCAAGGCCTATCCCTGCTTCGACGCCGCCGGCATGGTCTGGGCCTACCTCGGCCCGAAGGACCGCACCCCGCCGCGCCCCGGCTTCGATTGGATGAGCCTCCCCGAGGGCCAGACCTACGTCCGCAAGTACCACCTCCGCTGCAACTACTTCCAGGCCCTCGAGGGCGACTATGACCCAAGCCACGCGGCCTTCCTCCACATGACCCGCGACCTTGCCACGCCCAGCGCCATCCAGGACGCCGCGCCGACGCTCGGTTCGCTGCTCGGCAATCGCAGCTTCCTGCGCATGAAGTACGTCTCCTACGAGGAGACCGACTTCGGCATGCTCCAGATCGCGGCAACCCCGGAGGCCGACGGCACGCAGACCGTCTCGGCCAGCACCTTCTACTTCCCCTGCTTCAGCTCCGCCGGCATCGCGGGCCCCGGCGTCTACTCCAGCAACATGCGCATCCCCATCGACGACGAGAGCTGCTACATGTACCGCTTCCGCTGGAGCTACGAGCCCTTCACTGAGCACCAGCGCAACCAGGACCGCTTCGGCGGCTTCACCTACCCCGAGCAGATCCCCGGCACCTTCATGGCCGTCGAGAACAAGGACAACGACTACAACGTCGACCGGCTGCTCCAGAAGAACTACTCCTACACCGGCATCAAGTCCTTCCCCATCCAGGACCTCGCCCTCGTCGAGGACCAGTGGGGCCCCCGCGCCGACCGCTCCCTCGAGCACCTCGTGACCAGCGACGAGCCCCTGATGCGCGTCCGCCGTCGCCTGTTGAAGGCGGCGCGGGAGCTCCAGGAGGGCCAGGAGCCGCCGGGGCCGCACAACCCCGAGAGCTTCTCCGTCCACACGGCCCGCATGAGCCTGCCGGGCGACGCCTCGGCGGATGAGGCCATCGAGCGCATCAAGGAGCTGACGCACGGCCCAACGGCGGACTCGCGCATTCACGCCGCGTAGCTCGCTGCCGCTTCAACGGGAATCGCGAGGGGGCGGGGCCTGCGGGTTTCTCCCCCTCGCTGCATGACAGCTGACCTTGCGACGCCATCGCCGTTGGCGATAGTCTGGCTGCAATTACTCAACCAGGGGGGATCGGATGCTCAGCCGCGAAGAAAACGACATGCTCACGCAGACCGGGGCGGGTACGCCCATGGGCGAGCTCTTCCGCCGGTTCTGGCTGCCCGCGCTGCTCTCGGACGAGATCCCGTCGGCCGACTGCCCGCCCGTGCGAGTGAAGCTCCTCGGCGAGACCCTCATCGCCTTCCGCGACTCCAACGGCGCCCCCGCCCTCGTCGACGCCTACTGCCCCCACCGCGGCGCCCCGCTTTTCTTCGGACGAAACGAAGAATGCGGCATCCGCTGCGTCTACCACGGCTGGAAGTTTGACGTCGACGGCAACTGCGTCGATCTGCCCAATTCGCCGGAGGGCGAGACCTACAAGGACAAGGTGCGCGTGAAGGCCTACCCCTGCTTCGACGCCGCGGGCATGGTCTTCGCCTACCTCGGACCCCAGGACCCGCCCCCGCCTCGTCCCGGATTCGATTGGATGGACCTGCCCGACGACCGCACCTACGTCCGCAAGTACCACCTCCGCTGCAACTACATGCAGGCCATGGAGGGCGATTACGACCCCAGCCACGGCGCCTTCCTCCACATGACCCGCGAGCGCGCAATGCCCGGCGCCATCCAGGAGGCGTCGCCCGCCCTCGGCGCCCTCTTCGGCGATCAGCGGTTCATGCGCATGTCCTTCATCTTTGAGGAGACGGACTTCGGCATGCAGCAGATCTCCCTGACGCCCGAGTCCGGCGACACGCAGATGGCCCTCGTCAACAACTTCTTCTTCCCGACGTTTACCTCCGCCGGCATCGCGGGCCCCGGCGTCTACTGCAGCAACATGCGCATCCCCATCGACGACGAGAGCTGCTACATGTACCGCTTCCGCTGGAGCTACGAGCCCTTCACTGAGCACCAGCGCAACCAGGACCGCTTCGGCGGCTTCACCTACCCCGAGCAGATCCCCGGCACCTTCATGGCCGTCGAGAACAAGGACAACGACTACAACGTCGACCGGCTGCTCCAGAAGAACTACTCCTACACCGGCATCAAGTCCTTCCCCATCCAGGACCTCGCCCTCGTCGAGGACCAGTGGGGCCCCCGCGCAGACCGCAGCCGAGAGCACCTCGTCCGCACGGACGAGTCAATGATCCGAGTCCGCCAGCGCATGCTCAAAGCCGCCCGGGCGCTCCAGGAGGGCGAGGAACCCCCGGGCCCCAACAACCCGGAAGCCTTCCGAACCCACTCCGTCCGCACCTCCCTCCCCACCAACCTCACGCCCGAGGAGATCAAGC
>CAZCPU010000082.1:0-7899 GCA_964499855.1 uncultured Dehalococcoidia bacterium | reverse complement strand
CGTCACCCCCGTCCAGTCCCTCACCTCAGCCATCGCACCACCGCGCTGAACGCCCGCCCCCACCTCCCCGTCCCCGCACCCCGCCGACCTGACGCGCTCCAAGGTCCGCTCCCTCCCCCACGACCATCCCCCCTGCCACAGCCGCCTCCTGCCTCCATCATCACCCTTCCTCACGGGCCCTGAGCATGCCACGACTATCGACAATTCACCCGTATCCTGCCATGATGCCCGATGACTTGGTCACAAGCCTTGTCCAAAAGTACGGGGGCGACACCTTGCTTGACCCATTCTGCGGTACCGGCCGCGTATGCTTGGCTGCCGCCGAGGCCGGCGCGTCCGCCGTTGGCATTGATCTCAACCCCCTAGCCCTTCTCATTTCCCGTGCCAAGGCCCACAGTGATAATAGCGACAACCTGCTCTGCGTTCTTGCTGAACTCCTTGAATCCCGTGGCCACCGTCACAGCACCGACGCGCCGCCACTTGACCCTCGCGCTGGACGACACGTAGAGTGGCTCGGTCCAGACGCCGCCCGCGAGCTTCGCGAAATAACAAAGGCCATCAACAACAGACCCACGCCCTGGCCCACCCGACTCCTACTAGCTGCCGTGCTCAGCGCCACCGTCAGGGAAGTCTCTTTCGCCAGGCGCGACCAGTGGAAACTCCATCGACTATCCGCTCCCGCCCGCCTCACGGTCCCCCAAGACGCCTGGAGTGTTTTCGAACGCCGCCTGACACACGCGTGGCGCGAACTCCATACGCTGCATCCATTGCCCGGATGCTCTACATTTGCACTCGGCGACGCCCGACACTCCCCCGCTGTCCTACGCCGCGCGCTTCGAACGCCGTACGTTGACGCCGTAATCACCTCACCACCGTACGGCGACTCTCAAAGCACCGTACAATATGGCGGCATGTCCAGCCTCTGCCTCCACGTTGTATCTCGACTACGCGGCTTCAGCCACTACGGAATTCGTTCAGCCCAGGTCGACACAGCCGGCCTCGGCGGCCGCCCCGGCCCCTTCGACGCCCATCCCATCCAGACACTGCGCCCCTACTGGGCAGGCGGCGCAAACAATCCCCGACGCGCCAGCGCCAGCGCGTATCTCCGCGACCTCCACTCCAGCCTCCGAGCGGCCGCCGCCTGCCTACGCCCCGGCGGCGCCTTCGTCACCGTTATCGCACGCCGACTCATCGGCGGCTGGAGGCTGCGCACAGACGAGTTCGTAGATCACACGCTCCTTTCCCTCGGCTTTTCCAGAGTTGACCGCACGTGCCGACGAATCGCCGCCAAGGTCACTCCGCCCACGATCAACCGCCTCGCCCGCACCGCTCCTCCCTCCGGGCGCCGCACCGTCAAAACGATGCGCGAAGAGTGGATTCTCGTCCACCAAGCTCCGCATCATGCCCCCCCCGGACGCCCCAGATGACACCACCACTCACTCCCCCAAGCCCCCGCTTCCTCGCCCGACTCTGCTACGCACCACCGGCGCCTCCACCTTGTCCTTCCCCTTCGACATCCCGCCCGTCCACCTCCTGGCCGACCCCAACCCCGCCTCTCCGCGCGCCGCGAGTGCTACGACCAGTGCTACGCCATCCCCAACTCCCGCAGAATCCGCCTCGCCACCGCCTCCCCCGTCGACTCGGTCGTGTCAATCGAATAGTCCGCCTCGCGCCCCCGAAGCCCGTACAGCTCCGTGCATAACTCCTTGTCAACTCTGTCGCTCTCCTCCACCACACCCCTCGCCTCCCCCGGCCCAATTCCGCTCCGACAACGACATCGTCGCTCTCTCTCCCTCCTGTCGCAGGTCAGCTCCACCACCGTCACCCCCGTCAACCCCGCCAGCACGTACCGAAGGTAGCGCCCATCTACAACAACGTTCCTGACCTCCGCCACCGCACGCGCACGGGTCAGCCGATCGACCTCCTGGTGAGTTTCCATTCCAAGGTCTGAAACCGCCAACCCACGCGCGCGCGCCTCTTCCACCACCGCCCGGCCGCAATCCCGATGGTCCCAGCCTAGGAGCCTCCCAATTGCCCCGGCGACCGTCGTCTTTCCAACACACGTCCCGCCGCATATGCCTATCACGCCACCTTGCGCCATAAACACACCCACTCCCTTGATTCTCGCCCTCGCCGCTCCGCCAACCGTCTCCTCGATACGACCCGTTCGACCGGGCCCCAAATCCGCCTCAACCGTCCCCCGAATACCTCCACCGCTTCGAGCGCCACCCCGTCGTACTTTCTCGACGCCCCCACAACCACCGCACAGTACGCCCCCAATTTCATCGCACTATATACCCTCTCTACGGCGGTCCCAATGCCCTCCAGATACCTTTCCTTCGCCTTCTGATGGTTCCGGCCGCGTCTACTGCCAAGTTCCTCTCGTCGGTCCCGGTCCAAATCCCATCCCATCCACAGGTATGACAACCGGTTGGCCAACGCGTAGTCAATGACACCCAAATATGGTGGCGAGGTAACAACCAAATCCACAACCGCCTCCCCACAACTCAAGCTCGCGCACGCCTCCCGAACCACAATGGCGTCGCCCCGCCCGCCCTTCGCTTCCGATCGAGCCACATCCATTGCGCTCATCAAGCGCTCTCGAAACAGACCCACTGCGTTATGCCGCCGCAACGTTCGTGGCCTAACGTTGTCCGCCACCCAACCCCAATGGTGACGTCGCCGCCCTCCAGTCCGGGTCATAGCCCCAGCCGCTGATGCGCACGCGAACAACACATCACTAAACACGCACTCCAAGACCGCACGCACGCGGCCGTCGCCCACGCCTTCAACTAGGTGCCAAATAAAACTCAACTGCTCCAGCGTGTCCTTCTCAATCCATCGTTCCAGCTCCGCATCTCCGATCCAGCGCCGTCTCGCCAACGCCTCAAAGTGGAGCTGCTCCATTACCTCTCTGCATTTCCGTCCGAGATCGGGCGTACCTAACAGTGCCAACTTGCCGCGCGCAACCTGTATGCTCGCTTGACATACGTCACTTTGCCGCGACCTTCGCCCGAGTCGATACGCCTCTGCCCCCGTCGTGCCGCTGCCGCAAAACGGGTCCATTACCAAATCACCCGGCCGCGACAACAGCTGTATAAAGTGCGCGGGAATCTGTGGTATGAAGTTGCCTGGGAACCAATGCATCGCGTGTACTGACCCCCGTGCCGTTCGCGCCCCTGGAAAATCCCAGTCAACCGAATTGAGCCGTCGGACCACGTCCGCCTCTCCCGCCATTGCCAACACTCTCACTCAAACAAAGTGCCTTCCGTCGCCACGCCACCCCGGGCGTAGCCAATTACATCGGACCCGAACGCCCTTCGGCCCTCCTCCAGTATCGTCCTCTTCGTCGCACCTGACAACGATTGCTGATCTACCGCCATCCCGAACAGCCAAGTTCCTGACTTCTTGCCGACCACAACACGCCCGCCGCCCGTCAGCCGAAGTTCCACTTCCCGCCGGCGTTTATCTTTGATCCGGTACGCAATGCACCGCCCAACCCCGTCCGCCACGTCCTTGGAGAAGCGGTACATGTCTGACAAGCTCGGCGCCTCGCCTTCCATCCACACCAAGTCGCTCAACGCCCACAATTCGCCCACAAGCCACTGTTGTAGCGGCCTCCTCACGCTCCTGCATTTGCTGGTCAGCAATCGATTTGTGAATTCCCAATCCGTCAGTCGCCAGTCGTCCTCCGTAACCACGCCCTCCTCGCAGGCCGCTGTGGCTGCCGCCAACAACATAGCCTTTCCGGCGTAGTCCATTTCCGCCAGCATGAGCTTGCCATAGACCGCCTTTCGCAGGTCCAGCCACCTCGACGCCAACTCCACTCCCTCCTCCTCAACGACTAGTCGACCGTCCCGAATTCCTCGAATAGCTCCCGCCAACCGCATCGCGAGATCCCCGTCGTGCCGGAGTCCAATGTGCAATGCTGCTCTACTCACATTATCAATATTGTCGACATCCAATTGTCCTGCTATTACCGCCCCGTACTCCCCCTCCCCCCTCACAGCCCCGATCACCCTTCCCAACGGTTCTCGCCAATCACCACGACCGAATGCCTCCTCCGCCCATGACCTCAAGCCCGCCTCCCGACCCATGTAAATCTGCGATTGTCCACCGCCGGGTTCCTCTGACGACTGTTCGTTCAGCAATTGTTGCCACTTCTTCTCGTGGTCGAAGGCCTTTCCGACATACGCGAACGCCTCCTCAACCAAATGGCCGTAGGGCGTAATCGCCGTATCATGAACAAGGGCCGCGGCCTGCAACACGATTCGTTCCCGCGGCATCAGGCTTCCGAAGAAGCCTAGCTGCGCAGCAATCGCCGCAGCGCCGAGCGCGTGCTCGTACCTCGTCGTCCCGGCGAATCCTGGCAGGGACATCGAGTCGATGTTTGAGAGCCTCACATGCCGTAGCCGCTGCACCGCTGGCGTGAAGATCAAGCCCGTCATAGCCGGCCCGAAGCTCACGTCACCGTACAGGGGATCATGTATTGCGACTTTCTTCATGATGGCACCTCGGCACCCTGGGTCGGCACCGTCGCCTCTTCGAGAAAATAGTCGGAGTAGCCGCGCAACAGAGTTCTGCTGTCCTCGTCGAGACCCAGTTCTATGAACGTCGTAAACATTGAACCCCACATTCGCTCCGATGGGATTACGTGCCGGACGAATCGGCGATATTGTTCGGCGGACTCCAAGTCCACGAGTGCATAAGTTGCTTCAAAAACCAGCAGCGCGGGTTTCCGGGGGCTATTGTGGCCGCCCATTTCTTTGGACTTGATTCGGTTGAATGCTTCCGCCGTCGCGGTGTGAATCCCGGCGAATGTCGGGCGGCAGGGAATCACCGTCGCGCCGAGCGGCTTCTCCAGGAATTTCGTTCTCGCTTCGTGGACGGAGTCGTAGAATCCAAAATGAGGGGTATAGGCGTCTACAATGACCACCCGCCCTGCGACTTCGTCCCATTGTTCCGCCAAATGGGACTTGAACTTGAGCAAGAATTCCATCGGATGTCTACCGCACGGCGTATACTGAACGTAGTGCCCTTGTTGAACGAACGCTGTTGCGAGTTTCAGGAGATGTCTATCAGTCGACCGGTAAGACGACCCAAGCAGCGAGAGCGTGGCGGAGGGGCCTGGACCACCGTCCACCTCGGCGCTTTGCGATGTACTATCGGCGGATTCTCCAAGTCGTGGCCATCCGGCCCCAACGATAGCGTCGGTGAGTTCTTTCCCGGGCTTTAGTGATTGATGTTCGTAACTTCTGCCCGGCTCGGTGTCGTGCTTGCGGCGTCGGCGCCAGATATAGTATTGTTTCCAGACAGGAAGCATGAGCCACCACTTGTCGTCGCGGAGACGGAGGTCGCGATTGGCGATCGAGAAGACACGCTTGAGTGTGGCCACTGCGGCGGTCAACAGGAGAAGCTGCGCAATGGTGCGGGGAACGCGGACGAGCCACGCAGGTCCGCCGGTGGACACCAAGGCCAGCAGAGTGAAGATCACGGCCAGCAGCACGAGGCCGATTTCGGAATAGACGGTATGCGTGATGTATGGCGCTTTGCGTTCGCGTGCGCACAATGCGTAGAATGCGAGGATGAAGGCTAGTAGTCCAGCTTCGACACGGAATAGCTCCGTGACGTGGTTAATCATCAGGCAGCTCCATTGGGCCGAGCGTGACTCGCTGGACGACGTGGATGTCTCCGTACCTGCCGTGCCGGAAGACTTGCTCCAGGGCTTGGCTCCAGCGATGAAGCTCAGTCGTGAGTTCATCTGAAGGAAGTGTGTTGTTGAGTTGTTGGACTAAACACTTTTGTTCTAGAGCATCAGGGGTTAGCCCGGCCAACCGCAGTTCCCGGATCGCATCAGCCTTTGACGGAAGGTCGGACACTGGTAGCAGAAGGTCAACACCGTGGGCCCGTAGGCTACGTCGGAGAATCTCGATAGCCTGCGGGGTTTGCTCGATCCAAGTTGATTGGTATCCAGTGTAGCCAAATGCGATATTGGACATGTTGTTGTCCAACGCAAACCGGAGTCCCAAGCCCGAATAGGCGGCATGGCATGGCAGGCAGGTCCTGTGCCCAGTTTTCATTTCGGGCACCAGATGGGACGGTTGAACGACGTGTAGCCATGTCGCGCGCGTGGGGAACTTGAGACGGAATTCGTTGAGACGACGTATCACGGAGTGGATGCCGGAGAGGTGTTCCGAAGTTACGGTGAGCAGCAACAAGCGGTACTGCTGCCTGGAGAGACGGAGGGCTGCGAGGGTCGAGTCGCGCCCCCCTGAGAACATGAGTACGCAATCCCTGCCAGTGGAGTTGGCTCCTTCGCCGGGGTCAGGGCGGTCGCTGTACTGGTTCAAGATTTTTCTCCTCCCAAGTGCATTGGGCCAATCTGCCACGGGGCGGTGGCTTCGGTCAACCCTCGGACCACCGCGACCGCGTCGTTGACGGGGCGCCGCGAAGAGGCGTGCGTTGCAGCAATGTATCAACTCGTGAGCTGGATGTGGGCCGGTCGGGGGTTCGGCAGGGCCGCCGGCCGGGCGCGGACCTCATGGAGTGGTCCGATCTGACGCGCCTGCGAAGAAACCCAGCGTGGCATGGAACCCGGAAACCGGGCTGCTTGGCCGTACGCGCGGCATCAGCGGATGCGCAATGGACTCTCCGTTGTCATGAGGGGTGGGCTCGGGTCGCCGCCGGCCGGCCGTAGCGGTGCCTCGTCATCCATCGCCGAGAGCGATTAGCCCGGCCGATCTCATCTTGCCGGTCTGGGTGGTCCCACCTCCTCCAAACCTGTCAGCGACGTGTAGGCGGGTCGCGGGTTTCTCGCGCGACCACTTGGGCGTAGAAGGCCGGCGCCGACCTCGTGTTCGGCGGCAGGCTCACCATGCGTGTCGACGACCAGGAGCGGGGCGCGGGCGCGGAATCCGGGGCGGCCGCGACGGGGCCGGCGGCCCCGGCCGCGTCCCCGGAGGCCGCGGGCGCCGGGGACGAAGAGCGGTGGCGCAACCGCATGGCCGAGGCCCGGCAGGCCCTCGAGCAGGCCGAGCGCCGCGCCGGCGAGCTCCAGACTCGCCTGAACCGGCTGTGGGCCGACTTCACCGCCCGCGACGACCCCGCGCAACGCGCCGCCATCGAGCAGGACCGCGTGGCGGCTCTCGATGAGCTCGAAGAGACCGAGGCCGAGGCCGACGATCTCGCCCAGGCCATCGCCGACCTGCGCGACGAGGCCCGGCGGGCCGGGGTACCGCCGGGCTGGCTGCGCTAGCGCCGCTAACTAACCTTGTACTCCCTCGCGGGTTGCCGTGGCCGACGCCGCCCCTTTCCGCACCCACCTCCCCCCAGCTTCCCCCTTTCCATCCCGCCGCCCGACGACCGCCCCGCCCCATCCCTCCGTGGACCCCGTAAGGCGCCTGGCCCTCCGTTTCCCATCCCCCAACACACCCTGTTCGGGCTCACGCTGCCACCCATCTCCGCAGTAGCGCCGCGCCCCAGCCCAGCGCCCGACACCTCCCCAACCCTCCCGGATGCATCTTACCCGCCACCGATCCACCGTCGTGCACCCGCACTTCCTGCTCCGCCCGCTCGCCACAAACTACCCCGAGCCGCCTCCCCTCCCGGCGTCCGCATTCCCCCGCTTCCTGCGCCCCCAAGAACCCAACGACCACGCACTCCAACACCGATCTCCTTCACCCGCACTCCGCCCAAACAGCCGCCCCGGCCCCCTACATCCTTTCCGCCGACCCGCCGATACATCAGCCATGCCGCACCCAACGCCCCGCCAGCCGCCCCTGCCGCTGACCCGCCCCGCCCAAACAGCCCCTCCCGTCCACCCGGCGCCCGTCGCCTCACACCCTCGTCACCCCCGTCCAGTCCCTCACCTCAGCCATCGCACCACCGCGCTGAACGCCC
>CAZCPU010000081.1:0-7988 GCA_964499855.1 uncultured Dehalococcoidia bacterium | reverse complement strand
CGACGGCCGCCACCTCTTCCGCCGACGTCGGGCTGACGAGCGCCGACGGCGCCACCTCGACGCCGCCCGTGCGCTGGAACGCGCGGTACGCCGCCAGCGCGTCCCCCGATACGCGCGACAGCTCCTCGGCGTCGACGGACACGCGCTCGGGAGGAAGAATGCGGGAAAGGTCGGCGACCAGCGCGGTAGCCATCACAGCAACCTCAATGGGCTTTGGAGGACTGCGTCGGGCGGGTTCATGCTTGGCTGGACGTGAAGCGCCACTTGGTCCCCTCGGGGGTGTCCTCCAGCGACACGCCGAGCTCCTGCAGCCGGTTGCGGATCTGGTCTGCCATCCCGTACTGCTTGTTGGCCCGCAGCTCCTGCCGCACCTCCGCCAGCAGCGCCACGAAGGCGTTTGCCGGCTGCCCGGACGCCGTGTCCTCCGCCTCCAGCCGCAGCCCGAGCACTCCCGTCAGCTCCCGCAGGCACTCCTGCGCGGCCGACAGCCCCTTCCCTTCCTCGCGCCCGCGGTTGATGTCCCGCGCCAGCGAGAACACCGTGGCCAGCGCCTGCGGCGTGTTCAGGTCGTCGTCCATGGCTGCGACGAAGCGCTCCCGGTACGGCGCCGGGTCGATGCCCTCGCCCGTGCCGTCGACGCTAGACGCGGCGAGCGCGGACCGCAGCCGGTCGGCCGCTCGCTGCTGCCCGCGAATGCTCTCCTCGGAGTACGCCAGCGGGCTGTGGTAGTGGGAGTTCAGGAAGAAGAGCCGTATGGCATCCGGGCCAAACTTGTCCAGTGCCTCCCGCACCGTCACCAGGTTGCCCAGCGACTTGCTCATCTTGTCTTGGTCCATCTGCAGCAGCCCGTTGTGCACCCAGTGCTGCGCGAAGGGCTCCTGTCCCGTGTACGCCTCCGTCTGCGCGATCTCGTTCTCGTGGTGCGGGAAGACGAGGTCCTGCCCGCCGCCGTGGATGTCCAGGTGCGGGCCCAGGTAGTGTACGGCCATCGCGCTGCACTCGATGTGCCACCCCGGCCTCCCCTCGCCCCACGGGCTCGCCCACGACGGCTCCCCTGCCTTGGACTTCTTCCACAGCGTGAAGTCCATGGCGTGGTCCTTCTGCATGTTGGGCTCGATGCGTGCCCCCGCCATCATGCCCTCCAGCGTCCGGTGGCTGAGCTTCCCGTAGCTCGGGAATCGAGTGACCCGGTAGTACACGTCACCCTCGGACTCGTACGCGAACCCCTTCTCGATGAGCCCCTCGATCATCTCGATGATCTGCGGGATTTCGTCTGTCACCCGCGGATAGAGGTGGGCGGGCCGGATGTTGAGGGTGGCCATGTCCATCAGGTATTCCTCGACCAGTTCCTCCACCAGTGTCACCGGCGACGTCCCTTGCCCGGCCGCCGCGTCGATGATCTTGTCGTCGATGTCCGTGAAGTTCTGGACGTGCTTGACCGCGTACCCGGAATACTCCAGGTACCGGCGCAGCGTGTCGAAGTACACCGAGCACATCGCATGTCCCACGTGCGAGGAGGAGTAGGGCGTGACGCCGCAGACGTACATCTTCACGGTGTCGTCGTGGGGCACAAACTCGCGCTTTTCACCGGTCAGGGAGTCGTAGAGCTTCATGGGGTTTCCTCTAGAAGGGCCACGGCGTGGACGGCGATGCCCTCGCCGCCGCCGATGGCTCCTAGGCCGTCATTGGTCTTGGCCTTGACGTTTATCTGCTCCGGTCGGGCCGACAGGCACTCCGCGATGCACTGTTGCATGGGCGCCAGGTGCGGCTTCATCACGGGCTTCTCGGCTATGATTGTAGCATCCAGGTTCACCAGTCTCCACCCGCTCTCATCAACCAGCCCCGCCACGCGCCGCAGCAGCTCCCGGCTGTCCGCGTCCTTGTACGCCGCGTCGCTCGACGGAAACTGCCCGCCGATGTCGCCGAGCCCCGCCGCCCCCAGCACCGCGTCGATTACGGCGTGCAGCAGCGCGTCCCCGTCGCTGTGCCCCAGCAGGCCCCTGTCGTGTGGGATCGTCACGCCGCCGAGCACCAGGGGGCGGCCCTCGACCAGCCTGTGGACGTCGTAGCCGTTCCCTATGCGGATGGCAGCACCTCCACCGTCGCCCTCGACGCGAGGATCGCTTCGGCGATGACCAGGTCCTGCGGCGTCGTGACCTTCAGGTTGCCGTAGTCGCCCGTGAAGACACTGACTGTGTGCCCCAGCCGCTCCAGCATTGTGGCCTCGTCCGTCACGTCGTCCCTCACCTGCGAAAACGCCGCCTCCAGCAGGTCGCGCCGGAACACCTGCGGCGTCTGCACCGCCCACAGCCGCGAGCGGTCGAGCGTTTCGACGACGCGGACGCCCTCCTCCACTACCTTGACCGTGTCCGTAACCGGGACCGCGGCGACGGCCGCGCCGGTCGACTGCGCTGCCTCCAGCCCCCGATACACCATCGAGCGGTCCACGCACGGCCGCGCGACGTCGTGGATGACGACCCACTGCGCGTCCTTCAGCCGCTCCAGCCCCCGCTGCACCGAGTCCTGCCGTCGCTCGCCGCCCGTGCAGATGTTCCACCCCACGGACCACCCCCGGCGCATGAGCACGTACTGCCCCTGCTCCACGTTGCGCTCCGAGACGACGATGACGCCGGCCGCCACCTCCGGCACCGACGCCATGACGCCAAGACTATGGTCAAGTATGGGCCTGCCCCGAAGGGTGGCAAATACCTTGTCAATGCCCTCCATCCGGCGGCTTTCCCCCGCACCCACCAGTATGACGCCTATTCGGCCCGCCACTCATGCACTCCGTACTCGCCGTGATTGCGCCCCCGCGCAGGGTGAATGGACACGCGAGGAGCGGCCTCAGCATAGCATAGGGGGCCGGGGCGAAAAAGCTGACGCCCTACTGTCGCGGCGCGTACTTCGCCAGCGCCGCGTGGTAGTCGTCGAGTGTGTTCAGGTCCAGCCGCACCATCGGGTCGTTGAGCTCCACGCGCTGCAGCCTCTCCATGTGCCGGCTGACCACCTCGCGGATGCCCTGGCGCTCCTCCGTGACGGCCAGCAGCTCCGTCGCGAGTGATGCGTGAAATACGATGGGGTGCCCGCCGCGGCCCCCGTACGTCGGGTGCGTGATGAGCGCGTCCCCGGCCACGTGCGCGTCGATGACCCGGCGAATGATGCTCGCCGTGCGGGGCTGGTCCACCGCCAGCAGCAGGATGCCCTCGGCATCCTCCTCCACCTGCGAGACTCCCAGCCGCACCGAGGTGGTCTTCCCTTCCGGCGCGCGGTGGTTGACCACTGCCTTAACTCCGTCCATGCCTTGGAGGCAGGCCTCCGCGCCCGTCGTGCTCGGCCCCAGCACGACCACGATCGGGCCCGCCCCTGCCTCCGCCAGCGCCTCGACTTGGTACCGCATGAGAGGCACGTCGCCCCAGGGCAGGAGTGGTTTGGGTTGACCCATCCGTGAGGACTCGCCGGCCGCGAGCAGGACCGCGGTGATGCCCGGCGCCATTAGCTCCTGCCGGTGACTGCGGTGCCCTTTTCGCGGGCTATGCCGAACAGGCGGTTGTCCATTTGCAGCGGCGCGCCGCTGGCGCCGTGCCGCAGCGCAACAATTTCGGACATAATGCTCAGCGCTATCTCCTCCGGCGTGCGCCCGCCAAGGTCCAGCCCCACCGGTGCCCGCACCGCGCGGATCCGCTCTTCCGGGATACCCTTCCGGAACAGCTCCTCGAAGATGAGCAGGTTCTTGCGCTTGCTGCCCAGGATGCCCACGTAGCCCGCCCTCGACCGCACCGCCGCCTCCGCCGCCATGTCGTCGTAGCGGTGCCCCCGCGTGGCGACGACCACCGCCGTGTTCGGCGTGATCGGCAGGTTCTCCAGGCCCGTGTCGTAGCTCCCCACAATGGTGTCGACGGCGTCCGGAAAGCGTTCGGGGTTGGCGAATTCCGGGCGGTCGTCAACGACGTAGTATTGGTAGCCAAGCGGCACGGCGAGCGTTGTCAACGCCTTGGAGATGTGTCCGCCGCCCATCACCACCAGCGTCGGCGGCGTCGTAAACGCCTCGATGAAGAGTTCGAATCCCTCTTCCGTGGTGTGGTGCTCGCACTTCCCGTACGCCAGCAGCTCCTCGATGCGGTCGATGGCCTGCGCGTTGAGCGCCGCCTCGCCGAGGGTCCCCTTCGTCTCCCCGGTCGCCTCGAGGTACAGCTTCGTCCCGACGGCCAACGTGGAGCCCTCCGGCGCCCCAACCAGCGTTGCAATGCCAATGGCCGTGTCGCCGTCGTACGCCCGCTCGACCTGCTGCAACTGCGGCAGCACGTCCACTGCCTCGCGGATCGGGTCCAGCAGGAAGTGCATCGTGCCGCCGCAAATGAGCCCGTCGCGGGCGGCTATCTCCTCGGTCAGCTCGTAGTCCCGCACCTCTGCGGGCCCGCCTCCGCGCAGCAGCATCTTCGCCGCGAACCAGATGTCGCCCTCCACGCACCCGCCGCCCAGCGTGCCGACGCCGCTGCCGTCGGCCCGCACGAGGAGCTTCGCGCCCGGCTTCTGCGGCGTGGAACCCTCCGTCTGAATGACGGTGACCATCACGCAGGGATCGCCCGCCTCAAGCGCCTTGACGGTCTCGTGAAACACGTGCTGCATGGAACTCGACCTCCGGACTGCTTGCCCCATTCTACTGCACGGGTCGCCGCATTGCAGCCCCGCATGCGGTCACCCGCAAAAACAACGGCGCCCCGTCCGAAGGTGGGGCGCCGTTGACCATTGCGGAGTTTGGTTCTAGTACAGGTGGCAGCTGACGAAGTGTCCTGGGGCCATTTCCTTCCGCTCCGGCACCGCCTGCGAGCAGATGTCCATTGCGTATGGGCACCGGACGTGGAATCGGCAGCCGGACGGCGGGTTGATGGGGCTTGGCACCTCGCCGCGGAGGATGATCTCCTCCCGCTGTGAGTCCGGGTTCGCCGTCAGCGCCGCCGAGAAGAGCGCCTTCGTGTACGGGTGTAGCGTGTTGTCGTACAGCTCGTTCGTCTCCGCCTGCTCGACGATCTCGCCGAGGTACATCACCGCCACCTCGTGCGCCAGGTAGCGCACCGTCGCCAGGTTGTGGGCCACCAGGAGATAGCCGACGTTGAAGGAGTCCTGCAGGTCCTTGAGCAGGTTCATGATCTGCGCCTGAATGGACACGTCTAGCGCAGATACCGGCTCGTCCAGGCAGATCAGCTTCGGGTTGCCCACCAGCGCCGCCGCCAGCGCCAGCCGCTGCCGTTGGCCTCCGCTGAACTCGTGGGGGTAGAGGGTGGCCTGCTGTGCCCGCAGCCCCACCGATTCGAGCAGGAAGTCTACGCGGTCATAGGCTTCCTTCGTGGTCACCTTCTGGTTGACCACCAGGGCCTCGGAGATGATGTCGCGCACGCGCATCCGGGGGCTCAAAGAACTCCACGGGTCCTGGAAGACCGCGGACACGTCGGTGTGGTATTGCTTCAGCTCCTCACCCTCCAGGTTGTGTACGTCCGCATTCTCAAGGGTGATCTGCCCGGTCGTGGGCCGCTCCAGCCGGAGGATCAGCTTTGCAGTCGTAGTCTTGCCGCAACCGGACTCCCCCACCAGCGCCAGCGTCTGCCCTCGAGGGATGGCGAAGTTGATGTGGTCGACCGCCTGCACCCACCCGATGATCTTCTGGAGCACCAGGCCCTTCGTAACCGGGAAGTACTTCGTGAGGTCTGTTGCTTGGAGCAGGGTGTCCTGTTCCATGATTCCTCCAAGAATTTGGTTATACGCCTGCTTCCGTCACTTGGCGCCAGTCTCCCTGTCCCTCCAGCAGCCAGCAGTCCGCCGAGTGCCCCTGCTCGTTCGCGAAGGATGGCGGGTATGCTTCGAGGCACTTGTCCGTTACGAATTCACACCGGTTGGCGAACCGGCAGCCCACCGGGAGGTCGAAGAGCGCCGGTGGTTGCCCCTCGATTGAGTAGAGCTTGTCCACGTGCTTCTCTTCCATGGAGGGCACCGACGCCATCAGCGCCTTCGTGTACGGGTGCGACGGGTTCTTGAACAGGGTGCGTATGTCCCCCTGCTCCACCACGCGCCCGGCGTACATGACTAGCGCTCGGTCGCACATCTTCGCCACCACGCCCATGTCGTGCGTGATGAATATGATCGAGACTCCAGATTCCGCCTGCACCTGCTTCAGCAGCCGCAGGTACTGCGCCTGAATCGTCACGTCGAGCGCCGTCGTCGGCTCGTCGCAGATTAGGACTCGTGGTGTGCCGGAGATGGCCATCGCGCCCACCACCCGCTGCTTCATGCCGCCGCTCATCTGGTGGGGGAAGTCGTGCACCCGTCGTTCCGGCGCTGCCACGCCCATCCGCCTCAGGATGTCGACGGCCCGCTCCCGCAGCCCCTTCGTCTGCTCCTCCTGGTAGTACATCCCCAGCGCTTCCACCATCTGGTTGCCGACGGTGAACACCGGGTTCAGGGAGGTCATCGGGTCCTGCAGGATCATCGAGATCTTCTGGCCGCGAACGAAGCGCATTTCCGACTCCGGCCGCTCCAGGATGTTCTCCCCGTCCAGGAAGATCTCGCCGCTTACAATTCGCGCGGCCGGCTTGGGGGCGAGCCGCAACAGCGTCAGCGCCGTCATGCTCTTTCCGCACCCGGACTCGCCCACAATGCCGAGGGTTTCACCGGCCCGCACCTGGAAGTTCAGTCCGTCCACTGCCTTGGTGATGCCCCACCGCGTATACAGGTAGGTGCGCAGGTCCCTTACGTCCAGGACAACGTCACCAATGTTCTTCTCAGGCTCCCGGTAAATCTCCGACTGTGTGGTCATTGCATTACACCTGCCGTAGTTTCGGGTCCAGCTTGTCGCGCAGCCAGTCGCCCATCATGTTCATGGAGAGCACCACGAACATGATCGCCAGACCGGGCATGACCGCTATCCACCATGCGCTCGCAATGTGGTCGCGGCCGTCCGCCACCATGACGCCCCAGGCCGGGTTCGGCCGCGGAATCCCGGCGCCGAGGAAGCTGAGCGTCGCCTCGAGCAGGATCACCGTGCCCACCTGCAGCGTCGCCAGCACGATGAGCGTGTTGACCACGTTCGGGAACACGTGCTTGATGATGATCCGCAGGTTGGAGCAGCCGGCCACTCGGGCACGGGCCACGAAGTCCAGCGCCTTGATCGACAGGACCTCAGCCCGGATTTGCCGGGTGTACCGTGACCACAGGAGCACGGATATCACTCCGATGGCCGTATAGAAGCTTGGCCCGAAGACCGCCACGATCACTAGCGCCATTAAGATAAGCGGTAGTGCGAGGAATGTGTCGACCACGCGCATGATCAGGTGGTCTACCCACCGTCCGAAGTAGCCGGAAACCAGCCCCAGCGTCGTGCCGATGGTCCCGCCGATCGCCAGCGCCGAGAGCGATACCATCAGCGAGATGCGGGAGCCGTGCATGATGCGGCTCAGGATGTCCCGGCCCTGCTTGTCAGTGCCCAGGATGTTGCTCCACGAACCCGGCTTCTCTCCTGTCTGGTCCCACACCGGAGGCGTCAGCCTCTTGCTGAGCTGCTGCTTCAGCGGGTCGTGCGGAGCGGTAAAGTCCGCTGTCAGCGCTGGGAAGATCAGCACCAGAAAGAGGATGGTCAACCAGACTACCGGATACTCCTTGAATATCAGGTTGGTGAGGTGCCTGAGCCTCGTCACACTGTACCAGGGTAGCCTCTGTGGCAGTTGTAGAACGTTGCCCTCAGTCGCCATGTCCACTTCTCCCTATACGTTCAATATTGGTGTTGACGCAGACCCTGTCCCCTAGTTGAACCTGATCCGTGGGTCTATGTACGCGTACAGGATGTCGATCAGCAGGTTCATCCCGATGAACAGCACCGAGATGAACATCGTTACCGCCTGGATCACCTGGTAGTCCCGGGCGTTCACCGCCTGCAGCGCCAGCAGGCCGACCCCCGGCCACGCGAACACCGTCTCGATGGTCACTGACCCCGTCATCTG
>CAZCPU010000080.1:0-8034 GCA_964499855.1 uncultured Dehalococcoidia bacterium | reverse complement strand
TACGGGTTCATCGGCCAGCCGATCAACTACGCCATGGGCGCCACGCGGTACATGCACCAGTACGGCGAGGAGCGCACGCGGCAGGCGCTGGCGGAGATCGCGGTCTCGACGCGGAAGTGGGCTCTGATGAACCCGAAGGCGGCGATGAAGGACCCGATGAGCTTCGACGACTACCACAACTCGCGGTGGATTGCGTGGCCCTTCCACCTGTTCGACTGCTGCCTGGTCACGGACGCGGGCGCGGCGGTAGTGGTCACGTCGGCGGAGCGGGCGCGCAGCACGAAGAAGCCGCCGGTGTGGGTGCTCGGCGCGGCGGAGAGCCACGACCACCTCGGCATCTCGACGATGCCGGACCTGACGTCGACGGTTTCGCGGCACACGGGGCCTGCGGCGCTGAGCATGGCTGGCCTGACGCACGGCGACATCGACCTGGCGATGTTCTACGACTCGTTCACGTACACGGTGCTGATCACGCTGGAGGGGCTAGGCTTCTGCGGCCCGGGCGAGGGCCCGGACTTCGTGGCCGGACAGCGCACGGCTCCCGGCGGCGACTTCCCCATGAACACAAGCGGCGGCGGGTTGAGCTACACGCACCCGGGCATGTACGGCATCTTCCTCATCATCGAGGCGGTGCGGCAGCTGCGGGGCGAGTGCGGCGAGCGGCAGGTGCCGGACTGCGGAATCTCGCTGGTGAACGGCACGGGCGGTGCGCTGTCGTCCACGGGCACGGTGGTGCTCGCGAGGGACTAGCCGGTCGACTACGAACAGAAAGCTGAAACGCGGAGAACTATATGACGCAGCAGCCATACGGCAAGCCACTTCCGACACCACAGCCGGAATCAGACTTCTACTGGGAGAAGACCAGGGGACACGAGCTGTGGCTGCGATACTGCAACGACTGCAGCCAAGCATACTTCTACCCTCGCGACATCTGCCCGGTGTGCTTCTCGCGCAACACGACGTGGGTGCAGGCGAGCGGCAGGGGCACGCTGCACACCTTCGCCATCGTCCACCGTGCGCCGACGCCGGCCTTCCGCGATGACGCGCCGTTCGTGGTTGCGATCGTCGACCTGGAGGAGGGCCCGCGGATGCCGACGAACCTCGTGGAGGTGGAGCCTGACCCATCGGCCATCCACGTCGGGATGCCGGTGGAGGTGGTCTTCGAGGACGTCACGGAGGAGATTACGCTGCCGAAGTTTCGGCCCGCTGGGTAAGGGAAGGGTCCTACCCCCTGTGCTACAATGCCCCTGCGCTCGTGCGACTCTGTGATGGACGGGCGTCGCTTTGTGAAGGAGCCTCTATGAAGATCCACGAGTACCAGGCCAAGGAGCTTATGGCCAAGTACGGCATTCCCGTGCCTCGAGGCGGTATGGCTGCCTCGCCGGACGAGGCGCGCAGCGTGGCCGGCGAGCTGGGCGGCAGCGTCGTCGTCAAGGCGCAGGTGCACGCGGGCGGTCGTGGCAAGGCGGGTGGCGTGAAGGTCGTCAACAACCCCGACGACGCGGCGGAGTTCACGGGCAGCATCCTCGGCAAGCAGCTAGTCACCTTCCAGACGGGGCCGGAGGGCGTTCCCGTCAACTCGGTGCTGGTCGAAGAGACTATGGACATCGCGCAGGAGCTCTACCTTGCCATCGTGCTCGACCCGAGCGAGCGGCGGCCGGTGGTCATCGCGAGCGCGGCGGGCGGCATGGAGATCGAGGAGGTCGCGGAGGCGACGCCGGAGAAGATCATCAGGGCGGTCATCGACCCGACAGTGGGGTTGCAGCCGTTCCAGGGCCGCTCGCTGGCGTACGGAATGGGCGTGCCGGCCGAGCTGGTACGGCCGACGGCGGACCTCATCGTGAAGCTGTACCGCCTCATGGTCGACCTGGACTGCTCGCAGGTGGAGATCAACCCGCTTGTGGTCACCGGCGACGGGCGCGTGCTGCCGGTGGACGCGAAGCTGAATTTGGATGACGACGCGATGTTCCGCCACAAGGACCTGACGGACCTGCGGGACGCCAGCCAGGAGGACCCGCTTGAATCGCGGGCGCACGACATCGGGGTGATCTACGTTCGGCTGGACGGCGACGTGGGGTGCTTGGTGAACGGCGCGGGACTGGCAATGGCGACGATGGACATCGTGACGGCAGTGGGCGCATCCCCCGCCAACTTCCTCGACGTGGGCGGCGGCGCGGACGAGGACCGCATCCGAGCGGCCGTCGGCATCCTGCTGTCGGACCCGAACGTGAAGCGGGTGCTGGTCAACATCTTCGGCGGGATCCTGCGCAACGACGTGCTGGCGCGGGGGCTGGTGGGCGCATACGAGGACACGGGCTCGAAGGCACCGATCATCGCTCGGATGCTGGGCACGAACGTCGAGGAGGGCAGGCAGATCCTGCTGGACTCGGGCCTCGACGTGACCGTCGTGGAGACACTCAAGGACACGGCGGAGGCGCTGCGCGCGGCGTAGGCGGCTCCGAACTGCCCGGCCCATGATGTCTACGAGGCCATAGGGCGGGCGACTCAATCAGACAGACTTGGAGCAGGCAACCCATGAGCATCTTGGTAGACAGGAACAGCAGGGTCCTGGTGCAGGGCATCACGGGCCGCGAGGGCAGCTTCCACACGCTCCGGTGCATCGAGTACGGGACAAACGTGGTGGCCGGGGTGACGCCGGGGCGCGGCGGGCAGAAGTTCGCGGAGACGGACATCAACGTGTACGACACCGTGGCGGAGGCGGTGAGAGAGACGGGGGCCAACGTGTCCCTGATCTTTGTCCCCGCACCGCTCGCCGCCGACGCGATCCTGGAATCGGCGGCTGCAGGCGTGGAGCTCGTCGTGCCAATCGCCGAGGGGATCCCGCCGCGTGACATGGTGCCGGTAGCGCGCACGCTCGAGGGGTCGGGCACGCGGATGCTGGGGCCGAACTGCCCGGGGCTCATCTCGCCGGGCGAGCGGTGCAAGGTCGGCATCATGCCGGGCGCGATCCACACGCCGGGGCGCGTCGGCGTCGTCTCGCGGAGCGGGACGCTGACGTACGAGGCCGTCGGACAGCTCTCGGCGCTGGGCATCGGGCAGTCGAGCTGCGTGGGCATCGGCGGCGACCCAGTGAGCGGAACGACGTTCGTCGACGTGCTGCGGCTGTTCAACGAGGACCCGGAGACAGACGCGGTGGTGCTCATCGGCGAGATCGGCGGCACGAAGGAGCAGGAGGCCGCGGAGTACATCAAGGCGGAGATGACGAAGCCGGTGGCGTCGCTCATCGTCGGACAGAGCGCACCGCCTGGCAAGCGCATGGGGCACGCGGGCGCCATCATCACGGGCTCCGCAGCGCGCGCGGAGAACAAGGTTGCGGCGCTGCGGGACGCCGGAGCGGCAATCATCCCGTCGCCCGCGGACATCGGCACGACGATACAGGACGTGCTTGGGGGGTAGGGGTCGGCCTCAAGTACCAGCCAGCAGTGGACTGAAGCGTGCCTCTTGCCGCCTCAACGGCAGCTCCCCACGCGTTGACGGCCATGATGGGGTGTGCACTAGTGGCCAATACCACCCACAATTAGAGTAGGCATATGGCTACCAAGTCTCGCCACTCTGGCGAGAACGACAAATCCCCGGCACCCAAGCCGCGACGCCGACGTTTGACGGAGGCCGAGGAGGACGCTGTTCTGGGTCAATTGATCCAGGAGGCACGGGAAGAGGCGCAGCAGGAAGGCTACGCCTCAATGGAGGAGGTCAGGGCCATCCTGCGCGGTGGCGAGAACCAAGCCTACAATGGAGGTTAGGCCAACCAGAAGATTGTCCGCGATCTTTCCCGGATTCATGACGGGGCCATGCTCCAACGGGTGGACGAAACGCTCTCGGCGCTGGAGGCAACGGCTTCTCTCAGGGACGTTTCTGGTGTCGTCAAGCTCGTTGGCATTGACCACGACTACAGGATACCGATCGGAGATTTTCGACTGGGCTTCTCTCTCGAAGACTGCGCGCTCATCCTCTACAGGCTGCTCCATCGCCGCAATTTCTACCGGTATATTCCATAGTGCGCCGTCACCCTTTCTTATCCATCCAGATGTGTCTGCAGATCCTCGGAATCGCGCCGCCACACCGCTGCATGCTACTTGGGGAGGGCATGCATCTCGAGAATGGGTCACTCAGGCACCCCGGAACCCACACGGTGTATGCTGCGTCACAGTTAGGGAAGGTTATCCTGCATTGGAGGACACCCCAGATGACGCGCACGCTTGCTCTCATGTCCCTAATCCTGGTGTTGCTTGCCGTTGCCGCTTGCAGCGGGAATGACGACTCCGAGGAAGGGTTTTTCACCACCGCCGCCACATCCAGCGAGGCGTTCGATTTCGCGACCGACGACAGCTCAATGGGAATGATGAGCGCACCAACGGCAGCCGCCGCGCCGGCGCAGGCCGAGGCGATGATGGAATCGGCGCTGGCTGACGGGGAAGCGACAGGGGGAGCAGGGGGAGCACTGCAACTGGCGGACCGGAAGATCATCTCCACGGGCAATATCACCGTCGAGGTGGAGGACATTGAGGGCGCCGTCAGGGCGGTGGAGGCCGTCGCCGAGAGCATGGGCGGCTACGTGGAGGTGCTGTCCAGGAGCAGCGGGGACGAGTTCGGCCGGGCATCCCTGACCATCCGCGTGCCGCAGGGGCAGTTCGCGTCGGCGTATGACCGCATCCGGGAGCTGGGCGAGGTGCTGAACGAGCACCAGGGCAGCGAGGACGTTTCCGAGCAGTTCATTGACCTTGAAGCACGGCTCAACAGCGCCAAGCGGGAGGAGCAGAGCTTCCTGAACCTGCTGGGGCGCGCAAACACCGTCAGCGACGTCCTGACCATCGAGCGGGAGCTGGCCCGTGTGCGCTCGGACATCGAGCGGTACCAGGGTCAGCTCGACTTCCTGTCGCGGCGGGTGGATCTGTCCACCATCTGGGTAGAGCTGGTGCCGGAGGAGGGGCCGTTCATTGAGCCGCCCTTCGGGAACCTGCGAATAACCGTTAACGACGTGCAAGGCAGCTTGGACACCGTGCGCCGCGTCATCGCCTCGTACGACGGAGAGATCCGGGGCGGCACGATCTTCGACAACGACAGCGGACGGAGCGCCAACGTTGAGGCGCGGGTCTTCTACGCCGACTTCCGCGCGGTGCTGAACGAACTGGAGCGCATTGGGAGTGTGGACGACAAGTTCGTCCGTGAGCCGGTGCTGGACATCAACGGTGGAGAAGAGCGCAAGCCCGGCGCCGAGATCTTTGTCATGCTGGAGGAGCCTGACAACTCCTGGGTCTTCGTGGCGGCGGCCGTCGCCGTGCTGGGCGTGCTTTTGCTGGCCGTCGTCGCGCTGGGCGTGCGAGGCGTCGCGGCGCGACGGCGGCGCCGGGCCGCGGCGTCCGACGAGTAGGCGGCGGCTAGCTCTCGCGCCCGCACCGTGTGGTAGAGTGCAAGCATCACCTCGCCGAGGAGGCCATTGTGGAAGGCGTCATCGTGCGGCCCGAGACCCCGGCCGACTACGACGCGGTGCGTGAGGTGCTCGATCTGGCATTTCACGACAGCACGGAAAGCGAGTCCGCGCTGGTGGAAACGCTGCGGGCCCAGCCGGACTACACGCCAGAGCTGTCGCTGGTTGCCGAGTATGACGGGGCCATCGTGGGCCACATTATGTTCACCGACGCGCGAATTGAGACGGACTCGGGCGTCGTCCCCGCCAAGGCGCTCGGGCCGCTGGCGGTGCACCCCGACTGGCAGCAGCGGGGGATCGGGACGCAGCTTGGTACGGAGGGACTGGAGGCGTGCCGGCGACTTGGGCACCGCATCGCGGTGGTAATCGGCCACTCGACGTACTACCCGCGATTCGGGTTCCAGCGGGGACGGCCCATTGGCATCGAAATGGTTATCGGCCGGCTGGAGCAGTCGCGCATGGTGATGGCTCTCGAGCCAGGGGCGCTGGACGGCGTACGGGGGACCGTCTACTTCTCGCCAGCCTTTGGCGAGGAATAACACGCCTGGGCGCATCGGACATGGGGGACGCTTGGCTTCCATCACTCTAAGGCCAGAGACGCCCGACGACTACCCGGCCATTCGCGCCGCCCTCACCCTGGCCCTTCCCGATGAGGATGTTGCCGGGCTTACGGAGACGCTCAGGACTGTTCCGGGCTACACATCCCGGCTTGCACTGGTTGCATTGGCTGATGGGAGCATTGTGGGGCACATTCTCTTCAGTGCGGTCCACATAGTAACTCCCACAGGTGACGTACCCGCGCTGATGCTTGGTCCGCTCGGAGTAGTCCCAGCATGGCAAAACAAGGGCATAGGTTCGCGATTGGTCCGCGACGGGATTGACTCCTGCAGGAGAATGGGACACCGCATCGTCACGGTTATCGGGCATCCCGCCTACTATCCCCGATTCGGGTTTGTTGTGGCGAGCTCGTTGGGCATCACAATGGCATACGGGGAACAGGACGCAGCGAAGATGGTGATGGCATTGGCGCCCGGGGCTTTGCATGGTGTTCATGGGCCAGTTCGTTTTCCATCAATTCTGCATGAGGCATTGGGCCATCCCGGAAGCAACTCCTGAGTTACAATGGCGTCGGTCCCACAACGCAACGAGAGGGAGCAAGGGCATGCTCGTTATGTTTGTATGCCAGGCCAATGTGGGCCGCAGCCAGGTGGCTGAGGCGTACTTTGCGCAGATGTCACAGCACGAGGTCTGCAGCAGCGGGCTACGCGTCGACGAGGAGATGGCGCGGAACAAGCCGGCGTCAGCCAAGATGAAGGACAACTCGAGGCACTCGCTGCCGTACCTGCTGGAGCGGGGCATCGACATCTCGGAGAAGGAACGGACGCAGATCACGCCGGAGCTCGTGGCGGCGTCGGACCGCATCGTCGCCATCCTGCCGACTGAGGAGGTGCCCGCCTTCCTCAGGGAGTCGGGCAAGCTGACGATCTGGGACCTGCCGGACCCGGTCGACCACCCGGACGCCGCGTGGAACATCTTCGACGTGATCCATGATCGCGTGCGCGAACTGGTGGACGAAATAGGGTAGCGGTCGACGGGGCGACGGTGGACAAGACGTCAAGGCGCGTATCCCACAACCGCTGACCGCGCTATACTCTCTCCACTTTGGCAGACGCACATCCTCCGTCACCGAGGCCTCGCTCTTCGGGCGTGTTCAGCGCCCGCACGCTGCCCATCTACGCCGCCTTCCTGGTGTGGGGCACCGGGACGGGGGCGCAGAACTTGGCGCGTCCTCTATTTGCCTACGAGCTCGAAGGCAGCATCTTCCTGGTCACCATCCTTCTCGCCTTCAGCGCCATTGCGCGGCTGGTTGCTTCTCCCATCACGGGCTTCATGACGGACCGCTGGGGACGTCGTCCGCTGCTCATCATCGGAGCCGGTGTGCGGGCAGTTACGTCCATTCTGTCATTCTTCGCCGACACGTACGTCGAGTTTTTCGTGCTGGAGTTCATTGGCGGCATCGGCATCGCGATGTGGAACACCAGCGCCAACATCCTGATCGCGGACGTGACGGAGCCACACGTGCGGGGACGGGTTGTCGCCATGCGGGGCATGTCGATGCGGGCGGGGCAGTTCACGGGGCCGCTGCTTGGCGCGCTGGTGGCGGCCTTCTTCGACATCAGGACGATTTTCCTGGTCAACGGCATCGCCAAGGCGCTCACGCTGGTCATGGCCCTGTACCTCATCAAGGAGAGCCGCACAGCGGACGAGCCGGGCGCTCCCAGGCGGCAGGGGCCAAGACTCAGCCTAGCGGCCATCCGGCCGTTCCTATCGCGGGCCTTCATTCTCGTGATTCTGGCGACGTTTGCGGTGAGCATGATGGGGCAGGGCGTGTTCAACGGACTGCTGCCCATCTACGCGCAGGAGCTGGCCAACCTGGACGAGGCGAGCATCGGGACGCTCATCGGCGTGGGCGGTCTCATCTCGGTTCTCGTTGCATTCCCGAGCGGCATGGTGAGCGACGGGCTGGGGCGGAAGTTCGCGCTGGTGCCGGGGCTCGTGTTGCTAGCGGTGTCTGCGTACCTGCT
>CAZCPU010000079.1:0-8098 GCA_964499855.1 uncultured Dehalococcoidia bacterium | reverse complement strand
CGTCTCGCTGGCCTCGGCCCCCATCGTCATCAAGGCCGATGGCCTCGCCGCCGGCAAGGGCGTCCGCGTCTGCCAGACCACCGCCGAAGCCCTCGACGCCCTCCGGGAGGCCATGGAGGACCGCGTCTTCGGCGACGCCGGCCGGCAGGTGCTGGTCGAGGAATGCCTGGTTGGTCAGGAGATCAGCGTCTTCACCTTCACCGACGGCGTCCACCTCAGCCCGCTCATGGCCGCCTGCGACTACAAGCGCATCGGCGACGGCGATGTCGGCCTCAACACCGGCGGCATGGGCAGCTACAGCCCGCCCCTCGTATGGAACGCCGAGCTCGAGGCCCGCGTGATGTCGGAGGTCATGGCCCCCATCGTCCGCGCCCTGGCCGAGGAGGGCTGCCCCTTCCAGGGCATCCTCTACGGCGGCCTCATGCTGACCGCCGCCGGCCCCAGGGTCATCGAGTTCAACGCCCGCCTCGGCGACCCCGAGACCCAGGCCGTCCTCCCGCGCATGGAGTCGGACCTCCTCGACGTGCTGGAGGCCATCGTCGACGGCACCGTCGACCGCACCCCCATCGCGTGGTCGCCCAGGCCCGCCGTCGGCGTCGTGGTCGCCTCTGGCGGCTACCCGGACGCCTACACGACCGGCTATGAAATCACGGGCCTCGACACCGTTGACCCGGACGTGGCAGTCTTTCATGCAGGCGCCGCGCTCGATGACAACGGCCGCGTCGTCACCGCCGGCGGCCGCGTCCTCACCGTCGCCGCAATGGGCGATACCCTCGAAGACGCCCGGTCGCGTGCGTACGAGAACGCGGCGCGAATCGAGTTTGAGGGCGCGTACTACCGCAGGGACATCGCGGCGCTCGCCCCGGCGGCGAGCGGGAGGTAGCCAGTGCAGCAACCGGCAGGCCAGCCGGCACAGCAGATCCCGACGGTCAATGAGCTCATTGAGGAGCAGAACGCCCGTCGGGCCTTTCTGGACCAGGTCGGCGTCTACTTCGTCCGTGACATCAATGACGTTGAGGCGGAGCGCTTCGCCAAGTCGCTCCTCGTTATCGCCTCCCACCTGAAGCGATTGGGCGGTCAGCAGCGGATCACCGTCTACATCAACTCCGGCGGCGGCTCCATGGGCGCCGGCTTCGCCATGATGGAGATGATGTACAAGGTCAAGCGCGACTTCATCATCCCCGTCGATACGGTCGTCCTCGGCTACGCCTACTCCATGGGCGCCATCATCGCCCAGGCCGGCGACAGGCGCTCGATGGGCTTCTTCTCCACCATGATGCTGCACAGCGGCCAGTGGACCGTCATGGGCGAGGACCAGCGCATCTTCACCGACTACCAGAAGCTCGCCACCACCTACCAGCAGAAGATCGGCGAGCTCTTCCACCGCCGGACGAACACCCACACCCCCCGTTGGTGGACCAACTTCGTCTATTCCGGCCGCGACAGGTTCCTCTCGGCCACCGAGTGCCTGAAGCTCCGCCTAGTAGACGAGGTCTGTGAGTTCGACACCTGCTACATCCTCCCCCCGAACGAGGGCGCCCGCTCGCCCTGAGCCCGTCAAAGGGCCGCGCGCACACCCCGTTCACCCTGTAGAAAACGTGAGAACCCCGTTCGCCCTGAGCCCGTCGAAGGGCCGCGCGCGCACCGTTCGCCTTGAGGGAACCCTGAGAACCCCGTTCACCCAGACCCCATCAAAGGGCCGCGCACACCCCGTTCGCCCTGAGCCTGTCGAAGGGCCACGCGCGCACCCCGTTCGCCCTCAAAAAAATCGAGGAATGAACGCCAAATCCTGCCGCAAGTCCCTTCCCCCGCTCGCGGGGGAAGGTTAGGATGGGGGTGCCAATCGTCAACCGTGCCCGCCGTCCCGGCAGTTCATGCACAATCACTCGGCACGGAGACATCCCACATACACGGAAGAAGGAGTAACCGCCAAACCATGGAACAGAAGCCGCTTGTAGGAGTCCTGGTCGGCAGCCGCACCGACGAGCCGCGTATCGAGGACGCGTTCAAGGTGCTCAATGACATGGGCATCCCGTACGAATACAACGCGATGTCCGCCCACCGCTCCCCCGGCCGCGTCATGGAGTATGTGACAACCGCCGAGGAGCGCGGCATCGAGGTCATCATCGCGGCGGCCGGCGGCTCCGCGGCCCTGCCCGGCGTCGTGGCGTCGTGGACCACGCTCCCCGTCATTGGCGTGCCCCTCCCCAGCAGCGACATGCAGGGCGTCGACGCCCTCTACACCATCGCGCAGATGCCCCCCGGCGTTCCCGTCGCCTGCGTGGCGATCGGCGCCTGGGGCGCCCGCAACGCCGCCTACCTCGCCGCCAGCATTCTCGGCCTCAAGCACGAATCGATTCGAATCGCATACGCCGGCTACCGCGAGGGGCTGCGCAACGCATGAGCAACCCCCGCGTGGTGGTGTTGGTCGACTTCGACGGCACGGCCGCCGCGCAGAACGTCGCGGAGACCCTCCTCGAGCGCTACGGCGCCGGGACAATCTCGAGTGACGACACGTGGAAGGCGCACCGGGAGGCCTTTCGCAATGGCGAGATGACCCTCCGCGAGTACCAGGAGCGCGCCTTCAACGGCGTCGATGTAACGCTGCAAACGATGGGCGACGGCCTGAAGGGGCTCTGCTGGCCCCGCGAGGGCTTTGAAGAGTTCGTTCGCTTTTGTAATGCAAACGAAATCCAAATGACCATCGTTACCAATGGCCTCGAGTTTTATGTCCACTCCGTATTGGAGCACGCCGGCCTCGACCGCCTCCCCGTCTGCGCCGTCGCCTGCGAGGGCCCGCCGCACAACCTCCGCTACGCCTACCCTTTCGACACCCCCGAGTGCTGGGAGTGGGGCAACTGCAAGTGCCGCGTGCTGGAGGAGTCCCGTAGCTCCGGCGACGTCAAGACCGTCATGATCGGCGACGGCTGGTCCGACTACTGCGCCGCCCGCCTCGCCGACGTCGCCTTCGCCCGCGCCACCATGCGCACCCACTGTGACGCCAACGGCGTCCCCTACATCCCCTTCGAGGACTTCCATGACGTCCTCGCCGCCTTCAAGGCGGGCATCCCCGGCGTGTGGCAACCGCAGCCCGCCCAGCGGAGGCAGCCGTAGCGGTGACACCTCGCGCACCATTGCCCCAAAGGCGCCATTTGCCGCCCTTGAATCCTATCGCTACGCGCTTGGCGCCATGCTATCCTAGTTGTGGCCCACTTCTCCCAGAGGGATTATGTCGTGATTGAGCGGTACTCCCGGCCCGAGATGAAGCGTGTCTGGTCTGACGACAACGCCTACGCGCTCTGGCTGCGCGTCGAGATCGCCGCATGCCAGGCCTGGTGCGACCTCGGCGTCGTCCCCCCCGAGGACATGGCCCTCATCCGCGGCGCCACCTTCAACCGCGCCTCCTACGACCGCTGGTTCGACGAGACCAAGCACGACCTCGTTTCTTTCACTCGCGCCGTATCCGAGAGCCTCGGCCCCGAGTCCCGCTGGGTCCACTACGGCCTCACCTCCAACGACGTCAAGGACACCGCCCTCGCCATGCAGATGACCGAGGCCTGTGACCTCATCGACGGCGATATAGGCCAGTTCCTGGACGCCCTTGAGCGCCAGGCCGTCGCCTACAAGGACACGCCCTGCATCGGCCGCTCCCACGGCGTCCACGCCGAGCCCATGAGCTTCGGCCTCAAGCTCGCCCTCTGGCACAGCGAGATGGCCCGCAACCGCCAGCGCCTCGCCGAGACCCGCTCCCGCGTCAACGTCGGCATGATCTCCGGCCCCGTCGGCACCTACGCCGGCATCCCTCCCGAGATCGAGGCCTCCGTATGCGAGCAGCTTGGCCTCACCCCTGTCGCCGTTTCCAACCAGATCATCCAGCGTGACCGCCACGCCGAGTTCGTCCAGACCCTCGCCCTCATCGGCGCCACCCTCGAGAAGGTCGCCACCGAGGTCCGCGCCCTCCAGCGCACCGAGGTCCGTGAGGTGCAGGAGCCCTTCGGCGAGCCCGGCTACGTCACCAAGGGCTCCTCCTCCATGCCCCACAAGCGCAATCCGGAGCTCTCCGAGCGCGTCTGCGGCCTCGCACGCCTCGTTCGCGGCTACGCCACCACCGCCCTCGAGAACGTCGCCCTCTGGCACGAGCGCGACATCTCGCACTCCTCCGCCGAGCGCATGGCCCTCCCCGACGCCGCCCTCGCCGTCGACTACATGCTGGAGCTGATGACCGGCATCATCGGCGGCATGCGCGTGGACACCCGCCAGATGATGCGCAACCTGGAGCTGACCCGCGGCCTCGTCTTCTCCCCGAGGGTCATGCTCGCCCTCGTCGAGTCCGGCATGGACCGCGCCGACGCCTATGACCTCGTCCAGGAGCACACCATGCGCTCCTGGGACGGCGAGGAGGACTTCCGCGACCTCCTCCGCGCCGACGCCCGCGTCACCGGCGCCCTGCCCGGCGACGCGCTGGAGTGCCTGTTCGACTACGGCTACTACCTTGGCCACGTCGACCATATCTACAGGGCCGCCGGCCTTGGCTCAGGACAGTCAGAGGGCGGCAAGCCTTGGCGCAGGAAAGTCCCGACAGTCCCTTCGCCCTGAGCCTGTCGAAGGGCAACTGTCCAAAGCAGCTAAATCTAAGTATCCGGGGGATGACAGTGGAAGCCATAGCAGAGACCAGCCTGCCCAACCAGATCCACCGCGGCAAGGTGCGCGACACCTACGACCTCGGCGGCGGCCTCCTCCTCATGGTCGCAACCGACCGCATCTCCGCCTTCGACGTCGTCTTGCCGACGGCCATTCCGGAGAAGGGCGTCGTCCTCTCCAACATCTCCGCCTTCTGGTTCGCCATGACCGCCGGTAGCATGCCCAATCACTTCATCTGCATGGCCAACGACGCTGCCAAGGCCGGCATCGCGCTGCCCGAAATCCCCGCCGAGGTCGCCCGCCGCGCCATGGTCGTCAAGCGCGCCCAGCGCCTCGACGTCGAGTGCATCGCCCGCGGCTACATCACCGGCTCCGCCTGGGCCGACTACCGCAAGACCGGCGCCGTGGCCGGGATGGCCATGCCCGCCGGCCTCGTCGAGGGCGACAAGTTCCCCGAGCCCCTCTTCACGCCCACGACCAAGGCCGAGGAGGGCCACGATATGCCCATGTCGCTGAGCGAGCTCGCCGACATGGTCGGCGACGACACCGCGCGCCTCCTCGGCGAGAAGACCGTCGAGCTCTACGCCGCCGCCGACGCCTACGCCCGCGACAAGGGCATCATGATTGCCGACACCAAGCTGGAGTTCGGCCTGCTGGACGGCCAGGTCATCGTCATAGACGAGATGCTGACCCCGGACTCCAGCCGCTTCTGGGACGCCGAGGGTTACGCCCCCGGCAAGAGCCAGCCCAACTTCGACAAGCAGTACGTTCGGGACGCGCTGACTGACATGGGGTGGGACCGCGAACCCCCGGCGCCGGAACTGCCGGAGGACGTCGTGGAAAAGACCCGCGCCCGCTACTTGGAGGCCTACCAGCGCCTGACCGGACAACCCCTGCCCTAGAGGAGCAACGTGGCCAGACAGCGATCAAACCGGAGAATCTCGGAGACCGAGCGTCGGAGGGCCAGGCAAAGCCGGAACAAGCAGAAGAACAGGCTCGTGCGCATCCTCGCCGGGGTGGGCATGGGCGTGCTCGCCATCCTCATCATCGCGGGACTGGCGCTCCCTTCCTTCGGCACCGGCGGTTCGGGGGGCATCGACGACTTCCTCGACCGCGGCGGCTTCCTCGCTCGTCCGGCCGACGGCCCCGGCGTGGAGGTCGAGGACCAGGGCCGCCTCCACTTCGAGCTCCTCAGCGACCGCGCCGAGCCGGGATACTACGTCACGTACCCCCCAACCTCCGGCACCCACTCCCCTACGTGGGAGCGCTGCGGCGTCTTCACGGAGCCCGTGCCCGAGGAGATCCAGGTGCACAACCTGGAGCACGGCTTCGTCAACATCCTCTACAACTCCGACGATCCCGCTTTCGTCGGTCAGCTCGAGGCGGCCGCGCGTGGCCTCCCGGACTGGCCCAACTACTACATGTTCGCTCCCTACCCCAACATGACCTCCCCCGTCGCCTTGACGGCATGGAACCGTCTGCTCGTCCTCGATTCCGTCGACGAGGACGCAATGCAAGAGTTCGCGGACGCCTACCTCGCCCGCGGCCCCGAAGTAGCCCGCGGCTGCGACGCCCCTGGCGTCATGGCCCAGGGCGTCCCCAACCCGACCGCCACCCCTGAAGGTGGCGCGGCCACCCCTGAAGGTGGCGCGGCCACCCCTGAAGGTGGCGCGGCCACCCCCGAGGGCGGCGTAGAGCCCGAGACCGACGGTGAGCCTGCCGACACCGCCGCCAATGGCGGCGACGGCGCCGAAGGCTCGGACGCCACGGCCGACGCCGCCAACGGAGGCGACGCCACCCCAGAGCCCGAAGAGACCCCGGCATCGGGCGGCGGGTAGCGGCCATGCGCTACCTCGCCAGGGTCTACGTGACCCTCAAGCCCACCGTGAACGATCCCCAGGGCGTCACCGTCCTGGGCGCCCTCAGGAACCTCGGCTTCGCCTCCCCGGAGAGCGTCCGCGTCGGCAAGTACCTGGAGGTCGGCCTGGAGGCGGAGTCGCAGGACGACGCCCGCCGGCAGGTCGACGCCATGTGCAAGACCCTCCTCGCCAACACCGTGATAGAGCAGTACCGCTTTGACCTAGAGGCGGCCGGCGCGTAGGCGCCCCCGTTGCTCCTGCAGTCCCGCCGGTGCGCACCTGCGACGCGCCTCCTCGGCCCCGGCGCCCCTCGCCCCAGCCGTGCCGGCACTTGACAGCCCAAAATCGCCCTTTGTACTATCGTTGTGGACTTAGCAAACAACTCGTGAGAGTGCTAACTCCGTATTATGTCCAAAACACGTTCAAAGGAGAGACTATGGGTCGGACATTTGCACCGCTGGGTGACAGGATCCTTGTGAAGCCCGTGGAGCGGGAGGAGCAGACCAGGAGTGGTATCTTCCTCCCGGACACCGCGCAGGAGAAGCCGCAGGAGGGCCGCGTAGTCGCAGTCGGCCCCGGCAGGCGAAATGATGAAGGCAAGCGCATCGAGATGGACGTGCAGGTCGACGACCTCGTCCTGTACGCCAAGTACGGCGGCACCGAGATCAAGGAAGAGGGCGAGGAGTATCTGCTCTTGGCGGAGCGGGACATTCTGGCCAAGGTCTCCTAGGCGCGCCCGCCTCCCGGTTGACCAGAGAAAACTAAAGGAGTCGTAATGGCAAAGCAGTTGCTCTTTTCTGAGGATGCGCGGAAGCGCCTGAAGTCCGGGATTGACATGCTGGCGGACTCCGTCAAGGTCACCCTCGGCCCCGGCGGCCGCAACGTGGTGCTGGACAAGAAGTTCGGCCCCCCGCAGGTGTGCAGTGACGGCGTCACCATCGCCAAGGAGATCGAGCTCGAGGAGCCCTTTGAGAACATGGGCGCCCAGCTCATCAAGGAAGCCGCCAGCAAGACCAACGACGCCGCCGGTGACGGCACCACTACCTCCGTCGTGCTGGCCCAGGCCATCATCCAGGAGGGCTTCAAGAACGTGGCTGCCGGCGCGGACCCCATGGCCATGAAGCGCGGCATTGAGCAGGCCGTCGGTACCATCAAGGGCCAGATCAAGGACATGTCCAGCCCCGTCGAGGGCAGGGCGCAGATCTCCCAGGTCGCCTCCCTCTCGGCCCACGAGAACAAGATCGGCGAGCTCATCGCTGAGGTCATGGAGAAGGTCGGCAAGGACGGCGTCATCACCGTCGAGGAGTCCCGCGGTCTCGAGAACGAGACTGAGTTCGTCGAGGGCATGCAGGTCGATCGCGGCTACATCAGCCCCTACTTCGTAACGAACTCCGAGCGAATGGAGGCCGTCCTGGACGACCCCTACATCCTCATCACCGACAAGAAGATCTCCGCCATGAACGACCTGCTCCCCGTCCTCGAGCGGGTGCTTCAGGTCAGCAAGAACCTTGTCATCGTCGCTGAGGACCTCGAGGGCGAGGCCCTCGCCACCCTCGTCGTCAACAAGCTCCGCGGCACGCTCAACTGCCTGGCCATCA
>CAZCPU010000078.1:6955-8381 GCA_964499855.1 uncultured Dehalococcoidia bacterium | reverse complement strand
GCGCCGGCCATCATGCCGCCGCCCGAGGGGTAGTTCCAGTGCCACAGCCCGCCCAGCATCTCGCCGACGGCGTAGAGGCCGGGGATGGGCCGGTCCATCGTGTGCGTGACCTCGCAGTTCGTCGACGTCTTCAGCCCGCCGAAGCAGAACGTCATGCCGCACACCACCGGGAAGCCCTCGTATGGCGGCGTGTCCAGCGGCAGCGCCCAGTTGGTCCGCGGCGGCTCCAGCCCCGGCGCGCCCAGCCCGTCGAGCCGGAACGCCCCGAACTCTCCCGGCTGCGTCGCGTCGTTGTAGTCGCGCACCGTCTGCATGAACGCAGGGATGTCCAGGATGCCGAGCTGCTCGGCCAGCTCCTCCAGCGTGTTCGCCGAGAATCCCGTTGCCTTCTCGTACCCGCGGATCACGTCGAGCTGCCGGTGCTTCGCGTCGAAGAGCTGGAACGCCGCCCCGCGAGGCTGCGCCAGGATCGCCCGCCCCATCTTCGCGTACGTCAGCCCCCGCCACGTCTCGCCCTCGTCGACGAACCGCTTGCCATAGAGGTTCACCATCACGCTGAACGGGTACGAGTACCGGCTCCAGAAGTCGCCCGTCTTGTTGTACCCCGGGTAGTCGAAGGCCGGCCGCTCGGCGTCCTGCGGCGACGCGTGGCAGCTGGACCAGCTCCCGTTCGGCAGCGCGCCGATGTTCATCGCCATCTGCAGCCCCTCGCCCGTGTTGAAGGGCGTGCCGCGCAGCTTCACCGTGTCCCACAGCGGCCCCAGGTACCGCGCCCGCATCTCGGCGTTCGATTCGAAGCTCCCCGCCGCCATGATGACCGCGCCCGCGTGGATGTTCATGAACCCGTCGAGCCCCAGCGCACGCACGCCGGTCACCCGCCCCTGCGCGTCCTGCAGCAGGTCGACGGCCTGCGTGTCGTACAGCACCGTGCCGCCCAGCCGCTCGAAGGCGTCGAACCACCGCGTCGACATCCCGTGACCGCCGCCCTCCCACGAGACCACGTTGGCCGACACGGGGTTCTCGAAGGTCGGCTCCCACAGGTGCCCGAGCCCCCGCATCCACTGCACCGTGTCCGTCGAGCGCTCCACAAGGATCGTCGCCAGCTCCGAGTCGCTCTTGCCCTCCGTGACGCGCATGATGTTGTCGTAGTACTGGGCCTTGGTGTACCGCGTGACCCGCTCCTCCATGCGGCGCATCACGTCCGGCGGCAGGTCGCCCACCAGCGGCTTGACGTCCTCGACGCCCTCGTACGCGAAGAGCATGTGGACCGTCAGCGCGCTGTTGCCGCCGCGGTGCTCCTTCGGCGCCTTCTCCAGCACGACGACCTCCGCCCCCCGCTGTCGAGCGGCCACCGCCGCCGAAAGCCCGGCGTTCCCCGCCCCTACGACCAGCACCTGCGTGCGCAGTTCAGCATCCATGTACGTGT
>CAZCPU010000078.1:1965-6855 GCA_964499855.1 uncultured Dehalococcoidia bacterium | reverse complement strand
CGGCCCGGACCTCGTCTTTGAAGTCAGCGTCGACCCGCGCAACGGCAGCTACGTCGCCCACGCGCGCGCCTACGGCATCATCGCCAAGGGCGACACCATGCAGGAGCTCCGCATGAACGCCCTCGACGCCGTCGACGACTACTTCGACGACACCATGCCCCAACCCGAACGCATCCGCTTCCTCTACCCCGCCGGCGACCTGCTGGTCGAGTGAGCGCGACACGGCGAATGCTCACGGCAATCCGCGCCAATGCCATGACCCTGACAATCGCTGCTATGCTGAAGTGCGCTGAGCCGTCTAGAATGGACAGCGGCCTGAGGAGGAATCCATGACCGCAGCTGCCTCGCAAGAGATCATCTTCGAGGTCACGGAGGACGAGGTTAACGGCGGCTACTCCGCAAGCGCCGTAGGCTTCGGCATCGTTACCGAAGCCGACACCCTTGAAGGACTGCGCTACAACGTCAGAGAAGCGATCGAGTGCCACTTTGACGACGAGGAGGAGCGCCCCAAATTCGTCTGTCTTCACTTTGTGCGTGATGAAGTCCTCGCGGTATGAGAGTCACGAGAGAACTCACGGAGAGATAGTCCGCTCAGCCCCAACCCGGGGGCGGTACGAAGGAGTCAGGCCGCATGGCCTGCGGATTCAAGTTGCCAACTTTGCGGACTGACCGTAGACGAATTGCAGCGGTTCTAGACCTATAGTCACAACCTCGGCGCGCGACGCCACTTGGGAGAAAATGGCCCACCAACCTGGCGCTGACCAGCCTCCAATACGTCTGACCGCCAGGGTCCACCCCCTGGCCTCGCTGGCCTTCCGCGACTATCGCCTGCTTTTCATTGGCGGCCTCTTCTCCGGCTCCGCCAACCAGATGCGGCAGGCCTTCAACCTCTACCTCGTCTACGATCTCTCCGAGTCCGCGCTCCTCGTCGGCTTCACCGGCATCTTCCAGGTCATCCCCGCCCTCACCCTCGGCCTCTTCGCCGGCGCCCTCGCTGACATCTTCGACCGCCGCAAGATGCTGATGATCGTCAACGCCTTCAGCATGCTTCCCGCCCTCGGACTGGGCGCGCTGTTGCTGACGGACAGCCTCGAGGTGTGGCACGTCTTCGGCTTCACCGCCATGACCGCGATGATCAACCTCGCCCAGGGCCCGGCGCGCAACTCCCTCGTGCCCAAGCTCGTGCCGAGCACCCACCTGATGAACGCCGTCACCCTGAACGGCAGCCTGCAGCAGGCCACCTTCTTCTTCGGCCCGTTCCTCGGCGGCGTGATGGTGGAGACGCTGGGCGCTGGCACGGCCTACGTCGTCAACGCCTTCGTGCTCCTGCCCGCCGTCTTCATCCCGCTGCTCATCCGCACCTCCGGCAAGCCCGACGGCGCCCGCCGCAGTCTTTCGTTCGGCATGGTCGTCGACGGCATGCGCTTTGTCTTCAACCGCCGCATCCTGTTGGGCATGTACCTGACCGACTTCGGCCTCTCCTCCGTCGGCTTCTTCCGCCCGATGTTGACCATCCTTGCCAGCGACGTCTTCCTCGTCGGCCCGGCCGGGCTCGGCCTGCTCTTCGCCTCCCCCGCCATCGGCGCCGTCCTCGGCTTCGTCACGATGCTGGCCGTCGGAGAAGTCCGCCGAAAGGGCGCGCTCTTCCTCATCGCCACCATGGGCTACGCCTTCGCCCTCATCTTCCTGGGGCTCTCGCCGTGGTTCTGGATGGGCATGATCGCGGGACTCATTCTCGGCTACACGGACTCGATCAGCCTGGTGCTCCGGCAGACGCTCACCCAGCTCCTCTCGCCCGACAACTACCGCGGCCGCGCGACGGCGTTCACGAGGCTCTTCGCGCAGAGCGGCAACGCCATAGGCGCGACGGAAGCGGGCTTCGTGGCGCAGGCAATCGGCCCGGGAGGCGCGCTCGTCATGGGAGGCGCAGTGGGGGCCGGTCTCATCCTCTCGGTGGGCCTCGCATGGCGCGGCCTCTGGCGCTACCGCTCGGACGCGCCCTAGGCGGCCGCCCTACGGCGCGCCCGGCGGCCGCACACCCGGCGTCGTCACCCGCACCGAGTACACCGACGTCCGCGCCGTGAAGAAGAGCGTGCGGTAGTCGTCGCCGCCGAAGGCGCAGTTGGCAGGCACCTCCGGCAGCACGATGGTCCCCAGGTGCTCGCCGCTCGGGCCGTAGACCCAGCAGCCGCCGGGGCCCGTGCAGAACACGCGCCCCTCCGTGTCGACCTTCATGCCGTCCGGCGCCCCCTCCGGCGCGTCCGACACCAGCTCCGCGAAGACCCGCCCGTTCGAGACCGTGCCGTCGGGCTGGACGTCGAAGGCGCGGATGTGCATGTCGGGCCGCGTGTTGGCGACGTACAGCGTCCCCTCGTCCGGCGACAGCGCGAGCCCGTTGGGGAAGTCGAAGTCCTTGATGATCGGCTGCAGGTCGCCGTCGGCGCCGAGGCGGTACACGCCGAAGAAGTCCAGCTCCTTCTCGTGCTCCTCCATGCGGATGCCCGGGTCAGTGAAGTAGATGCTCCCGTCGGACGCGCAGATGACGTCGTTCGGCCGGTTCAGCCGCTTGCCGTCCCAGTGCGTGGCGATGGGCGTCAGCGTGCCGTCGCTCTCCCACCGCTGCACCTGCCGGCTCTCCATTTCGCACACCAGGATGCGGCCCTGCATGTCGTACGTCATGCCGTTCGACTGGTCGCTGTTCTCCCGCACCACCTCAACCTCGCCGCCCGGCACGAGCTTGTACACATGGCTCGTGCGGACGTCGACGAAGAGCCAGTAGCCCTCCGCGACCCACAGCGGCCCCTCCGTGAACACGAACCCCGAGGCCAGCAGCTGCGGCTCGCCGGCTTCCACAATCCCAACGAGTCCCTCATCCATGGTCATGCTCCCCTCACGCCGGCGTGACGCCCATCGTCTCCGCCAACATCTGCAGTTGCTCCAGGTCCAGGTTGGAGATCTCGATGGCCAGCGTCACCTCGGGCGCATCCGCCTCGCCGAACGCCCGCAGGGCGGCGCCCACCTCGTCGGGCTCGCCGCAGATGGCCGAGCGCTCCACGTTGAAATTCGGGCCGTAGTAGGTGTTCCAGTGCGCTCGCGCCAGCTCCAATGCCCGCTCCCGGCTGGGGTCGATGCTGACGTTGATCAGCTTGCCGAAGCCCAGCGAGTCCGGGTCTCTCCCCTGCGCCTCGGCGAACTCCCTCACCCGCTTGACCCCGTCGACGAAGTTGTCGGCCGGGGCGCCCCCGGGGCCGATCCAGCCGTCCGCGATGCCGGCGAGCCGGCGCTGCATCGCCTCGCTGTTCCCGCCGAACCAGATGGGCACCCCGGGCCGCTGCACGGGCCGGGGCGTCATCGTCCCGCCCTCGATGCGGTGGAAGTTCCCCTCGTATTCCACGTCCTCCTCGGCCCACAGCTTGCGCATGATGTTGACGTTCTCCCGCAGGTGCGTCACCCGCTTGTTCATCGCCACGCCCAGGCTGTTGTACTCGGCCTCCGTGCCGCCGATGGACACGCCGAGCGTCAGCCGCCCGCCGGAGAGGTGGTCGAGCGACGATGCCGCCTTTGCCAGCAGCACCGGGTTGCGGTACGCGGTCAGCATGACGGCCGTGCCCAGCCGAACCCGCGTCGTCTGCGCGGCCACCCACGTGAGCATCGTCAGCGGGTCCAGGATGTCGACGCGGTAGAAGACGTGGTCGCCCACCCAGATCGAGTGAAAGCCGAGCGCCTCCGCCTCCAGCACATAGCTGCGCAGGGCGTCGGTGTCGCAGGGGTGGATCGACGGTATGCGTAGGCCGATGTTGACGGTGTCTGCCACAGGTTCCTCCCTCTTCGCCGGCCGAGGCCCTCGGCGTCAGCGGCCTGAGGGAGGGCCGTCCGCCTCCGGTGTGTCGTTCGCGCGAATGTCGTCGTCGGGAGGCGCGGCAGCGTCCGGCGATTGCTCGTCATCGGCGTCGACGGCGGGCGCGTCGTCGGAGAACGTCGGCTGCGCCATCATGTTCTGGATCGCGGGGGCCCCGGCGACGCTCAGCGCCGTCCACAGCTGCCCGACGAACCCCTCCATGTCCCGCGGCCTGATGATGACGCCGGGCTTGTTGACCCGCCGGATGAAGATGCCGGACGTGAGCGGCACCCGGACGATGTTGACGTCGAAGATTGCGTCGAAGGGCACCACGAGGGTACGGGGCTGCCCGTACATCACGACGAGACGGTCTGACATGACGTGGTAGTAGCGCGGTGTGGTGAACCAGTACACCAGTCCCACAACCAGACCAAGCGCCGCAAGGAACAGCTCTCCGGTCCAGAGCCCGAAAATGACCACACCGATCGCGATGTAGAAGTTGATCATCTGGAAGAATGACCGGTCGTGGGGCGCACTGAAAGCGGGCATATCCTGTTGCATGCGTAAAGTGTACCACGTTCACGCAACAAATCTACCGTTGGCCGGAGCGCGCGCTACAACCCCTGCGACGCCCGCCACCGGCGCACGTCCTCCGCGTGCAGCCGCCAGTGTCCGTACGCGTCCAGCCGGAGCCGCTTGAGGAAGCGCCCCTCGCGGGCGTAGGCCGACTCCGGCGCCCGGTCCAGCAGCGCGAGCAGCCGCTGGTGCGTCGCGTCCATCTCGAGCCGCAGCCGCTCCAGGCTGAGTTGGCCCTTGGCCTCCTGCTGCCGCGCATTGAAGGCGTCGATGCCCCCCTGGCTCGCATACCGGGGCAGCCTGCCGCCCACGAGGATGACGGGAAGCGCCTTCAGCGCCTCCTCCTCCCACGTCGTGATGTGCGCGATGAGGTCCCGCACCGACCACTCGCCGACGGCGCCCGGCCTGACCATCGCCTCGTCCGACAGGCCGGCGATGGCGTCCTGCAGCTCCTGCCAGCCGGCGTTGACGCGCCG
>CAZCPU010000078.1:0-1865 GCA_964499855.1 uncultured Dehalococcoidia bacterium | reverse complement strand
TCCTTGATCCTCGCAGTCAGCGCATCGTCCAACACGGCGCCCTCCCGCATGACGAGGAACAGCAGCAGTTGCCCCTCCTCGCCCAGCGCGCTCGTATCGACCACCAGACTGTCGGCCACCTCGGGGAACTCCTCGACGACGCTGTAGAACTCGCTCGTCCCCATGCGCACGCCGCCCCGGTTCAGCGTCGAGTCGGACCGGCCGTAGATGACGCAGCTGCCCCGCTCCGTCACCTTGACCCAGTCCCCGTGCCGCCAGATGCCGGGGTACATGGCGAAGTAGCTCTCGTGGTGCTTGCTGCCGTCCGCGTCGCCCCAGAGGTAGATGGGCATCGACGGCATCGGCGCGGTGACGACCAGCTCGCCGACCCGCCCCACGCTCGTTTGCCCCGCCTCGTCGAACGACTCCAGCGCCACGCCGAGCTCCCGGCACTGCAGCTCGCCCGCGTGTACCGGCAGAATCGGGCACGGTCCCGCCTGCGCCGTGCAGATGTCCGTCCCCCCGCTCGCCGACCCGAGCACTACGTCGCGCTTGACGTGCTCGTACACCCAGCCGAACGACTCCGGCGGCAGGGGAGACGCCGTCGACCCGATGCCCCGCAGCGCGCTCAGGTCGAAGTCGCGGCCGGGCTCCACGCCCGCCTTCGCGCAGGCGGCGAGGAACGGCGCGCTCGTCCCGAAGTAGGTGATGCCCGTGTCCTGCGCCAGCCGCCACAGCGCGTTCATGTCCGGATGGCCGGGGCTCCCGTCGTACAGGACGCATGTCGCCCCCATCAGCAGCCCGCTGACCAGCACGTTCCACATCATCCATCCCGTGGTCGAGAACCAGAAGAAGCGGTCGTCCTCGGTGAGGTCAAAGTGGAACGACAGCGTCTTCAGGTGCTCGACCAGGATGCCGCCGTGGCTCTGCACTATGGCCTTGGGCAGCCCTGTCGTCCCCGACGAGTACAGCACCCACAGCGGGTGGTCGAAGGGCAGCGGCTCGAAGACGAGCTCCGCTCCACCGCCGAGCAACTCCTTCCACCGCACCGCGCCCGATGGAAGCGCGCGCCCGCCCAGGTTCTCGACGACGATCATTGCCTTCAGGCCGGGCAGGTGACGTCGGACGTCCTCCGACACCGCCAGGCGCTCGAACTCGCGCCCGCCGTAGCGATATCCGTCGACGGTGATGAACACCGTCGGCTCGATCTGCTGGAAGCGGTCCACCACGCTCCGCTCGCCAAAGTCCGGCGAGCACGACGACCACACGGCCCCGATGCTCGCCGCCGCCAGGAACGCGATCACCGCCTCGGGGATGTTGGGCAGGTACGCCGCCACCCGGTCGCCGCGGCCAACCCCGAGCCGCCGCAGCCCCGCCGCGAGGGACGCCACCGCGCGGCACAGCTCGTCGTAGCGCATCTCGCCGCCGACGCCGTCCTCGTTGCGCCACAGGAGCGCGATGTGCCCGTCGCGACGCGCCAGGGCGTGCTCGGCGTAGTTGAGCTCCGCGCCCGTGAACCATTGCGCGCCCGGCATGCTCCGGTCGGCGAGCACTCGTTCGTACGGCCGGTGCGCCTTGACCTCGAAGTAGTCCCAGACGCTGCCCCAGTACGCCTCCAGGTCCTCCACGGACCAGCGCCACAGCTCGTCATACGTCGCAAAGTCGAGGCCGCGAGAGTCCCGCAGCCACGCCATGTAGCGCGTGATGTTGGCCTGCGCCTTCCGCTCGTCAGAGGGCGACCACAGCAGGTCGCCCTCCCGGACCTGGGTCATTGTTCGTGCTCCAAATGTGTCCCAGGCAGGCTACGCGCCCGCCCACGGGTCGATAACGTCGACGCCAATCCCCTCGAAGTCCCGCACATTCCGCGTCGCCACCGCCATGCCATG
>CAZCPU010000077.1:0-8394 GCA_964499855.1 uncultured Dehalococcoidia bacterium | reverse complement strand
GCCCTGAGCCCCGTCGAAAGACGCCGCCCCTACGAGATCGTCACCTGCGGTCCGCCCGCGGCGTCCGCCACCTCGCCGATCGCAAACGCCTCCGGCACGTCGGCCCGCACACCGGCCACGTCCTCCGGCGCCACCGCCACGATCATCCCGACGCCCATGTTGAACACCCGGTGCATCTCGTCCTCGCCGATGCTCCCCGTACGCTGGATCAGCCGGAACACCGGTGGGACCTCCCATGCCTCTCCGGCCAGCCGCGCAGACAGCCCCTCCGGCAGCATCCGCGGCACGTTCTCCGCGAACCCGCCTCCCGTGATGTGCGCCATGCCCTTGATCCGGTCCAGCGCAGGCGTCAGCGCCCCCACATACGAGCGGTGCGGCTCCAGCAGCGCCTCCCCCAGCGTCGTCCCCAGGTCATCGTGCCGCTCGTCCAGCACGCGGGGGTCCTCGTCGATGCCGAACACCCGCCGCACCAGCGAGTACCCGTTGGTGTGCAGCCCGCTCGACGGCAGCCCCAACAGCGCGTCCCCCGCCCTGATGCCGCTCCCGTCGATGACCCCATCGCGCTCCACGGCCCCCACCACGAAGCCCACCAGCTCTACATCCTCGCCCTGGTACATGCCCGGCATCTCCGCCGTCTCCCCGCCGATGAGCGCGCAGTCCAGCCCTTTGCACGCCCGCGTCAGCCCTTCCACAAGCTGCTCGACCTTGTCGGTGGAAAGCGTGCCCATGCCCATGTAGTCCAGGAAGAACAGCGGCTGCGCGCCGCACGTCAGGATGTCGTTGGTGCAGTGGTGGACGATGTCCTCGCCTACGGTGTCGTAGCGCCCCATCAGGCTCGCCACCCGCAGCTTCGTCCCCACCCCGTCCGTGTGCGCCACGAGGACCGGGTCACGGTACCCGGTTACCTTGTACAGCGCTCCAAACGCCCCGATGTCCCCAAGCACGCCAGGGGTGAATGTTGAGCGGGCGAGGGAAAAGATGCGCTCCTTGGCGCTGCCTGCGGCGTCGCGGTCGACACCGGACCGGCTGTAGGCGTCTGTTGCCAAAGCAAGTACCCTCCGAGGAGTGAATCGGTGTGCCGGGACAGGAGTTGCCGGGGCGGGATGGCGCGCTGGCTATGGCCGCTCCAGTGCGAGCTTGTCCATCTCCAGCTGGACCTCCACCGGGTACTCGCCGGTGAAGCACGCCGCGCAGCTGTGCGCCCGCGACCGGCCGATCGCCTTGAACAGCCCCTCGACGCTCAGGTAGCCGAGGGAGTCCGCGCCGATGAACTCGCAGATCTCCGGCACCGTCTTCTGCGCCGCCAACAGCTCGCCCTTCGTGGCCATGTCCACGCCGAAGTGGCACGGCGAGATGATCGGAGGGGCACACACTCGCAGGTGCACTTCCTTCGCCCCCGCGCTCCGCAGCAGGTTCACCACGTGCGGCGTCGTCGTCCCCCGTACGATGCTGTCGTCCACCACCACCACGCGCTTTCCCTGCAGCACCTCGGGCAGGGGGTTGAACTTCAGCCGCACGCCCAGGTCCCGCAGCCGCTGGTCCGGCTGAATGAACGTCCGCCCCACGTACCGGTTCTTGACAAGCCCCTCCTGGTACGGCAGTCCCGACTCCTCCGCGAACCCCGTCCCCGCCGCGATCGCCGAGTCCGGGATGCCCATCACGATATCCGCGTCCACTGGGTGCTCGATGGCCAGCTGGCGCCCCATGTCCCGCCGCGCCGCGTGGATCAACCGACCGTCCACAATGCTGTCCGGCCGGGAGAAGTAGATGTGCTCGAATGAACACAGCGCGTGCCGCCCTTCGTACCCCTTGTGGATGGTCCGAAGGCCCTCGCTGTCGATCTGGACTGCCTCGCCCGGCTCCAGCTCCCGCAGCAGCGTCGCCCCCATATGGTCAAGCGCGCACGACTCCGACGCTACCACCCACCCGCCGCGGAACATCCCTACGCACAGCGGCCGCACGCCAAGCGGGTCCCGGAACGCGATCAGCTCGCGCGGCGTCAGCGCGACGACCGAATACGCCCCCTGCAGCCGCCTCATCAGGTACCCCAGCCGCTCACCCCAGCCCTCGCCCGGCGCATTCGCCAACACCTGCGCGATCACTTCGGAGTCCGTGGCAGTCGAGAAGCGTAGCCCCCACGTCTCCTCCAGCTCCGTGCGGAGGCTCAGCGCATTGATGAGGTTGCCGTTGTGGCCGAGCGCCACGTCACCGTGGATGCCACTAACCTCCAGCGGCTGCGCGTTGTCGTGGTGGGAAGACCCCGTCGTCGAGTACCGCGTGTGTCCGATGGCCATATCGCCGGGCAGCCGGTCCAGGTCGAACTCATGGAAGGCTTGCGCGACGAGGCCCATCTCGCGCCGGCAGAAGATGGTGCGGCCGTCCGCGGACGCAATGCCCGCAGACTCCTGCCCACGATGTTGTAGGGAAAAGAGGCCGAAGAAGGCGGTCCTTGCCGCTTCTTCGCCCGGGGTGTACACGCCGACTACGCCACAGGCTTCCCGGGGTGGATTAGCCACACACCCTCCTGAATTCTGGTCCGGCGTACGGGGGGATGGATGAAGCACAAGCAGTATACGGTAGCGTTTTGCAAAGGGTCAACGCAGCCTCTCCAGCATTCCGATGCAATTCCCATGGCCATGACATTCCCCACATGCCCCACGGCCGTCCGCCTGCTACACTAACAACATGCCCCTACGGACAGCACGTAGGGGACAACACACCCAACAAGATTATCTCCATCACCAACATCTACTTAGTATCCGTAGGATGAGAACCATCAGATGATAGACACGGGAGAGATCTACGTGCAGGCGGGAAACGGGGGGGATGGCTTCCTGAGCTTCCGCCGTGAAAAGTATGTCGCTCGCGGAGGTCCGGAGGGTGGGGACGGTGGCGCTGGCGGGTCCGTGTACTTGGTGGCGACGACGTCGGAAAACACGTTGCGTCGATTCCAAACGAATCGAAGGTTCCGGGCGGGGCATGGGCAGCCCGGGTCCAAGTCCAACAAGCATGGCAAGAGCGGCGGCGACATCCGCATCCCCGTGCCCGTAGGGACCGTCGCCCGGCTAAACCGCGATGGCGCGGAGGAAGGCCCCGTCGACCTCGTGCGGGATGGGCAAGAGGCGCTAGTGGCGCAGGGCGGCAGTGGCGGCCGCGGCAATGCTCGCTTCGTCACCCCGACGAACCAGGAGCCCCTTCTCCGTGAGGCCGGCGAGCCCGGTGAGGCCTGCTTCGTGCGCCTGGAGGTGAAGCTGATTGCCGATGTCGGCGTCATCGGCGTGCCTAACGCCGGCAAGTCGAGCTTCGTCGGCCGCGTGACCGCCGCCAGCCCCCGGGTGGCCGCCTATCCCTTCACCACGCTGGAGCCACAGTTGGGGGTTGTGGAAAACCGTGGGAAACCGGTTGTGTTGGCCGAGATCCCCGGCCTCCTGGAGGGCGCCCATCTCGGCGTTGGCCTCGGCCACGAATTCCTCCGCCACGCGGAGCGCACCCGCCTCTTCCTTCACCTCGTCGACGGCGGCGCCCTCGATCCGCTGGGCGACTTCCGCCAGGTGAATGAGGAGCTCGCCCAGTACGGGGCCGTCCTTGCCGAACGCCCGCAGGTCGTCGTTATCAACAAGTCGGATACGGAGGAGACACAGGCGCAGCTCACGGAGGTGAGGGCCGGGCTCCGGTCCATCGGCGTGACCCCCCTAGTCATGTCCGCCGCGACGGGCGACGGCGTGCAGGCCGTCCTCGACCGCGTCCTGCAGGCGCTTGAGGCGTCGCCCCAGCCGGAAGTGCCGCCGCCGTCGGCTGGTCAATCGCTTCGGCGCCGGCGCCCGGGCCGCATGGGGCATGTCGAACGCGACGAGGAGGGCAACTTCGTTGTGCGCTGGCCCGCCGCGGAGCGCTTTGTAACCCTCGCCAATGTCGATGATCACCGCGTGGTTGGGCAGCTCCTGCGCGAGTTCCGGCGGCTGGGCGTCACCGCCGCGCTGGAAGCGGCGGGCGTCGGCTACGGCGACATAGTGCAGGTGGGAGACTGGACTTTCCCATGGGGAGAGGCGCTCCAACCGGCTTGACTCCCGCCTTGACTCGCCATTCCCGCGCTCCCTACCATGGCGCCGACGCACCACGGACACCGGAGGACGCACTATGAAGCTGGGGGTCCTGGGGGGAACCTTCGACCCCATCCACCTCGGCCACCTGGCCGCCGCCGAGGCCGCCCGAGCCGCGCTCTCGCTGGACCGCATCCTCTTCATCCCGGCGGGGGACCCGTATCTAAAGGCGGGCACGGCGGTCAGTTCCGGCGAAGACCGCCTCGCCATGGTGCGCGCCGCCATCGAGGGCCACATGGACTACGAGGCCTCCACGATTGAGCTCGACCGCCCCGGCCCCACGTACACGGAGGTGACCCTGGCGGAATTGCAGGAGTCCTACGGGCCGGCTACGAAACTGCACTTCATCGTGGGCGCCGACACCGTGCGAGACCTGAACCGCTGGCGCGCCCCGGCGGAGGTGCTGTCCCGATGCACGCTGGTCGTCATGGGCCGCCCCGCACAGGGTGAGCTGGACCTCGCAACGCTGGACGCCATCGCGCCCGGTTCCGCGGAACGCGCGGTGCCCGTTGCCCTCGACGTGGAGGTCAGCGCCACGGAGGTCCGCCGCCGGGCGGCGGAGGGCAAGTCGCTGGAGGGGCTGGTCCCCCCGGCCGTCGAGCGGTACGTCAGGCTACACAATCTCTACAAGGAGCATGCATGAGCACAGAGCGCCGACAACGGGTCCTGGAGCTTGCCAAGGAGTTGGGGGCGCTGACCTTCGGCGATTTCGTCCTCACCTCGGGCCAGCGCAGCAGCTACTACTTCGACGGCCGTCTCCTGTCGCTGGACGCCGAGGGCTCGGCGCTCCTGGGCGCGGAGTTCCTGGAGGTGGCGCAGGCCTCGGGCGCGACGGCCATCGGCGGGCTGACACTGGGTGCGGACCCCATCGTCGCCAGTGTCGCCGTCGAGAGCCATCACGCGGGCACGCCGGTGCGCGCCTTCATCGTGCGAAAGGAGGCCAAGGAGCACGGCACCGGACGCCTCATCGAGGGCCCGCTGGCGACGGGCGCCAGCGTCGTCATCGTCGACGACGCCTGCAGCACGGGCGGCTCCCTCTTTCAGGCCATCGCCGCCGCCGAGGCCGAGGGCTGCACCGTAGCCCACGTCGCGACGGTCATCGATCGCCACCAGGGCGGCAGCGACGAGATCCGCCGCCGTGGCTACGCCTTCACCGCCCTCCTCGAGTCCGGGGACGACGGTGAGGTGCGCGTCGTTGAAAGCTAGTCGTCGGCCGCGCCTCCCAGCTGCCGGCGGTAGACCCTGATGAGACCCTGCTGTCGCCGGGCGCTGCGGCGGAGCTCCTTGCCGTCGGGCCCAGAGAGGAGACGAGCGGCCTCCGCTGTTACGGCGTTTTCCTGCAGGGGCGGCCACGCCCGGTACAGCGCCAGCGCCTCCCCCGAGAGCCCGGCGTCCCGCGTGAAATTTCCCAGCGCACGGGCAAAGGGCAGCACGACGTTCACCGCCAGGTCGGACGCCCGGTCCGCACCGACCAGCGCCGCGCCTCCGTCGGGCGACGCCACCGCCAGTCCCGCGCGGACCTCCGTCACCGACCCCGTCGCCGCCAGCGCCGTCGTCCACGCCGCCAGCCCCGCGTCCCAGGCGCGGTCAATCAGCGCAGCCATGCCGTGCAGCCGCCGCGACGGGTGGTTGGTGGGCCGCACCCTGAACAGCTTCCACTCCTCCCGCGCAAGCACCGGCGCGACCCCCGGCGCGGCGGGGGTGCTACCCCCAGAATCCAGCCCGCCCGCCCTGAGCAAGGCCGTTGCCAGCGCCGCCCGGCGGCCCTCGGCTGATGCGCCGCGCAGCGAGCGTTCCAACGCCCGCAGCGGCATCGCCTCTGCGAGGCGCACCATCGGGCCGCTGTTCCCCCCGTAGCCAAGACCGCCCATCAGGCCGACGTATAGGGCCTCCGAAGGCGCTACGTTCCGCAGAGCTTGCGCGAAACGCCGCACCTTCTCGAAGAACCGGGCGTCGCCCTCCCGGTCCAGCGTCCGCCCAAGCCGAGACGGGGACGTTGGCAGAGCCGCCAGCGGCAGCGGCCTGGGTGGGGTTCCCCGGCGCGGGCGCCTCCCCAGCGTCCGGGAGAATAGTGCAGCCGTCGGCACCCGCCTGCCCGACGCGAGCGTGATCGGGATTTCGCCGCCGTGGAGCACGACGTGCAGGACGACGTCGTTGTACCCCCGGTCCGTGTGGTGGCCGTGGGCCTCCCAGCCGCTGCGCCGCAGGTGCAGCTCGACGTCGCCGCGCACCACCTCGCCGCCCTCGCGCTGAAGCACGGCGTCGCGGAAGTCGGGGCCGGCGGCAGCGCTGGCGCGCCCCGGGTAAAGCACGCGCAGGCGCGAGCCGTCGTCGCACTCCAGCGGTGGCAGCGTCGAGCCGTGGTCGCGCCAGTACTGCGCGAGGGCCCTCTCCAGCACCGGCTGCTGCTTCGGCCGGTCCTTAACGTGCAGCATCGCGGCCGTCGCTTTCCGGAGGCGTTGGGTACGACGACCCTGCCTGGTAGGCAAACTCAGCCTGCTCGGCGACCTTGCTGAGCAGCCTGGCGGAAGCCCCGCGGGGCCGGTAGACGCCGGTCTCCCACTCGCTAACGGTCTGCTGTCGCACGCCGAGCTCCTCCGCAAGCTCATCCTGCGTCGCGCCCAGGTGCAGCCGCAGGGCCCTAACCGACGCCGCGTCCCAGATGGACGGCTCGGCGCGGTAGTTTGGGTGACGGCGAGATGGGCGGATGCGTGCCGGCATAGGCGCCTCCCTGAACGGGCCATTGGCCCGGTCTCAAGACCAATGGTACACGGAACCGTGTAGCGGGGAAAGGGCAATGTGGGTGAGGGCCCATGGACGGCGCGGCGCCGCGGCTAGGGCTCTGACCAGGTCCATAGGGACTGGATGACGTAGTCCTGGGCGCCGGGGGGATAGGACAGCCGCTCGTCAAACCGTGCGCGCTGGCCGGGGCCCAACGCCGGGGGTTCGGTGGAGACGTCCACGTAGGACAAGTTGCGTTGGAAGGCGTCAACGAAGACGACGCGGAGAACTATGCCCTCCGCGCGCCAACCCGAGTGTCGGTTCGTCACGCCGCCGCTCACGTCCACCGTGCGCTCCGCGCCGATGCGCTCGAAGGCGTTGATCTCCCACCGCAAGTCGAAGTCCGATGGAGCGCCCGACGGGTCCCGCTCGACGACCGCGCCGTAGGCAAACCAGCTCCCCGCGCCAACGAGCCCCGCGATAGCCGCCGAGAGGAGCGCCTGTCTCGCCCGCGAGCCCGGGGTTTCGGCGGCCGCGACGCGCAGGTACAGTCCGAGGGCCATGAGCAGCGCGCCGGCGGCCAGGGTGAGCCAGACGGCAATGTTGTGGGCGTCCGGGCCGATGATTCGGAAGAGGTAGAGCATGACCGCGCCGGTGATGGCGTACATCATGAAACCCCAGAGCAGCAGGCCGTTGGCGCCCCGGCGCCGGGCATTCCGGCGCTTCGCGGCGACGCCGTGGACGATCTCCATGGCTTCGCCCCGAGGCATTCCCCCCGCCGTCAGCTCGTCGACGATGCTCTCGCGGCTCGCGCCACCCGCGAGCCGCCCGAAAACGGCGACGATGAGGGCGTCCCTCCGCTCATCCGGGCCGTCCTGATTCTCGAGGGCTGCCTGCCGCCTTAGGTCTGAGTCCGGCTGCATTTCTCCCGTTCCCTACACACCACGAACCCTGAAGAAGCGAACGATGGTCCGGCGGCGGCAGTCGCCAGAAGAACAACCCGGGACTCGCGTCGACGGCGATGCTGGGCTGCAGGCCCCGCTCGACGCCGCGGCGCGCGGCCGCCGCGAAGAGCCGGGCGTCGCCCTCGCGGTCCTGCGGCCGCCCCCCAAAGTGTAGCATCGGCGACGCCGGTCTCAACTGGTGCGGGGTGCGATGACGGCGGAAGCGGGGGACGGCGCGGCGGCCGTCACGCCGACGCTGTACACGACGGGCGCGGCGCAGCGGTCTCGGCTGTTCACTCGGCTGGACGGGAGCAAGGGCGTCAACAACGTGTCGCGGGCGACGGCAGAGACGGCGGGCACGCGGGCGCAAGCAGGCCCGCCTCCCCGGCGGCGGGCCCATTCGATTCGATTCGTTTCGTCCCGATGCAATTTGGGGAAACGAGTCCACTACGAAAGTGGCCTTTTCAGATAGGACTCGTTTTGACGATACGAGCGGGTTTTGTATCTGGATGGGTTTCACCGGTTTTTGCTCTCTCCCCATGCGTACGTGCCGCGGCTTGTCGTCTCGAGCGGGTTGATGCCCGGCTGGGGCGGTCTTGCGTGCGCGGCTCATGGGGGGAGGGTAGCGG
>CAZCPU010000076.1:6536-8400 GCA_964499855.1 uncultured Dehalococcoidia bacterium | reverse complement strand
TAGCGCTCGTTGCCGGCGCGGAGCCAGCCGATGTAGTCGGCGATGCCGGAGTAGAGGGTGAACTGGGGCTCGTAGCCGACGTCCTCGCGGATTTGCGACGGGTCGCCGTAGGGGTCCTTGCGGGCGTTGGGGCCGTTTCCGGGCTGGAGCTCGATCTTGGCGTCGGGGATGACCTCCTTGATGCCGTCGACGAGGTCCTGGTTGCGGTGGCTGCGGCCGCTGCTGATGTTGTAGGTCTTGTGGGGCAGGTTCTCGGCGCGGTGCACCATGGAGATGCCGAGGCCGCAGTCCTTGACGTAGCAGAAGTCGGCCTCGTCCTCGGCGAAGGGGACGCCGCCACGGCCGGCGGCGAGGTTCGGCTCCTCGCCCTTCACGGCGGCGTGGACGAGGCGGCTGGGCAGGTTGGCCATCGAGTGGTAGAGGGGGCCCCAGATGCCGCCGATGCGCAGGTTGACGACCTCTATGCCGGAGCGGACGCCGACGTGGCCGCCGACGATCTCAAAGGTCTTCTTGTAGGTCTCCGTCGGGTTGCCGGTGCCGTAGATGGGGAGAGGGATGTCCTCCCTGAATGGGCCCTCGGCGACGCTGGAGTAGATGGCGATGGAGCTGGCGAGGGAGACGCGGGAGACGCCCCACTGGACGCCGGCCTCCATGACGTTCATAAGGCCGTTCAGGTTGACGCGCATGTCGCCGATGGCGTCGTAGGCGCCGAGGCCGGTGACGGCGAGGTGGCAAATGCTGGTGATGTTGTGCTTCTCTCCGAGAGCGAGGAGGCCCTCGCGGTCGGTGACGTCGACCTTCTCGACGTGGACGCGGCTGCCGTAGTCGTCCTTGATGAAGCTGGGCTCACGCCAGGTCTGGTAGTAGGTGATGGCCACTTCTTCCTCACCCGCGTCGAGCATGGCTCGAGCGGTGTGCAGGCCGATGAACCCCATGCCGCCGGTGATAAGAATCATGGTTGTCCTCCAGTCGATTTGCGCGGCCGCCGGGAGTCATGCCCACACGACGCCCAAGGGCACCTCGCTTCGGGCGGTAGCATAGCTAGGCGGGAATTGCGTTGTCAACCTGAGCGAGGGGGGATGGGACGGCGGGTGGGCATCCAGCCGTGGGTGGGGTGGAGGCGCCGCGTGGTGGGGTCGGCCTTGAGCTGGAGGGAGGCGAGGGCGACGCGGCCGAGGAGGGGCTCGGCGCCGTCCGGGCCGAATACGACGGGCGTCACTGCGGAGGAGCCCTCGACGGTGATGCGGACGTCGCCGATTTCGAGGAGCTCGCGGCGACCGCCGGGGAGGGTGAAGTGGGCCTGCCTGTCGGGCGCGAGGCCGAGGCCGCGGAGGACGGCGCCGGGGAGCATGGAGAAGGCGAGGTCGATGTTGACGGTGGCGCGGATGTCGCGCTGGTCGTGCCAGTCGGGGGAGGAGACGGTGACGCGGCAGGGGAAGGTGGACATGGGCTAGGCCTCGCGGTCGCGGTCACGGTCGGGGCGGTACTGGTGCTCGTCCTCCAGCGCATCCTCGACGCCGAGGGCCACGAGGACGCGGTCGACGACGAAGTCGACCACCTCGGCGACGGTGTGCGGGCGGAGGTAGAAGGGGGGCTCCGGCGGCAGGACGACGGCGCCGAGCTGGCTCGCGCGGAGCATGTTCTCGAGGTGGCCGGAGTGGAGGGGCGTCTCGCGGGGGGTGATGACTAGGGTGCGGCGCTCCTTCAGGCAGACGTCGGCGGCGCGGAGGAGGAGGTTGTCGGAGCGGCCGTGGGCGATGGCGGAGAGGCTGTTCATGCTGCAGGGGATGACGGCCATGCCGCGGGTGGGGTAGGAGCCGCTGGCGATGGGCGCGCGGAGGTCGCCGATGGCGTACTCGGTGAA
>CAZCPU010000076.1:0-6436 GCA_964499855.1 uncultured Dehalococcoidia bacterium | reverse complement strand
CACGGCGACGCTGATGGAGGCGTTGACCCACGTGAAGGCGAAGCGGACGCGCGACATATCGTCCGGCTTGAGGATGCGGTGCTCGTAGACGAGGAGCACGGCGGCGATGGCCCAGCCGATGAAGTAGGGCCAGGCGAGGTCCAGCCAGAGACCGAGGGCCAGCAGGGCGGCAGCGGTCAGGACGTGCATGGCGCGGGAGACCCAGAAGGCGGTGTGGATGCCGAAACGGGCGGGCAGCGCCTTGATGCCGTGGGCGCGGTCGAAGTCCATGTCGCCGACGGTGTTGAAGATGTCGAAGCCGGTGGCGAACGTCGCGACGACGGCGTAGAGGAGGACGGCTTCCCATGCGAGCTCGCCGGTGACGCCGACCCAGCCGCCGGCGGGGGCGATGGCGAGGGTCATGCCGAGGGTGAAGTGGGTCAGCCACGAGAAGCGCTTGACCGTCGAGTAGCCGACGACGAAGAGGGCGCCGATGGGGGAGAGGGCGAGGGCGAGCGGGTTGAGCTGCCAAGCGGCGACGAAGTAGAGGGCAAGTCCGGCGACGGCCAGCGTCGAGAGCTCCCAGGGCTGCAGGAGCCCCTGCGGCAGGTGGCGGTCGGCGGTGCGGGGGTTGACGGCGTCGATGCTGCGGTCGAAGACGCGGTTGACGGCCATGCCGGCGTTGCGGGCGCCGACCATGGCGAGGGTGACCCAGATGAACGGTTGGAGCTCGGGCAGGCCGTCGGCGGCGAGGAGCATGCCGATGTAGGCGAAGGGCAGGGCGAAGAGGCTCTGCTCGAACTTCACGGCCGCGAGGACGTAGTTGAGCTTCTTGAGGGGGCCGATGTTGTTGTGGGCTACATCTTGCATTGCGCTTGCCGGTCACCTCGATGATGCCTCGGTAATGGAGTTCACCCTTCGACAGGCCCTTCGAGAGCCTCAGGACAGGCTCAGGGCGAACGGGGGCCTTGTTCAATTATATGCCGTATTGCTCCCACTTGCGGTCGACGAGGGCCTTGACCTCATCGGACATGACGATGTCGTCGGGCCAGGGGCGCTCGCGGCCGTCGAGGCGGCCCTTGGCGGTGGCGTCGATACCGACCTTGCTGCCGACGCGCGGGGTGCTCGACGCGTGGTCGAGGTCGTCGACGGGGCCGCTGGCAAAGAAGACGTCCTGCTGGGGGTCGAGGTTGGCGGTGACGCGCCACGTGACCTCGGAGAGGTCCTGCACGTTCACGTCGGCGTCGACGAGGACGATGGTCTTGGCTAGGGCCAGCAGGCCGAGACCCCACATGCCGTTGGCCACCTTCTGGGCCTGGCCGCGGTAGGACTTCTTGATGGACACGATGATGAGATTGTGGAAGATGCCCTCTGCGGGCATGTTGATGTCCACGATCTCCGGCAGGACCATCTGGATGGCGGGCAGGAAGAGGCGCTCGGTGGCCTTGCCGAAGAAGAAGTCCTCCGTGGGCGGGCGGCCCACCATGGAGGTGGGGTAGATGGGGTCGCGGCGGCGGGTCATGGCGGTGACGTGGAAGACGGGGTAGTCCTCGGCGGGGGAGTAGTAGCCGGTATGGTCGCCGAAGGGCCCCTCGGGACGGCTCTCCGCCGGGTCGACGTAGCCCTCGAGGACGATCTCGGCGTGTGCGGGGACCTCGAGGTCGACGGTCTTGCACTTGACGAGCTCGATGCCCTCGCCGCGAATGAAGCCGGCGAGGAGGTACTCGTCGAGGTCTGGCGGCAGGGGCGCGGAGCCGGCCCAGATGGTGGCGGGGTCGCCGCCGAGGGCGACGGCGACGTCCATGCGCTCCATGCCGCCCTCTCGAGCGAGGCGCTGGTGGTGGGCGCCTATCTTGTGGGTCTGCCAGTGCATGCCCGTGGTGTTGCGGTCATAGACCTGCATGCGGTAGATGCCGATGTTGCGGACGCCGGTGACGGGGTCGCGGCTGACGACGAGGGGGAGGGTGATGAAGGGGCCAGCGTCGCCGGGCCAGCAGGTGAGGACGGGGAGGGTCGACAGGTCGACGTCTTCGGCGGGGATGAAGACCTCCTGGCAGGGGGCGGAGCGGACGGTCTTCGGCTGGTACGAGGCGATCTGCGCAAGCTGGCCGAGGGCCTTGAGCTTGGCGAAGAGCCCCTGGTGCGGCTCCTTCACCATGCCGAGGAGCCCGCGGACGCGGTCCGTCAGATCGTCGAGGCGCTGGACGCCGAGGGCGGACGCGACGCGGGGGATGGCGCCGAAGGCGTTGATGAGGAGGGGCATGTCGTGGCCCTCGACGTTCTCGAAGAGGACGGCGGGGCCGCCGGACTTGACGAGACGGTCGGCGATCTCGGTGATCTCGAGGCGGGGGCTGACGGGCGTCGAGACGCGGCGCAGGTCGCCACGGGCCTCGAGGAAGGCGATGTACTCGCGGAGGTCACGGAACTTACCGGGCACGGGCACCCCCTGGGCGTCGGGATTTGGTGAGTGCCCGCATTGTCCGTAGGGGCGGGAAGGGGTGTCAAGGATGGGGGATTGAAGCTCGTGTTTAGACCCCGTACTATGCAGATACAGAACCGCGAATTGCGGTATTCGGAGGCCCACCATGAACCAACTGACTGTACGGGGCTTTGACGACGCACTCATCGCCAGCCTGAGCCAACTGGCGGAGCGGGAGGGCATTTCGCTGAGCAAGGCCGCAGTGAAGCTCATGCGCAAGGGCGCGGGACTTATCGACGGCAAGGTCGACGGTAAGGCGCGAGGCGGCCCTGTTGGAAATGCGTTGGATGACCTGCGCGGCGCCTGGACCAAAGAAGAAGCGGATGCGTTCAACGCGGTGATTGAGGAGGCTTTTGAGGTTATCGACGAAGAGATGTGGCGGTGAAGGTGCTGTTGGACACCAACGCCTATTCCGCGTTTTTGCAGGACGATCCTACCGTAGCAGAAATCGTCCACGGAGCAGATGAGGTCTTGCTGTCGGCCATTGTGGTCGGTGAGTTGCTGTTCGGCTTTCACCGGGGGCAGCGATACGAGCGGAACGTCGCAGAATTACGTTCATTTCTCGACCGTGCTTTTGTGACCTTCCTGCATATTGGCCATGTCACTGCCGAACACTACGGCGTCATCGCCGCCGCGCTCAGGGCCAAAGGCAGGCCCATTCCGACGAACGACATCTGGATTGCGGCCCATGCGATGGAGACCGGAGCCGACCTGGTCTCGGCCGACCGGCACTTTGGCTATGTGGATGGGCTAGCGTGGGTCTCCGTACCGTCCGGTCAGGCTTAGCCCCTCCTCCTCGCTTGACACTCCCGCCCTTGCTGCCATAGCTTGCGCCCACGACCACAACACTACGGATCTGGAGGCGGGGCATGGCTGAGATGACGGGCGGGCAGGCACTGGCGAAGTCGCTGTACCGGGAGGGGGTGCGCGTCATCTTCGGGCTGCCGGGGGCGCAGCTGTACTACGCCACCGACGCGCTCTTCGACGAGCCGGGGATACGGTGGATCAGCACTCGGAACGAGCAGGCGACGACGTTCATGGCGGACGGGTACGCGCGGGCGGGCGGCGGCATCGGGACGGCGATGGTGGTGCCGGGGCCGGGGGTGCTGAACGCGACGTCGGGGCTGTCGACGGCGTACTCGGCGTCGTCGCCGGTGCTGCTGGTGGCGGGGCAGATCCCGCGGGACCTCATCGGGGTGAACCGGGGGATGCTGCACGAGATCGACGACCAACTGGAGGCCGTGAAGGCGGTGACCAAGTGGGCGGCGCGGGTGTTGAACGCGGACGAGGTGCCGGGGGCGGTACACGAGGCGTTCCGGCAGCTGAACACGGGGCGGCCGCGGCCGGTGGAGATCGAGATACCGCCGGACACGCTGGCGGAGGCGCTGGAGGTGGACCTTCTGGAGCCCGCGATCTACGCCCGGACGGAGCCGCCGGCGGACTCGATCGCTGAGGCGGCGCGGCTGCTGGCGGAGAACGACGGGAAGGTGCTGATCTGGGCTGGCGGCGGAGCGAACTCGGAGGGGGCGTCCGAGGCGCTGACGCGGCTGGCGGAGCGGCTGCAGGCGCCGGTGCTGACGACGGGGGAGGGGAAGGGGGCCATCTCCGACCGGCACTACCTGTCGCTGGGGTCGCCGCGGGGGCGGGAGGAGGCGATGCAGCGGGTGGTGGCCGACCACCCGGTCGTGCTGGCGGTGGGGACGCGGCTCGCAACGGCGAACCTGCCGGAGGGGCACCGGGTCGTGCAGATCGACGTGGACGCGGAGGAGATCGGGCGGAACTGGAAGGACACGCTGCCGGTGGTGGGGGACGCGGCGGTGTCGCTGGAGCGGCTGCACGAGGCGGTGACGGGGCTGGCGGGGCCGAGCGCGAGCCGGCAGGCGGAGTTCGAGGCGTTCCGGGAGCGGCGGTACGACCCGGCGAACCTGATGGAGCCGCAGGGATCGTACATGCGGGCGATCCGGAACGCGCTGCCGGAGGACGGGATCTTTGTGTCCGGGATGACGCAGATCGGGTACTTCAGCCGGGCGTACTTCCCGGTGTACAAGCCGGGGACGTACATCACGTCGTCGTACTCGGGGAACCTGGGGTTCGCGTTCCCGACGGCGCTGGGGGCGAAGGTGGCGCGGCCGGACACGCCCGTGGTGTGCGTGACGGGGGACGGCGGGTTTATGTATAACGTGCAGGAACTGGCGACGGCGGTGCAGTACGGGATCAACACGGTGACGGTGCTGTTCAACGACAACGCGTACGGGAACGTGCTTCGGGAGCAGGTGCGGCGGTTCAACGACCACCCTTACGGGGCGGAGCTGCACAACCCGGACTTCGTGAAGATGGCGGAGTCCTTTGGGGCGCGGGGGCTACGGGTGGAGGGGGCCGACGCACTGGAGGCGGCGATCCGGGAGTCGCTGGCGGTTGAGGCGCCGACGCTGATCGAGGTGCCGGTGGGGATGATGGAGTCGTCGTTCTAGGGGGCCGCGGGGGCCCTACGAGAGCCTCAGGACGGGCCCTTCGAGAGCCTCAGGACGGGCCCTTCGAGAGCCTCAGGACAGGCCCTTTGAGAGCCTCAGGACTGGCCCTGGGCGGACGGGTGTTGCGGCGGATTCGATTCGATTCGATTCGTCCCGAACGTTTTTTGGAAAACGAGTCTCCTACAAAAACCTCCTTTTCAGATACGACTCGTTTTTCCGATACGAGTGGGTTTCCTATCTGTTGGGTCATGAGCATGTTTGGCCCACGCCGTATGTGCTTTGCGGGTGTGTTGTGCGCGTCGTCGGGGTGGTTGGGGGGGGATGCGCGTCGGGCATGGGGAGATGGTAGCGAGGGGGACGGTCTTCGCGCGAGGGGGTGGTGGCAGGGTTGGGGTGGGGATTGACCGCGCACTCGTGCGAACCGATAATTACTGTAACTACTCAATTGGCGTGCTCGATAGAGGTGAAGACGATGGCTGAATCGCTGCCCTCAAGGGAAGTTAAGCTCATTCCCATCGGCAACTCCCAGGGCATCCGCATTCCGAAGGCACTGCTGGACAAGTATGGATGGAGCGGGCGCCTGGTGCTAGAAGAGTTGGCGGAGGGCGTAGTTTTGCGGGGCAAGGACACGCGCACTCTGTCCTGGGAAGCCACCTACCAAGAGATGGCTGCGGAATCGGAGGACTGGAGCGACTTCGATGTCGCCTCGGCTGACGGGCTCGACTGATGGCGGCTTTCCCCCGGCGCTATGCTATCTACGTTGCGGACCTCGATCCCACCGTTGGCAGTGAAATCCGCAAAACCCGGCCGGTTGTGGTGGTCAGCCGGGATGAAATGAACCGATACTTGGACACCATCGTCGTGTGTCCGCTGACGTCCAGTCTGCACCCGCATTGGCGCGGCCGCCTGCAGGTGCGATGCGGCCAACAGGACGCCGAGATTGCCGTCGACCAGATCCGCGCCATAAGCAAGCGCCGGCTCGGCCAGCGTATCGACCGCCTCACTCCGGGCGACGCGGCTACGTTGCGGCGCATCATCGCCGAGATGTATGCAGAGTAGCCCCTCCGCTTTCGTCATCCCCGCGTAGCTTTGTCCCGCTGCTAAGGATGGCGATTTCGGTGTCTAGGAACCCCTTCCCCCCTCCCCTCTGGATTCCCCCGCCTTCGCGGGGGCAGGCTCTGCCTTCGCAGGAGTGACACGGAGGGATAGGGGAGGAATCGGCAGGGTTAGTAGTGGATGGCTCCCCACCCCTGGATACCGGCCCCGTATCGGGGTACGGGGCATGCCTTCGCCGGGATGGAGGTGGCGGGGGTGGGTGGAGGTGATGATGGGGTGGGGGCTTGCTTGTGTCTGCGCAGGTTGGCGGGTGGGGGGTGGCTCAGGTAGACTGGGGGCGTTGGCTTCTGTTGTTTGAGGTGGGTTTTGCGGGTTCTCCTGGTGAATGGGCCGAACATCAATATGCTGGGGCGGCGGGACCCTTCGTTGTATGGGGCCATGACGCTGGCGG
>CAZCPU010000075.1:0-8471 GCA_964499855.1 uncultured Dehalococcoidia bacterium | reverse complement strand
CCACCACCGCAATGACCTCGATCTGCACCTTCATGCCCCCTGGCGGCGGGTTGTACTGGCTCGTGTGCCGCGCCGGCCGGTCATCCTCGTCCGGGAACATCTCCAGCCACGGCCCGTTGATCGACGGCCGGTCCGCCAGGTCCTGCAGGTAGCACGTGATCCGCACCACGTCGTCCGTCGTCGCACCCGCGTGCTCCAGGAACGTCCGAAGGTTGCGGAAGCACTGCCGCGCCTGCTCGTTCACGTCCTCGCTCAGCTCGCCGTTGTCCGCGTTGATCCCCTGGATCCCCGAGCTGTACACGATGTTGCCCACCCGCGCGCCGAAGGGGATCGGCGCACTGTGTGCCACGCCCGGTATGTGGATGGTCTGCCTCCTGCCCATTGCTGCCTCCTTGCGATGTCCGCCCGCCCCGCACTCGCCGTGGGGCGAGTCGCATCTCCCCCGTTCCGCCGGCAGGCGGTGACTGCCCGCGCGCCAGACCCTCTCGGATTGCGGCTGCGGGGCGTTTCGGCAAAGTACCAGCCCCCGCCACGTACGACAAGGGGCCGTATCCATGAAAAAAGGCCCGTGCTATGGCCGGGCCTCTTTCGTTGCTGTCCGATTGTCCTGCAGTCCCTAGTTGACCCTGAGCACCCAGAACTGGTGCTGCAGCTCCGGCTCGCCCTTGGGCAGCAGGTGCTCCGGGGTGGTGCCCTCGACGACGGTGATCTTCCCCGTCGCGACCAGCTCCTCGTGCTTCGCTTGGAACCCGTTCTCGACGTACACGTCGGCCCGCACCGAGTACACGATGTGGCCGCCTGGCTTGGTCACCCGCACCAGCTCGTCGAGCCCGCTCGCCGGCGCGTGCCCCAGCGAGAACGTCCCGATGCTTATCGTCGCGTCAAAGCTGGCGGTCTCGTACCCCAGCGTCTCGCCCAGCACCATCCGGTCGAAGCCCTCGTATGCGCCGGTCTTTTTCGCCTCTTCCAGCATCCCGTTGGACAGGTCCATCGCGGTGATCGAGCCGTAGCCCTTCGCCTTCAGCGCCGAGCCCACCAACCCTGTGCCCGCCCCGGCGTCGAGGACCCGCGCGCTTGCCGACACGAAGCGCTCGAAGATGTCCGCGCCCCGCTGCGGCCCAAAGTAGCCAAACTCGTCGATGACATCGGCGTCGTACTCCGACGCCCACTCGTCATAGCGGGCCTCCAGCTCGGCATTGTCCTTTGATGAGTACACCCACTGCACCCGGTTCTGCTCAGTCATGCCTGCCTCCCCCTCCAGCTTCCTAGCTGACCCGGAGCACCCACACCTGGTGCTCCACCTCCGGCTCGCCCACCGGCAGCACGTGCTCCGGCTCCGTCGCCTCCACGATGGCCGCCTTGCCCGCGGCCTCGAACTCCGCATGCTTCTCCCGGAAGCCGTTGGCCTCGTACACGTCCGGCCGCAGCGAGTAGACGATGTGCCCGCCCGGCTTGACCACCCGCACCAGGTCGTCGAGCCCGTTCGCCGGCACGTGCCCGACCGTGAACACCCCCACGCATATGGCCGCGTCGAAGCTGTTCGTCTCGTAGCCCAGCGTTTCGCCCATGACCATCTGGTCGTAGCTCTCGTATGCCCCCGTCTTCCGGGCCTCCTCCAGCATTCCCTCGGACAGGTCCATCGCCACGATGGTCCCGTAGCCCTTCTGCTTCAGCGCTTTCCCCACCAGCCCCGTGCCAGCCCCCGCGTCGAGGACCCGCGCGCTCGTCGGGACGTACTTCTCGAACACCCCCGCCGCCAGCGCCGGCCCGTACCACCCGAAGTCCTTCTCCAGGTCCGAGTCGTAGTCCGTTGCCCACTGGTCGTAGCGTTCCTGCAGCTCGTTCAGGTCCTTGGACGAGTACACCCACTGCACCCGGTTCTGTTCAGTCACGGTCCACCCCCGGAGTTTCGATTTCGTCTTGTTGGCGCTCCCTCATGCGGTCTGGCTTGCCTGCGCGATGTATAGTCCCCAGCCGAGCTCCTCGCGCTCCACTGCCTCCACCATCTTCCCGTACGCGAAGTGCAGCGCCGTCAGCTTCTCCTCGAGCTCGCCCCGGGCATGCTCGTGGGCCTTGGCGCCCAGGTGCTGGTAGCTCAGCCGCAGGTAACCCGATAGGTCCTCCGCCTCAAGGATGGAGAAGCCGATCGAGCGCAGGTAGTCCTGGTAGCCCGTGAAGCTGAACGGCGTGTCGAAGAGCAGCCGGTCGTACACGTACTGGCGTGATTGCTCGCTCACCACGGGCTTGGGCTTCAGCAGGTCGTCCAGCACCAGCAGTCCGCCCGTCTTGAGCACGCGGCGGCTCTCTTGTAGCGCCGTCTCCTTGTCGGGCACATGGTACATCGTCGCCTGGCTCCAGACGTGCGTGAACTCGCCGTCCGCGAAGGGCAGCTCCGTCGCCGAGCCGTGTTCGAAGCGCAGCAGCCGCTGCACCTCCTCCGGCTCCCGCAGCGCCAGCTCCACCGCGTTGTTAACGCGCACGCTGCTCAGGTCGATCCCCGTGACCCGGCACCCGTAGGCCTTCGCCAGCCACAGCGACGTGTTCCCGTTCCCGCAGCCGAGGTCGAGCACGTGGGACGACGCGTCGATGCGGCCCTTCGCCGCCATGACCTCGTCCAGCCGCGCCGAGGCCCGCATGAAGTCGCCGCCCGTCGTCTCGTCGAAGTAGCCCCAGTGCAGGCTCCCCTCCGCGTCCCAGAACGAGCGGTAGATGGCGTCTTCTTCGTCGTAGAACCGCTCGGTTTCAGCCTCGCTATACCGGCTGCTCATATTTCGTCCTGAGGTAGTCGACAAAGTGGTTGTTCTCGTCGACCAGGATTTGCCGCGGCTCGATGGGCTCGTCCGTGACCTCGTACGCCAGGATGACGACGACGTCGCCCGGCTCGCACAGCCGCGCCCCCGGTCCCTGCACCGCGATGGTGCCCGAGCCGTACTCCGCTGGCAGTACGTAGGTCTCCCACCGGTTGCCGTTGTTGGCGTTGCAGATGACGACTTGCTCGTACTCCCACAGGTCGCACTTCTCCATCAGCGCGCGGTCAATCTCCACGCTGCCGATGTAGTCGAGCCCCGTGCTGGTCACGTAACCGCGATGGATCTTGGACTTCATGACAATACGCACAGCATCCTCCTGATGGTTGGGCAATTTGGGTATCCGGGAAGGCCGATGTGCGTGGCGTCAGGGGACGTAGTTGAGCAAGCCCAGGTCGGCGAGCGCCTGACCCGGCGTGATCCATCGATCTTGGTAGGGTGCCTTTGCTCTTTGCATAGCTGCTTGCCTTTGACCGGAACCGAGGGCCGCAACTCGGCCGTCGCTCGTGCCTTCCGGTGTCGGGCGCATCCTAGGCAATCGGCCGGAGCTCTGTCAAACCATCGGGCCGCCGAAATTCGTTGCGTCCCAGCGCAAGCGTCTCACAATCCTTCCGAAAGTCGTAATTCGTCTTCCTTACGCATGGCGCGTTTGCGCAATTGCCGCCCGATTTGGTGTGATTCCTGACCAATTTTTCATTCGCGTATCCCATGCTAATCCATGTATTGCATTCAATTGAACGAATATAATGTATCAGCCCTTGCCAGCCGCAATGTCCGTTTGTCCTCCCGTGCTGAGGCCGCTTTTGGGCGTTCATGCGCACTCGCTTATGCCCATGTCGGCGGCCCCCCGATGCTCAATCCCTCCCTGTCGTACAATGGAAGGCAATGCAGCGCTTTCGCCGACAAGGCCCCCTCACGTGAGCACTTCGCCTTCCTCCGGTCGCTACGCCGGTCAGCCTCCCTACGCGTGGATCGTCATGCCCCACCTGTGGGCCATGGACCAGGTCAACAACCTCGTCTTTTTCTCCCTCGGCGTCATGGTCCCCCTCTGGATGGACGAGCTCAGCCTGACGCCGACGCAAGCCGGCCTGCTCGGCACCGTCGGCTTTATGGGCTTCGGCCTCATGGCCCTGCCCGCCAGCATCTGGCTCACGCGCTACAGCCCCAAGCTCGTCACCCTCCTCGCATGCCTCGGCATGGCCGCCTCGACCATCATTCAGGCCCTCGCCCCCGGCCCGCTCCTGCTCATGCTGGGCCGGCTCCTCTTCGTCATGCTGGCCGCGGCGCGCATCCAGATTCAGGTCATGTTCATTCAGCAGTGGTTCCGCCCCAGGCTCTACGCCGCCATCAACAGCCTCGATTTTGGCAACCGGTCCATAGGCCAGACCCTCTCGCTGGCGGCTGCCCCCGCCCTTATCCTCCTGCTGGGTGGCTGGCGAGGCTACTATTTCCTGTGCGCCGCACTCCTGCTGCTCGTCACCATGTCCTGGGTATTCCTCGGCCGCGAAAGCCGTTCCGGTGAGGGTACGGGGCCCCCTCCCCCGCAGGTGGGCAACCCCGCCGGCGTCCTCCGGCGCCACAAGGCCCTCTGGATCGTCGCGAGCGCCCAGATCGGCGTGGCCATCTGCTTTGGCTCCTTCCTCACCTTCTACCCCACCTACTCCATCGACAAGCTCGGGATTTCGCTCGAAACGGCCGGCCTCCTGATGAGCGCCTTCCCGGTCGGCGGCATCGTGGGCACCCTCGCGTCTGGCCCGCTGTCCCAGTGGGCCGGACGAAGGAAGCCCTTCATTTGGGTCCCCGGCCTCGTCCTGCCTGCCAGCTACATCCTCCTCCTGCAGGCGAGCAGCCTCCCCGTCGCGACCCTCTGCCTCTTCTCCGCGGGCGTTGCCGCCATGGCCGTCCCCCCCGTCATCTTCACCATCCCCATGGATATGCGCCTGCCTCACCGCGAGGTCGCCGTGGCCCAGGGCCTCATGCGCACCCTCTTCCCCTTCAGCGCCATGTGGGGCCCCCTTTTCGTGGGCCTGATGCAGGAGGCGACCGGTTCCCTCTTCATTGGTCTCATGATCGTCGCGCCCCTCAACATCACCCTCTTCGTCAACGGCGTCCTCATGCCCGAGACCGGCGTCCGCGGCCGCCTCGACCGCATTCGCGCCGCCCGGGCCGGCTAGCCGCCCAGCGCGCCGTCGAGGCGCACCCCCGCGCCCGGTGCCGTCCTTCCTTGCCCGCCCCTCGTCCGTCCTCTACCATGTGACCCTTCCACGCGCGCCCCTGCGAAGGCTCGGCCTTGCATCCTCCGGCCGGAAGGACAACCGCATGCCCCACGAGCTTTCCCTTTTCTGGGACATCGTCATCATTTTTGCAGCCGCATTCGCCGGGTCGCTGGCGGCGCGGCTGCTGCGGTTGCCCGTCATCGTCGGCTACCTCGCCGCCGGCATGATCATCGGACCCCACGTCCTCGAGGTCATCGGCAACCAGCAGACCGTGGAGTCCCTCGCCGAGTTCGGCGTCATCCTCCTGCTCTTCGCCGTGGGCGTCGAGGTCTCCTTCCGCGACGTCGTCAAGCTGCGCAACATCGCCATCTTCGGCACCCTCGCGCAGGTCGCCTGCATGGGCGCCATCGGCTACGGCGTCGCTCTCCTCCTCGACCTCGAGACCGCCAGCGCTCTGACCCTCGCCTTCGCGGTCTCCCTAAGCAGCACCATGGTCGTCCTCAAGTCCCTCAACGACCGCGGCGAGCTCCTCAGCCTCCACGGCCGCATTCTCACCGGCATGCTGCTCGTGCAGGACCTCGCCTTCATCCCCATGATCGCCATCCTGCCCGCCCTCGGCGGCGAGGGCGGCGGCCTCCTCACCGAGCTCGCCGTCGGTCTGCTCAAGGCCGCCGCCGTCCTTGGCGGCATGGCCCTCCTCGGCGGCCGCGTGCTCACGTGGCTCCTCCACCGCGTCACCCTGCTCGGTTCCCGCGAGATCTTCATCCTCTCCCTCGTCGCCATCTCCTTCTCCACCGCGGCGCTCACCAGCGCCGCCGGCCTCTCCGCCGCCCTCGGCGCCTTCGTGGCCGGCGTCCTCCTCAGCGAGTCCGATTTCGGCCACCGCGCCCTCGCCGAGATCACTCCCCTCCGCGACACCTTCGCCGCCATGTTCTTCGTGTCCCTGGGAATGCTCACGGACCCCGTCCACATCGCGCAGGACCCCGTGCCCGTGCTGGCCATCGTCGCCTCGGTGCTCGTGGGCAAGTTCGTCGTCACGGCCGTCATCGGCCGCTCGTTCGGCTACCTGCCGCACACGGCGATGCTGGTGGGCTTCGGTATGATGCAGGTGGGCGAGTTCAGCTTCCTTCTCGCGGCGACGGCCCTGCAGCTCGGCATCGTTGGCGATGAGCTCTTCTCCCTCGTCATCGTTTCCGCCGTGATCACGATGGCGCTCACCCCGGGCGTGATGTCCGGCGGCGGCGCCCTCCTGTCGACGGCCGGCTCCCGCTATCGCTCCCTCCGCCCCTATCGCATCGGCCGCCCGGAGTTCGAGTCCCGCATCCACCACATGCGCGGCCACGCCGTCGTCTGCGGCATCGGCCGCGTCGGCACTCTCGTCGCCGAGGTCCTCAACGAGCACCGTGTCCCCTTCGTCGCCATTGACCTCGACCCCAACCTCCTCCGCCACTGGCGCGACCGCGGCGCCACCGTACTCCACGGCGACAGCCACAACGAGCGCGTCCTCGAGGCCGCCAGCGTGCGCTTCGCCCGCCTCCTCGTCGTCTGCGTCACCGACCCCGTCGCCACTTGGCTCACCACCCACAACGCCCTCGCCCTCAACCCCGAGCTCGATACCGTCACCCTGGTCCGCCAGCGCGAGGAGGGCGAGCGCCTGAAGCGTCTCGGCGTGACTGAAGTGGTCTGGCCCGAGCTTGAGGGCGCCCTCGAGGCCCTGCGCCACGCCCTCTACCGCTACAGCGCCGACAGCAACGAGGTCGAGGACTTGGTGAAGCAGCTCCGCTCGGAGCTACGCTTCCACCACGCCGACGACTCCGAGACGCGCTCCACGTCAACGGACGGGTCGGGGTAAGCCGCTCGCTTGACACGGCAAAGGGAGGGGCTCATGCCCCTCCCCCTGTTTGCGTAGCCTATTCGCCGTTTCTTTGCGCTACTTCCCCACGACCACCTGCGCGTCGCCGTACTCCGACAGAGGCTCCCCGTTCACCGTCACCGCGTACTCCACGCCCGCCTCCAGGCCGCTCAGCGGCACGATCGTCTCTTCGATCGGGAAGTCCATCGTGCAGATGACGTTCGGGTCCGCCCTGCTGTGGTGCGTGATGCGAACGTCTATCGTGTTGTCGTTCCTGCGCGTGACCTCGTAGCCGTTGTACTGCGTGCAGCTCCCCGACGGCCGGCCCGACACCACCCGCAGCGCCACGCCCGTCTCGTCCCCCTTGGTCACCTCGACGCGCTGCACCGGCGACTCCGCGATCACGGTGTGCCCCAGCCGCTCGTCGGGCACGGTGAACGTGCTCATCGCCTCGCCGTTGACGGTGATCGTGTAGGCGGCGCCCGGCTTCAGCTCCGCGGTGACCGTCTCGTACGCGTCCAGCTCCACGAAGGCCTCGTTGCACCCGGTGTCCCACGGCACGTCCGGCGGCTGCTGCAGCGTGAGCGTCGTCGCGATCTCCGTGCCGTTCACCTCCAGGCTCTGGCTCCCCGGCCGCGCGCAGTTCTCCACCGTGGACTGGTAGAACTCGATCCGGACGAAGTGGTCGTTGCCCTCCTGCATGTGCGCCGCGCGAATGATATCCGGCGGCCGCTCCACCCATGTGCGGTGGTCCCCCTCGACCTGCGCCGCAAGATCCGGCGGCGGCTGCACCAGCTTGAGCTGCATGTCCACGCGGTCAGGGTTGCCGCGGGTGATGACCTCGGTTGCCGTGTCGTTGACGAACGCCAGCCGCCCGTCCTCCTCGATGATGCTCACTTGGATCGAGTAGATGTTCCGGTCGTCGATGTCGTCCCGGTTGTACTCCACCTCGAATGCGATGGGCGCCTGCCCCGGGTTCTCGATGACCTGCTTCGCGATCAGCGGCGCCGCGGCGTCCTGCAGCGACGTGTCCCGCAGTTCCACCTCCACCCGCGCGCCCGCCGTCAGCGGGATGTCCTCGCGGTAGTCCACCGTCCCCCGCACCGACGCGTTCGGCTCCCTCCCGGAGGTCACCTCGGCGGTCACCGTCGCCTCCGGGTTCGTGGCGGGGCCCCCCTCGCCGCACGCTGCGACGGCCAGCAGCAAAACGGCCGCAGCGGAGGCGATGAGCCATGTCCTGGCTTTGACTCTCATCTTGTCACCTCTTGGGGTGAATTCAGTCTTCTAGGGCGCCCTCGTCCTGTTGGCGCCCTATAGAAAGAGACTCGTTTCGCCGCCTCTTGGTTCCATGCCATGGGGAGGGGCGGCCGGAATGCCCGTTCTCTGAACGGACGTGTACTTGAGTATCGCCATGCGGGAAATGCAAGGGAGGGCTGCCCCCCTGGGACAGCCCTCCCTCGAGGAGGGGTGCCGGGTTCACTAGTTCTCCGGACGTGTCCCAAGCGTCACCGTGAGCGTCTCCCTGTCGCCGTCGTTTCGCACGATGTCCAGCGTGATCTCGTCGCCCGGCCGCGCGTTCTCGACCAGGTAGGAGAT
>CAZCPU010000074.1:0-8518 GCA_964499855.1 uncultured Dehalococcoidia bacterium | reverse complement strand
GCGGAAGCCGGTATCCAGGGGTGGGGCCTCCCGCCACCTACCACTCCCGCTCGACCCTGCATTTTCGCGGGCGTCATTCCTCTGCACCCATCCCCAACCTCCATACCGGCGGAGCATGCCCCGTACCCCGATACGGGGCCGGTATCCAGAGGGGCGGGGGCGTCCTGTCCCTTCCCCCCTCAGGGGGGAAGGTCAGAGCCTGCCCCGTACTTGATGCGGGGATGGGGGAGTCCCCCACTCGCAACCAGCCCGCCTGTAGACGTCCCCCCACCCTGACACCACCCCCTTGCCCCACCCGCGTCCCGGCGCTACCCTCCTCCAAGAAGGCGGACACCATGCCCCACGAAGACCACGTCGCGCCGGACCAGGTAAGCGGTGTCCGAACCCTTGGCCCAACGAAGAAAAAATTTCAAACAATTCCGTATCTGAAACAATTCTCCACAGATACGAGTTGTTTCGGAAACAATCCCCCCGGTCGGCTAGGGCCGACCATGAAACAATTCCTTTGTTCCTGCCGTAGCGCCCCACCCCGCAATGCGGTACCGTAAGAACAATGAACCCCCTCGACGCCAACAACCACCGCTTCGTCGCCCGCCTCCGCCAGGAGGTCGAGGCCTGGCGGCGCGACGGCGCCATCACCGATGACCAGGCCCTCGCCATCCTCGCCCGCTACCCCGAGTCCGCCCCCGGCTTCGAGGCCTCCCGCAGGCAGCAGCCCCTCATCGTCGCCCTCTCCATCCTCGGCGCCGTCCTCATCGGCCTCGGCGTCATCTCCTTCTACGCCGCCAACTGGGACGAGATCTCCCGCAGCGCCAAGCTCGCCTCCCTCATCATCGGAACGCTCCTCTCCTACGGCGCGGGCTACTACCTCTGGCAGCGGACCAGCTACTCCGCCGTCGGGGTGGCCCTCGTGCTGCAGGGCTGCATCATCTACGGGGCCGGCATCCACCTCATCGGCCAGATCTACCACGTTGACGTGAACGATCCCAACCTCTCCCTCTTCTGGTTCCTCGGCGTCGCGCCGCTGGCCTACGTGACCCGCTCCCGGCCCGTCATGTTCCTCGCCGTCGTCCTCTTCCTCGCCGCCGTCGCCTTCCGCCTCCAGGACTGGCTCGACCGCGTGGAAGACTCCGAAGCAGTCATCGCCGGCGCCGCCCTCTACATCGCCCTCGGCGCCTTCCTCTTCGCCGTCGGCAAGGCCAAGCGTCTGCTCGACGGCTGGGAGTCCATCGGCGGCCTCTTCCAGGCCATCGGCCTGGTCACCGTCTTCCTCCCCCTCTACATGCTCACCTTCCACGACCTCTTCGACGGCGTCGAGAGCATCAGCGACGCGCGATTCGGCTACTGGGCGCTGGCCTACGGCGCCTCAGCCGTCGCCATCGCCGTGACCGCGTGGCTCGCGTGGCGTCGCGCCCAGCGAGGCGACCGGCCCCTCGTGGACCTCGCCGAGGTCGCCGCCATCGTCGTCCTCCTCGGCGTCGCCCACGCGGCCGGGCTCGTCCCCGTCGACTGGGACCCCTTCTACCCCATCGTGTTCAACGCCCTCTTCGCCCTGTCGGCCCTCGGCCTGATGGCCTCCGGCTACCTCCAGGAGCACGAGGCCCGCGTCAACTTCTCCCTCGCCCTCATCGCCGTCTACCTCGTCACCCGCTACTTCGAGTTCTCCATCGACCTCCTCGACAGCGCCCTCGTCTTCGTCGGCGCCGGCGTGCTCCTGCTGCTCGGCGGCTACCTCCTCGACCGCGGACGCCGCCGCATGCTCGCCTCCATGCGCGAGCGGGAGGTTGCGCCGTGAAGCCATGGGCTCGCATCGCCTTCTGGGTCATCGTCGCCGCCCAGCTCGCCTTCCTGATCGGCTTCATCGCCGCGCGGGACGCCGACCTGCGTGAGGGCAGGACCGTCCTGCTTCAGACCGTCCCCGTCGACCCCCGCTCCCTCCTCCAGGGCGACTACGCCATCCTCGACTACGAGATCGCGCGAATCCCCGCAGCCTTCCCGGACTGGAACGTGGGCCAAACGGTCTACGTCGGTCTGCATGAGGGGCCGGAGGTCTGGCGTAATGGAGGCTATTCGCTCAGGCTGAGGGACATCCGGACAGAGGTCTTCATCAAGGGCCGCGTCGACCGCCCCGGCCACCTCGACTTCGGCATCGGCGCCTACTTCGTCCCCGAGGGCTCCGGCCGCATCATCGAGAACGCAGACGACGTGAAGGTGGTGGTCAAGGTCAATGAGAACGGCAACGCCGTCATCAAGGACGTCCTCGTGGACGGCGAGCCCTTCGACCCGGACGCCGGGGATTAGGTTCCGCATCGGGCGCCGGTGGAGCCCCCCTCAAAGCAGGGACGACGAGGGGCATATTGGAGGCCAGCCCCTAGAAGTACTTCTCTATGCCGCCGTAGCCAATCTGCTTGCCCTGCGCGGTGGCCTTGATGAAGCTTCGGAGGCGTCTCGCGAACTCCTCCGGGCGCGCCCGGGCGATGTCGATGTACGCGACGCGAATCCTCTGGTACGCAGCGGAGAAGCCCTGAAATCGCCTCCACGCCTGTTCGTTGGCCCGGATCGCCTGCAGGATGTCCTCGGGAAACACGAACACCTCATCCAGCACGTCCGCGACCGATTCCCGCACCGAAGGGTGCAGCAGGCCCTCGTCGGCCAGCCAGCGCAGCCGCTCCTTGTTCTGCTGCGAGTAGCCGCTCCTGGGGTTTCGCGGGGTGAAGCGCTGAACGGCGCGCAGGTCGTCCAGCTTCTTGATGATGCTGTCTATCCAGCCAAAGCACAGGGCTTCTTCCACGGCGTCGTTGTAGAGGATGCGCGGCTCCCCGGACGCCTTGTTGGGATAGACCAGCCAAATCTCCCCGGCGGTCTGGAAGTTGGCCTCCAACCACGCGCGCCAGGGCTTCCTGTGGGAGACGTAGAGCGTCTCTCCGATCTCCATGCGGTCCACCCCGTTCGCCCTGAGGGAAATCGAAGCCTGTCCTGAGGCGCTCGAAGGGGGAACGGGCTGGCGCCCTACTCCCCCACGCCGTGCTCGGCCAGCAGCCGGTGCAGCGCCTCCAGCGTCCGGCGGTTCTCCTGCAGCGTGAACCCGTCCACCCCGTACACCGGCGCCGACGCCACCCCGTCGACGGCGCCCCGGTCCACCATCGCGCGGATCACGTCCTCCTCCTGCTCCGGCGACGGCAGCAGGTTCCGCCCCGCCAGCAGCGACAGCGCCGCCACCAGCCCGTGCCCGCCCCAGTTGGACACGCTCGCGATGATGAGCTCCGACACCGTCGTGACGCACGGCTCGTTCGGCAGCTGCTCCACCGACGGGATGTGCTCGGCCAGGTTCCCCATGCCGATCTCGTTCCCGCCGTCGCCGATGCCCACCGTCGCCCCGTGGTGCATGAAGATGTAGTCCAGCTTGGCGTGGTACTCGGACGTGTCCTGCCCCCGCATGTTCAGGTACCGGCCCGGCCCCGTGAACCCGCACCGCTCGATGGCGATGCACACCGCCGGCTCCAGCCGCCCCAGCAGGTCGACGGCGAACGCCTCGCTCGCCTCCGCGTCCGCGAACGGGAAGTCGACCACGTCGTCCGCGTCGACGAGCCCCTCGAAGACGGGCGTCGTCAGCCGGTCGGTCACGAACGTCACCGGCCGCCCCAGCGCTTCGAGCGCCTTGCCGATGAAGTACGCCCCCGGCGGCCCGTCCGTCTCCGTCGCCCCGGCCCGCGTGATGTAGAACCCCGTCGCGATCAGCGCCCGCCCCGGCCCCGCGTCGAGCACGCGGCGCGCGGCCCGGGTGCAGTAGTCCTCGGGCAGGTGCGGCCGCAGCGGCGTCATCCCCCGCTTGTCGTACCGCAGGATGATGTCCTCGATGGTCGCTGTCATAGCGCGGCGATGTCCTCGTCTCTCAGGTCCGTGATGAACATGTGCCCCGGCGCGTGGGTGATCATGAACGGCGGCTTGGACGCCACGGCCACCGCCTGCGGCGTCACCCCGCACGCCCAGAACAGCGGCGTCTCGCCCTCCAGCATCACCGGCGGGTCGCCGTAGTCCGGCGACGCCAGGTCGCGGATGCCCAGCGCCTCCGGCTCGCCGACGTGTACCGGCGCCCCGTGCGCGTTGGGGAAGCGCGACGTCACCTGCACCGCCTTCACCACCTGCTCGCGCGGCACCGGCCGCATGGACACCACCAGCGGCCCGGCGAACACCCCCGCCGGCGTGGTCGCGACGTTGGTCTTGTACATCGCCACGTTCCGCCCCGATTCGACGTGGTGCAGCGGGATCCCCGCCGACGACAGCGCCGTCTCGAAGGTGAAGCTGCACCCCAGCAGGAACGTGACCAGGTCGTCGCGCCAGTAGTCGACCACGTCCGGCACCGTCGCCTCGAGGACGCCCTCGCGGTACACGTTGTACGACGGCACGTCCGTCCGGATGTCCGCCCCCGGCGCCGTCTGCGCGGGCTCGGCCACGCCGGGCTCCATCACCTCGATCAGCGGGCACGGCCGCGGGTTCCGCTGGCAGAACAGGAGGAAGTCGAAGGCCTGCTCCCGCGGCAGCGACACCAGGTTGGCCTGCACGTGCCCCGGCGCCAACCCCGCCGTCGGCCGCGTCCACGCGCCCGAGCGGATGCGCTCCCGCACCCCCCTCGGCGACGTCTCTGGCAGCAGTGTGGTCATGGTAGGCTAGCCTCCCAGGGCAACGACAATGCTCACGATAGTGCCAACAGAGGCCATCACAATCCCAACAACGGTTGCGGTGAGGAGGCCCACCAGCCACTTGAACAGTTCCGCTCGCAGGCTGGACATCTCCGTCTTGAACTCGGTCCGCAGGTCAGCCATCTCCGTCTTGACCTCAGTCCGGAGGGCAGCCATGTCGGACTTCAATTCTGTCCGCAAATCGGCGACTGTCGCTGTAAGTGCCGCGACGTCACGGGTCCCTTCAAGGTAACTGACACGCTCTTCAATTGTTGCCATGTGGCGGACTCCTCGACGAAAGTCCTGCCGGTGCCTACGACGGCGCTCCGGCAAGCTGGTGACGGTGGAGGGGGGCGGTTCCCAATCGCCGAGTCAAACCCGTCGGCGCCTCCACAGCCCCTATACCCGCCGATCTCGCTCCGTCGCGCCTATAGTACACTACGCCCAACTCTAGGAAAACTGCCTGGAACTCTGAGGAACCATATGCCCGAAGCCCCCGACCTCTACGTCGTCCGCGAGTACCTGGAGCGCTCGCTCACCGGGCTCTCGGTGACCCGCGCCGAGGCCCTCCGGCCCCTCGTCCTCCGCTCCCTCGCCGCTCCCCTCGATCGCTTCGGCGACGACATCCAGGGCCGCACCCTCGACGCCTTCTGGCGCCGCGGCAAGTTCCTCGGCATCGAGCTCTCCGGCGGCGACGACGGCGCCCGCCGCACCCTCGTCGTCAACCCCATGCTCAGCGGCGCCCTCCAGCACTGCGACGCCTCGGAGCGCGTCTCCGCCCGCACCTACCTGTCCCTCACCCTCTCCGACGGCTCCCAGCTCCGCTACACCGACGACGACCAGATGGGCATGGTCTACTACCTGCTCCCCGAGCAGCTCGCCCAGGCCGCCCGCCTCGGCGAGCAGGGCCCCGACGTCCTCGACGAGCCCCTCTCGCTCCAGGCCTTCACCGACCGCCTCAAGCCCTTCCGCGGCGAGATCAAGGGCGTCCTCACCCGCGGCGGCGCCGTCTCCGGCATCGGCAACGCCTACGCCGACGAGGTCCTCTTCGCCGCCGGCATCTACCCCTTCAAGAAGCGAACGTCCCTCTCCCCCGCCGAGCTCGCCGCCCTCCACCACGCCGTCTACCGCGTCCCCGCCGAAGCCGTCCCCCTCCTCCGCGAGCGCATGGCCAACGCCATCCACCGCAAGGTCCGAGACCACCTCAAAGTCCACGGCCGCGCCAACGAAGCCTGCCCCGCCTGCGGCGCCAAGCTAACCCACATCACCAGCAACAACCACCGCACAGACTACTGCCGCCAATGCCAACCCGGCAGCCTCCTCGGCCGCCGCTAGCCGCCGCTCTGACACCAAGCAATAGCCTCCGCACTCTGGTAATGTTACGCTCGACAGCCGGGAGGTGCCGTGAGTCGGCTCTGGATCATAGCCCTATTCTGTCTACTGCTCGCCAACGCAGCGTGCCGCGAGACAGTTGTTGTCGTCGCCACGCCCACTCCTGAGCCAACTACGGTTCCAGTGCCAACAGCAGCCCCCACGCCCGCGCCGATTACAACACCTGACCCAACTTCCACCTCTACGCAAACTCCTATACCTACTCCACCACCTGTGCCAACTTCTACCGCTACACCTACACCAACGCCTGTACCGACACCCACTCCATCGCTAGGCGACACCATCCAGCGGCTGAAGGCATCCGTCGTAAGAATAGAAACTTCCTTTGGCTATGGGTCCGGCGTCATCTTTGAGGTTGATGGTGAAATCGCGTACATCGCTACCAATCACCACGTTATTGAGGAGGCCAACGACATCACCGTCACCGTTCGTGATTCGAGCACGTACAGCGCGACGTTGCTGGGAGTGGACTCCGTCCGTGACTTGGCCGTGCTCACGATTTGCTGTGACACCTTTGAGGCCGTGCCGTTTGCTGATGCCGCCGCTCCGCCCTCAGGCACAGAGGTTGTGATCATCGGCTATGCTCAAGGTCTTCAAGGAGAGGCAACTGTCTCAAGCGGCATCGTATCAGCGGTGCGCTATGACACCGACACTGATGTCCACCTTATCCAGACTGACGCCGCCATAAACCCAGGGAACAGTGGCGGACCGATGTTCTCTATGGCCGGCGAGGTATTGGGCATCGTGACTTTTGGTTACGAGTATTCAATTGACGGTCGTCCGCTTGAAGGACTGAACTTTGCCCTCTCGTCAGCAACCGTGCAACTACACATTCCCGCGCTGCGTGCCGGAGTCTCCAACAGACCCGATGAACCGGTCAAGCCGACGCTTGTCTTCTCGGATTTGGACTGGGTTAGCGCCCTCATCCAGAATTCCATCGCCCGCGCTATCCTTGAATGGGGCTATGGCTATGAGACGGACTCAGTGTTCGGCGGCACATTTCCGCTGGCTGAAGCCCTCCAAAGAGGCGACACCAATATCACGATGGAAATATGGCTGCCGAACCAGCAGGAGTTCTATGACGCCGCCGTTGCCTCTGGCACCGTCACATCAGTCGGCAAGAGTCTGGAGGACAACTGGCAGTCCGCTTTCATCATTCCGCAATACGTAGCGGATGCTCACCCTGGTCTGCAGACACCGCAAGACTTGAAGAAGCCAGAGTATAAGCGACTGTTTGCCGGTCCAGGCTCAGGTGGAAAGGCTCGCCTGCTCAACTGCATTCCCAGTTGGGAGTGCGAGGGGATAAACCGGCAGAAGATCACTGCTTATGGGCTACAAGACCACGTGCAACTGATCAACCCAGGATCAGACGTCGCGCTCGCCGGGCAAATCCGCGCAGCCTTCGAGCGTCAGGAACCAGTGCTTTTCTATTACTGGGGCCCCACCGTCCTCTCCCATGCCTTGCGGACCGAGTTTGGCGGTTTCAAGATTCTGGAAGAACCTCCATACAGTGACGTTTGCTTTGCTACAGACTTTCGTTGCGACTATCCCACTGCAGAAGTGCATATAGTCGTCCGCTCAGAACTGTTGCAGTCAACACCCGATGTAATTGAGTTCTTGAAGAAATGGGATTTTCACGCAGGCAACCAGTTGGCCGCTGAAAACTACCTGAACGTTTCTGGCGCTGATTACTCTGACGTCGCTTCATGGTTCCTCCGCAATACCACGGACTGGCATTCTTGGGTGACGACTGAGGCACGGGATAAAGTCATCGAGGCCCTTTCTGGGCTGCCGAGTATTCCCACACCTACGCCGACGCCAACGCCAGTACGCTCCCAGGACTTTGGACCGTTGAGTGGCGAAATGGTGCATCTGGAACCTACTAGCAACCAGCGCCCATTTAAGGCTGCCGGGGTATCTATACAAAATCTGGTGGCTGAGGCAACATTCGCCAACCCTTACGATTGCTCTGCACATTCCTGGGCACACGGATTGCTCTTTCGGATCAGCGAAAGCGCAGCATCCAATCCTCTAGTTGCCATCGGAGTTTCGTGCAACGGCTATTGGTCAGTTGACATCGGTTCCGGCGACAACCAACAAAGGCGTCACGAAGGTCAGGCGGCAGGCATCGCTACTGGCACCGGTGAACAAAACCACTTGCGCGTCGTTGCTGTTGAAGATAAGGGTTGGTTCTTCCTAAATGGTGAACTGGTCGCCACCTTGGACTTGGAGGGCGCCGTTCATGCCGGGGACATTGCGGTAACCACAGGCCATTTCATTGGTTCGCAATCTTCCGGCTCAACCACTCAATATCTGGGATTCCGGGCAAGTGAGCTTTCTTGGCTTTACGGTCCTGCAAGTGACGAACTAACTCCAACTAGGGATGATCTGGCCGTTCACAACAGCAGTCAGTATTCCCGTGATCTTGTAATTGAAGCTTCCTTCAC
>CAZCPU010000073.1:3840-8863 GCA_964499855.1 uncultured Dehalococcoidia bacterium | reverse complement strand
ACGGGGCGGAAGCGGCGCTCCAGCGCGGAGTCGCGCTCGATGTACTTGCGGTACTCGTCGGGGGTGGTGGCGCCGATGACCTGGAGCTCGCCGCGGGCGAGGGCGGGCTTCATCATGTTGGAGGCGTCGATGGCGCCCTCGGCGTTGCCGGCGCCGACGACGGTGTGGATCTCGTCAATGAAGAGAATGATCTCACCCCTGGCCGCGAGGACCTCGTCCATGACGGCCTTGAGGCGCTCCTCGAACTCACCGCGGAACTTGGAGCCGGCGACGAGGCCGGGCATGTCGAGCCAGAGGACGCGCCTGTCCTTGATGGCGTCGGGGACTCCGCCGGCGGCGATGGCCTGGGCGAGGCCCTCGACGACGGCGGTCTTGCCGACGCCGGCCTCGCCGAGGAGGACGGGGTTGTTCTTGGTGCGGCGGGCGAGGGTCTGGATGGCCTGCTGGACGACCTCGTCGCGGGCGACGACGGGGTCGAGACGGCCCTCGCGGGCGAGCTGGGTGAGATCGCGGCTGAACTTCTGGAGCGAGCGGTAGCGGTCCTCGGCGTGGGGGTCGGTGACGCGCTGGGCGCCGCGGACCGTGGTGAGGGCCTGATAAATCTTCTCGGTGTCGACCTGCCGGGCGCGGAGGATCTCGGCCGAGTCGCCGGTGCGCTCCTGGCTGATGGCGATGAAGAGGTGCTCGGTGCCGATGAAGTCGTCCCGCAGTCGCTCGGCCTCGGAGGCGGCGTCGCGCATGACGCGCTGGACGCGGGGCGTGGGGAAGATCTGCTGCGACTCGTACTCGAGCCTGGGGGAGCGCTGGAGGGAAGAGGCGACGTCGGCGCGGAGGGCTGCGGGGTCGACGCCGATCTCGCGGAGGACCTGCGCGGGGACGCCGTCCTGCTGATCGAGCAGGGCGAGGAGGACGTGCTCCACGTCCCACTGGGAGTGGCGGTACTGCCGGACGAGGTCCTGGGAGTGACTGATGGCCTGTACGGCCGACTGGGTGTAGTTTTGCGGGTCCATTGTCATGTCCATGCCTCCGGGGCCGAAATGCACTAGCCTTCGCGGACGGTGCCCTCGATTGTTTGCGTTTCAGAGTCCTGCGCGGCGCCCTCAGCCAGGCGGTCGAGCTGATCGCGGAGGAAGTCCACCTGACCCTCCAACTGCTGGATGCGGTCCGTGAGGCGGAGGATGACCTCGACGCCCGCGGCGTTGACGCCCATGTCGTAGACGAGGGTCTTGATGCGACGGAGGCGCTCGATGTCGCGGGGGGAGTAGAGACGGATGTTGCCGCCGGAGCGCGAGGGCTCGACGAGCTCGATGCGCTCGAAGTAGCGCAGGGACTGGGCGGTGACGCCCACCATGCGGGAGACCACGCTAATCACGTAGCAGGGCTCGTCCCAGCCGGGCTGCTCTCCGGTCGTCATCATTCGCCTCCGGGGTTGCCGCGAAGCTCCCTGAGCCGCTCAAACATGCGGCGCTCCTCGTCGGAGAGGTCGGTCGGGAGCTCCGTCCTGATGGTCACGAAGAGGTTGCCGCGCTCCGAGGGGTTTCCGAGTTTGGGCATGCCCTGGCGGCCAAGCCGGAAGACGCGGCCGTTCTGCGACTCCGGGGGCAGCTTGAGGGCGACCTGGCCGGTGAGCGTCGGCACGACGGCCTCGGCGCCGAGGATGGCGTCGTAGAGGGGGACGGTGACCTCGGTGGAGAGGTCGTCGCCCCGGCGCTCGAAGCGCGGGTGGGGCTGGACGGTCACGACGAGGACGACCTGCTGGCCGCCGGGGGACACGCGGACGCGCGAACCGTTGTCAACGCCGGCGGGGATGGAGACCTCGCCGCGGACGGGCTGGTAGGAGAAGCCCTGGCCGAGGCAGGCGCGGCAGGTCTGCCTGTCGACGACGCCGACGCCGTTGCAGGCGGAGCAGGGCGTCTGGCCGGCGACCTGGAGGGCGCGGGTGGCGCCGTGGAAGGCCTCTTCCAGGGTCAGCTCGACGGGCTGCTCCATGGGGGACGGGCGCTGGGGGCCGGGGCCCCGCTGGCGGGCGCCACGGGCGGTGCGGAAGAATGAGTCGAAGAAGCCGCCAGAGCCGCTGGTGAAGAAGTCCTCGAAGCCCTCGGGGTCGATGGTCTCGGTGCGCCAGCGACGGCCGCCCTGGAAGGGGGCGCCGCCGCGCTGGGCGTCGCGCCAGCCGTCGCCGTAGCGGTCGTAGAGGCGGCGGGACTCGGGGTTGGAGAGGACCTCATGGGCCTCGTTGATCTCCTTGAAGCGCTCGGTGGCGTTGGGCTCGCCGTGGTTGACGTCGGGGTGGTACTTGCGCGCGAGCTTACGGAACGCGGCGCGGACGTCTTTCTCGGCGGCGTTGCGGTCGATGCCAAGGACCTTGTAGTAGTCGGAAGCCATACGCATCTCTCTACGTCAGACAATAAACTATGACACGGGTCATGTCAAGTTAATTGAAAATACTTTCAAGAAAGTTATTGACAAAGATTCAACATGGTGGTAGCGTATCCGGTGAAGGCCAGCCCGCCGCACCGTGAAGGGGCAGGGGGCCGCAATCACTCATATGAACGGCGCCCACGAGCGCCGAGGAAAAGGAGGACCGCGATGGTCATGCAACCGTGGAGCCCATTCAGGGAACTGCGCAGGATGGACGAGACGATGAACCGGCTATGGAGGGGCTTCGGGCGCTACCCCGGCGACGGGGACGAGGCCGAGGGGTGGACGCTCCCGCTGGACGTGATCGAGCAGGAGGACCGCATCCTGGTCAACGCGTCGGTGCCGGGCGTCAAGCCGAACGACCTGGACATCTCGATCGAGGACAACGTGCTCACGATCAAGGGCGAGACCTCGGCGACGCACGAGGTCAAAGAGGAGACGTTCAGGCTGCGGGAGCGGCGGTTCGGGAGCTTCCACCGCACGCTGCGGCTGCCGGAGTCGGTGAACAGTGAGGGGGCGGAGACGAGCTACACGCACGGGGTGCTCACGATCACGCTGCCCAAGGCGGAGGCGAAGAAGGCGCGACGCCTCACGGTGAGCGTCAACGGCAGCTAGGCGACAGGGAAACGCGCACAACGAAACGGGGCCCGCACGGGCCCCGTTTCCATTGTCGGGCTACCTCGCGATCTCGCCCCTCGGGTCCATGGGGTTGAAGCAGGCGACGAAGTGGTCGTCGTACATCTCGACGAGGCCGGGCCTGGGGTTGACGCGGCAGGTGGCGAGGGCCTTGACGCAACGGGGCAGGAAGGGGCACTCGTCCGGGAGGTCCATCATGTCGGGAGGCGAACCGGGGATGGACTCGAGGCGCTGCTGCTTCACGTCGATGCGGGGCAGGCTCTGCATGAGGGCGTGCGTGTACGGGTTGGTGGGGCGGTCGAAGAGGTTGCGGGCCGAAGCGCGTTCCATGATGGAGCCGGCGTAGATGACGGCGATCTCGTCGGCGACGCGGCTCACGACGCCGAGGTCGTGGGTGATGTATAGGATGGCGGCGCCGTTCTGCTTCTGGAGGCGCCGGAGCCTTGCGAGGATCTCCGCCTGAATGGTGACGTCGAGGTTGGCGGTCGGTTCGTCGGCGACGATGACCTTGGGGCTGAGGGCGAGGGCCATGGCGAGCATGATGCGCTGGGCCTGACCACCGCTGACCTGGTAGGGGTAACGCTTCATCATCTCGCGGGCGTCTGGGAGGCCCATATCGCGCAGGAGATCGATGGCGAGGCGCTCTGCCTGCTTGCGGCCCATGGAGAGGTGGCCCTCAAGGGCCTCGACCATCTGGTTGTCGATGCGGAGCGTGGGGTTGAGGGCGGCGTTGGCGTCCTGGAGGACGATGCCGATCTCCTTGCCGCGAATCTGCTGCAGCTCGATCTCGGTCATCTGCATGAGGTCGCGGCCGTTGAGGAGGACCTCGCCGCCGACGACCTCGCCGGGGAAGGGGGTGAGGCGCACGAGGGAGAGGGCGAGGGTGCTCTTGCCGGAGCCGCTCTCACCGACGAGGCCGAGGACCTGGCCCTCCTCGAGCGTGAAGCTCACGCCGTTGACGGCCTTCACCGTCCCCATCCGCGTGACGAAATGGGCGTGCAGGTCTCGGACTTCGAGCAGCGGGGGCATGGCGGGCGGACACCTCTTCACATTGGCCGGCAGATTTACGTGTAGCTAGAAGGCTGAACGTCGGCTAAGTTTTGCAGCAGCCCATAGCAAAGTCAAGGCTGCGCCGCGGGTGAGGGAAAGCGCCCGGCGCGACGCTCCTCGGCAGCCTGCGCTCCTTTACTGTGGCTAGGGGCGTCCATATAATGGATTAGTTGCAATCGACACAATCTTCGTGAGGGCGGGCTTGGACGTTCGACCCATCTGCCAGTTCCCGGAGCCGGTGCTGACGCGGAAGACCCTGAAGGTGACGACGTTCGACGCGTCGCTGCCGCCGCTGGTGGCGGAGATGATCGAGGCGATGCGAGCCGCCAACGGGGTGGGGCTGGCGGCCAACCAGATCGGCGTGCCGCTCATGCTCTGCGTCATCGAGATCCCGGAGGAGGAGGACGTGCGCGTCTTCGTGAACCCGGAGCTGGTCTCGCAGGAGGGGGAGCGGAAGCTGTACGAGGGTTGCCTGAGCGTCACGGGGTACCAGGGGCTGGTGAGCCGCTCGACGCGGGTCAAGGTGCGGTACCAGGACCTGCAGGGGCGCAAGCACCGGCTGACGGCGAGGGACAACCTGCTGGCGCAGGCGCTGGAGCACGAGATAGGCCACCTGAACGGGCATCTCTACCTGGAGCACCTGGTGGCGCGGGACGCAATCTGGAGGCTCTCGGAAGGGCCGCCGCCGCAGTACGCACGTGAACACACCGATGAGCCGGACGACGACGAGGAAACGGACGACGGCGCATCGGCAGAGAAATAGCCCGCAGAACCGTCAAGAAAGGAAGTCCTTGGACCTGCTGCCGCGTCTTCGCGCGCATTGCGCCGCCACCGGAGCACAGCCGTGCCTCGTGGGCGGCTACGTGCGCGACGCCCTGCTGGGCCGCGCTTCCCACGACGTCGACCTCGGCGTGCG
>CAZCPU010000073.1:0-3740 GCA_964499855.1 uncultured Dehalococcoidia bacterium | reverse complement strand
TGGCCGCTCATCGACCCCACCGGGGGGCTGGCGGACCTGCGCGACGGCGTCGTGCGGATGACGCGTCCCGACGCGTTCGCCGACGACCCCCTGCGGCTGCTGCGCGCGGTGCGCATCGCGGCGCAGACGGGGTTCACCATCGACGGCGAGACGGCGCGGGCGGTCGCGGAGCAGGCCCGGCTGCTGGAGGGCGTATCGGCGGAGCGGGTGCGCGAGGAGCTGCTCACGATACTGTCGCTGCCGTGCGTGGGGCAGTCGCTGGAGCGGCTGGACGGGCTCGGCCTGCTGGACGTCGTGCTGCCGGAGCTCTCGCCGGCGCGGGGGGTGACGCAGCCGGTGGAGCACCATTGGGACGTCTTCCACCACACGCTGCACTGCGTGGACTTCGCGGAGAAGGTGCTGGACGCGGAGTACCGGGCGAGCGACGCGGCGGGGGCGCACGTCCCGTGGCCGGAGTGGGCGGACGGGTACTTTTCAGAGGAGTACGCGGACGGGCACACGCGGGCGACGTACCTGAAGCTGGCGTGCCTGCTCCACGACGTCGCCAAGCCGGAAACGAAGTCGGTGCAGGCCAATGGGCGGGTGCGGTTCCTGGGCCACCCGGTCAAGGGGGCGACGACGGCCCGCAACGTGCTGCGGCGGTTGCGGACGAGCGGCAGGGCGCGGGAGGCAGTGGCGGTCATGGTCGAGCAGCACCTGCGGCCGAGCCAGCTGGCGCAGAAGGGGGAGCTGCCGACGGCGCGCGCGGTGTACCGGTACTACCGGGACCTGCAGGACGTGGCGGTCGACACGCTGTACCTGAGCATGGCGGACTACCTGGCGGCGCGGGGCCCGGAGCTGGAGCTGGACAACTGGGCGATGCACTGCGACCGGGTGCGGCACACGCTGGACGAGGGCCGCGCACAGAAGACCCCACAGCGGCGCGAGCGGCTGCTGACCGGCCATGATCTGATGACGCTGTTCAATCTGCCCTCCGGCCCGGAGCTGCGACCACTGCTCGAGATGGTGCAGGAGTCGGGCGCGGCGGGCGAGGTGAAAACTCGAGAAGAGGCGGTGAGCCTGGTGAGCCAAGAGTTGGGAAGAGCGCCGGCCGACGCGGAGGCGCGACATGGTTAACAAGGACGTACGGCGGCTGGCGCTGATAGTGATCCTGGTGGCGGTTGCGGTGTGGGGCCTCGCGGTGCGGAGCTACGACATCAACTTCTTCGCGTTCAACTTTGCGCGAGGGGACGACGACGGCCCGCTGGGGCTGACGCTGGGGCTGGACCTGCAGGGCGGCGTGCAGCTGATCTACGAGGCAGTCGAGGAGGGGGTCACGGCGTCGCAGATGGCTGGCGTGCAGGAGAAGATCGAGCGGCGGACCAACGCCTTCGGGGTGACGGAGCCGTCGATCCAGCTGCTGGGGGAGCGACGGGTGCTCATCCAGCTGCCGGGCGTTGAGGACGTGGAGGAGGCCAAGCGGCTGATCGGCTCGACGGGGAAGCTGGAGTTCAAGGAGCGGATCTGCGAGGCCAACCCCGAAACCGGGGACCCCTGCGCCAGATTCTCCGACCAGGACATCGGGCTCACGGGCGAGCTGCTGGCGCGCGCGTACGCCGGGACGCACCCGACGACGGGGAACCCCATCGTCAACCTGGAGTTCAACTCGGAGGGAGCGCGGCTCTTCGGCGAGTCGACGGCGCGGATTGCGGGCACGAACAACCGGACGGCGATCTTCCTAGACGACGAGGAGATAGTCGCGCCCGTGGCGCGGCAGCCCATCCTGGGCGGGCAGGCGTTCATCGAGGGGCCGGACTTCACCTTCGAGCGGGTGCGGAGCATCTCCATTCAGCTGGAGGAGGGCCGGCTCGACACGCCCATCGCGGTGATCTCGGAGCAGAACGTGGACGCCACGCTGGGGGAGGAATCGCTGAACCGGAGCCTGGTGGCGGGCATCATCGGATTCGGGCTGGTGGTGCTGTTCATGATCCTCTACTACCGGGTGCCGGGCATCATGGCGAGCCTCGCGCTGGTGTGCTACATCGTGCTCGTCATGTTCATCGTGAAGCTGGTGCCGGTGACGCTGACGCTGGCGGGAATCGCGGGGTTCATCCTGTCGATCGGCGTGGCGGTGGACGCGAACATCCTCATATCGGAGCGCACGAAAGAGGAGCTCCGGACGGGGCGGGCGCTGCTGGGGGCGATAGGCACGGGCTTCAGCCGGGCGTGGCCGGCGATACTCAACAGCAACGTGGCGACGATGATCACGTGCGCCATCCTGTTCTGGTTCGGGTCACGGTTCGGGGCGTCGGCGGTGACGGGCTTCGCGGTCACGCTGTTCATCGGCGTGGCGACGAGCATGTTCACGGCGGTCATCATCAGCCAAACGCTGCTGCGCATCCTTGCGATGACGCCGCTGTCGCGGTTCACCGGGCTGTTCACGCCGGTGCCGGGCAGGCGATCGGCAGTCACGGGACCTGGCCGAAGATCCCAGGCCCAGGGAGGGAGGGGATAGGCCATGGACTTTGTAGGCAAGCGCAAGTTCTTCTTCACGCTGTCCGCCATCGTCATCCTGGCGGGCATCGTCAGCATGGCGATCCAGCCCCGCTTCCAAGTGGGGATTGAGTTCGAGGGGGGCTCCGCGCTCTCCATCACGTTTGCCGAGGCCATCGACGAGGCGCGCGTCCGCGAGGTCATGGCGGACCTGGACCACCCGCAAGCCGTGGTGCAGCGCGTGGGCGACACGGGCGTGCTGATCCGCACGCGCACGCTGCAGAGCCCGATGACCGAGGGCGACACTTCAGAGCGGGAGACCATCGAGGACCGGCTGCAGGTGGAGTTCGGGGTGATCGAGACGTCCGAACTCTCGGCGGTGTCCGAGGTTGTCGCGAAGGAGACGATACGGAACGCGGGCATCGCCGTGGGCGTGGCGTCCGTGTTCATCATGCTCTACATCTCGTTCGCGTTCCGGCTGATGCCGAACTCGCTGCGGCTGGGGGCGGCGGCGATCATCGCGGGCATCCACGACGTGCTGGTCACGCTGGGGCTGTTCTCGATCCTGGGGAAGGTGATCGACCTGGAGGTGAACGCGATGTTCATCACCGGGATCCTGACGGTGGTGGGCTACAGCGTACACGACACGATCGTGGTGTTCGACCGGATCCGGGAGAACACGGCGCGACGCGTCTCGCGGGACTTCGCGACGACGATCAACGTGAGCATCATGGAGACGCTGGGGCGGTCGCTGACGACGAGCATCACGACGCTGACGGTGATCCTGGCGCTGATGCTGATGGGCGGGGGCACGATCGAGAGCCTGCTGTACACGCTGCTCATCGGCGTCATCGTGGGGACGTACAGCTCGATAGGCATTGCGAGCCAGCTGCTGCTGGTGTGGGAGCAGCGGGGGTTCTTCCCGTTCCGGCGGAGCGCGCCGGCGGAGGCGACGACGCGGGGGTAGAGGGGCGGCGACGCGCGCCCTTCGACAGGCTCAGGGCGAACGGGTAGCGGCGAGGTTGCCGCAATGGGCGCTTCGCGTGGCAGGGACTCTGGATGCCCGCCCCCGTATCGGAGTACGGGGCTAGCTACGCGGGAATGACGATGGGGTGAAATGCGAGGGCCCCGCTCAAGTTGAGCGGGGCCCTTTGGCGTTCTTGCGGGTGTTGGTTAGAGGTCCATCCAGGGGTCAATGCTGACGTGGATTGCGCCGGCGGCGCCGGTGCCGCCGACGGAGTCTATGGCGTAACGGAGGTCCTTCAGGC
>CAZCPU010000072.1:6505-8964 GCA_964499855.1 uncultured Dehalococcoidia bacterium | reverse complement strand
TTCATGACGGGGAGCGAGCTGGTGATGGACGGCGGGGTGACGGCGGTGTAGGGGGGGGGGCAGCCGGACAGGGCGTAAAAACCCCGCAAGATGGCCAGTGGGAAGGGGTTGCATTCCACCATGATGTGGTATAATCGAACGAATGTCCGCATCCATGAACTACCAACAGCCTGTTCACTCCCGCTCCGAGGCGGAGAGGGAGTTGACGCTGATCGCTTTGATGCATCTAGTGCTGCCGGTAGCGGTCGCGGGGCTGCTCGCCGCCATGGGCCTGTTCAGCGGCGACGTGGCGACCCTCTTCCTGCTCGACGCGCCGATTATCGCAATAGTCTATGTTGTGGCGACCACCATCGGGTGCGCCCTCAAGGAACCGGCAGAGACGCGGCTATGCACACGGACGTTAACCGCCTACGCGTTCAGCTTTCTCCCCAAAGTTATTCAACTCCTGAAGACACTTAAGAGCGACACACTCGCCCAGCCAATACTAGCAACTCCTGGCATTTTTCGATTGGCCATCCCGGTACAGTTATCCATCCCCTCCCCAAGGTTCCAAGGCGTTTCTCCTCAGCAGGAATAACTCCACCAATAGCCCCGTCTCTCCGAGTCCCTGATTCTCGTGGACATCGGTCGGGGTGCGTCTGTTTTTTCACAAACATTCGTATTGGAGGCAAGTTATGAACCCCTACAGGTTGCTCATCGAGGCATATGTTGTCGGCTTCGTGCTGGTTGTGCCCTGGAATGTCGTCGTGCCCGCGCTCTTTGACGGGCAGACAAGGGAAGGGCACGAGGGGCTGCTCTTCCCCTGCATCTCCGCTGCAATACTCGGCCTTGCACGGGGGATTACCTGTGATAGGCGGTAGATGCGTGACGTCCATTGGCAAGACACGCGTGCAAAACGACAGACGGGAGTCACTTCAATGAACATTACAACTCAACACAAGAACCGGCCCTACCCTAAGCTAAGGGGGTTGCATTGATGAGTGCACCAAAATACGAACAACAAAAGCTGTGGTGGTACGAGCCCACTGTAATGGCGAAGGCCTGTGAGTGGCGGGCCGACCTCCGGCCCGAAGAACAGCGGGTAATTCTGGAGGCATGGCGGAAACTGGTTCTCGAGCATGGAATGGGGCCGCACTTACCGTTCGCTTCGTACGAAACAGTCCAGAGTTGCCTGTTGGGCTACCGGAACACTGAATGGGACGAGTCGTGAATTTAACCATGTAATCCCCTCCAAGAAGTCGACACAACCAGGAATCCTCGCCGGTTCCGCCGTTTCACGCGCGTAGCGGTGCGGGGTATACTGGCGGTGTGGCCCGGGTTGGGCTGAAGCTGTTGCGGAGGGCATGGAGTTGGCTGAACGGCCCGTTATTGCGATTACGATGGGGGACCCGTGCGGGATTGGGCCGGAGGTCATCGCGAAGGCGCTGGCTCGGGCGGAGGTTTCGGCCTGGTGCGCGCCGCTGGTGGTGGGGAACGCCGATATCATGCGGCGGGCCGTCGAGATGACGGGCGTGGGGCTCGACGTGCGGGCCGTCGAGGCGGCCGAGGACGCGGCGCTCGACGACGGGGCGGTCGCGGTGCTCGACATCGGGAACTACGACGCGTCGGCGATGGCGGCGGGCGAGATCTCGGCGGTGGCGGGCAAGGCGGCGATGGAGTGGGTTGTGCGGGCGGGGGAGCTGTGCCTGGACGGGAGCGTGTCGGCGATGGCGACGGCGCCGCTGCACAAGGAGGCGGCGAGCCTGGCCGGGTACGCGGACATCGGGCACATGGAGGTGCTGCAGCGGCTGGCGGAGTCGCCGAAGGTGCTGACGATGCTGATGTCGAAGGGGCTTCGTGTCGTGCACCTGACGACGCACCGGTCGCTGAAGCGGGCGTGCGAGTACGTGACGCACGACAACATCGTCACGGCGCTGCGGCTGACGGACGCGTCGTTCAAGACGTGGGGCGTTGCGGAGCCGCGCATCGGGGTGGCGGCGCTGAACCCGCACGCGTCGGACGGGGGGCTCATCGGCGACGAGGAGGCGACGGAGATCGCTCCGGCGGTGGAGACGGCGCTGGGCGAGGGGATCAAGGCCGTCGGGCCGGTGCCGGCGGACACGGTGTTCCTGCAGGGCGCGCGGGGCGACTACGACGCGATACTGGCGATGTACCACGACCAGGGGCACATCGCGGTGAAGATGTTCGGCTTCGAGGAGAGCATCACGGTGAACCTGGGGTTGCCGTTCATCCGGACGTCGGTGGACCACGGGACGGCGTTTGACATCGCGTGGCAGAACAAGGCGGACGCGACGAGCATGGTGGAGTCGATCCGGGCGGCGGTGGACCTCGTCACGGGCGAGGGGATCGCGCGGCCGGTGGGGTAGAGGGGGTCGGGGCACGCCCTTCGACTGGCTCAGGGCGAACGGGGGGTGTCCCATTCTCGTAACGAGTGCGGGGCAGGCACCCCCATCCTAACC
>CAZCPU010000072.1:4020-6495 GCA_964499855.1 uncultured Dehalococcoidia bacterium | reverse complement strand
CGCCTGGCACAGGGCGAAGGGGGGGGAGCCCCAATCCCCGTATCAAGTACGGGGCAGGCACCCCCATCCTAACCTTCCCCCTGAGGGGGAAGGGACTAAGGGGCGGGGCGAACGGGGACGGGGGGCGGAAGGCCCTTCGACTGGCTCAGGGCGAACGGGGGGTGTCCCATTCTCGTAACGAGAACGGGGCAGGCTCTAACCTTCCCCCTGAGGGGGAAGGGACAAATACGACGGGGACACGCTGGATACCGGGTTTCGCCGGTATGACGATATGGGAGTAGACATGCGCATAGGGTTCATTGGCGGGGGGACGATGGCGGAGGCCATTTTGAGCGGGGTGCTGGACCGGGAGTTGGCGTCGGCGGAGGACATCGCGGTGGCGGAGGTCGTCGAGGCGCGGCGCGGGTACCTCTCGGAGCGGTACGGCGTGAGGGTGACGGGCGACGGCAAGGAGGCGGCGGGGCACGGGAGCCTGGTGGTGCTGGCGGTGAAGCCGCAGGACCTGCCGACGGCGATGTCGGGGCTGCGGAAGTCGCTGACGGAGGAGCAGGCGGCGCTGAGCATCGTGGCGGGGGCGACGATCAAGTCGATTCGGAAGGGGCTGGACCACGAGGGGGTCGTGCGGATCATGCCGAACACGCCGGCGCAGATAGGCGCGGGGGTGAGCGTGTGGACGGCGACGGAGAAGACTCCGCCGGAGCGGGTGGAGGAGACGCGGGAGCTGCTGCAGGCGATAGGCAAAGAGGTGTACGTGCCGGGCGAGAAGTACGTGGACATGGCGACGGGGCTGAGCGGGAGCGGGCCGGCGTACGTGTTCCTGTTCATCGAGGCGCTGACGGACGCGGGCGTGCAGGTGGGGCTTTCGCGGGACATCGCGGCGACGCTGGCGACGCAGACGGTGCTGGGGAGCGCGCAGCTGCTGCAGCAGAGCGGGCGGCACCCGGCGGAGCTTCGGAACGCGGTGACGTCGCCGGGCGGGACGACGGCGGAGGGGCTGATGTCGCTGGAGAGCAACCGGTTCCGGGCGGCGGTGATGGAGGCGGTGGAGTCGGCGTACGAGAAGGCAGTGCAGCTGGGTGAGGAGGACTAGTGCAAGCGATTGGCGTCCTGATCACCAACCTGCTGTACCTGTTCGTCTTTGCCATCTTCATACGGTCAATCCTGTCGTGGTTCCCGATCTCGCCGTACAACCCCATCAAGGTGGCGCTGGACCAGCTGACGGAGCCGGTGCTGGGGCCGATCCGGCGCTACATGCCGCGCTTCGGCATGCTGGACCTGAGCCCGATGATCACGATCATCGTCATCATGTTCCTCATCATCCCGCTGGTGCGGGCGCTTTTCGGGATCTAGCTCACACACGATTGCAGGGGGCCGTTCCATGCCGATGAACTGGGAGCAGTCCAAGACCGGCGAGATGTGGCGGTGGAAGAAGTCCGACAACACCGTGGTCATTCACCTGAACAAGTTCAACGGCACGTACCAGGTCTCGGTGATCCGGTCGATCCAGAGCGCGGGCATGGGGCTCAGCGCGGAGGGCTTCGACTCGCTGGAGGAGGCGCAGGAGTGGGCGGCGCTGCTACTGCGCGAGGACTAGGGGCAGGGCAGGACTCGACTGCAGGGGGGACGGGGCATGGAGAGGCTACCGGCGGCCGCAAAGCTCGCGATTGGGCTGGCATTCCTGGCCGGCGTTGGCGGCGTCATCGCCGTGGTGGTCCTGATCGCCAATGACACAATCGGCGAGAACTGGGGGATTGGCGTCTTCTCCGTGCTGGTGATCCTGGGCGGCATCGGGTTGATCAGCGACGCGTTCAAGCGGGAGGGGGCGCCCAAGGCGTTCGCCTCGGTGGTGTTCAAGTTCGCGTCGCTGGGGTTGACGCTGGGGCTCATCGCGGGCGACTGGGGCGAGTACTGGTGGCAGATGACCATCGGCGGGCTGGTGGTGGGCGTCGTCATCGCGCTGGTGGAGGGGCGGCTGCGGACGGGGGACGCGCCGCCGCGGTTGTTCCGGCTGGTCGTGTGGAACCTGGTGGGCATCCTGGCCATCGGCGAGGGGGCGTACAAGTTGACGACGCTGTAGGGCGTCGCTGCAGTCGGACGCCCAGGGGCGGCGGTCGCGACCGCTCGAGGTCCAGGTCGCAAGCTAACCCGCAGGAGGAAATGTGCCCGTTGTAGCCGGAGCGCAAGCAGGCGGAAGGGGCGCCATTGCGATCATCGCCGTGGCGATGGTTGTGGCGGTGGTCCCGGTGATGCTGCTGGTGTCCAACGGGGCGATCGAGGAGCAGACGGGCAGGAACTTCTTCGCGGTGTTCGCCATCCTGTTCGGCGCCGGGTTCGTGCGGGACGCGTTCCGGGGCGAGGGCGGGCCGCAGGGGGTCCGGTCGGTGACGTTCAAGTTCACGACGCTGGCGTTCACGCTGGGGCTGATCGTGGGCGGGTGGACGGAGAACTGGCTGCTGCTCACGACGAGCGGGGTGG
>CAZCPU010000072.1:0-3920 GCA_964499855.1 uncultured Dehalococcoidia bacterium | reverse complement strand
TGACGGCGGCGCACATTGGCGGGCTGCCGATGGAGGTTGTGCCGCTGCAGCTGACCGTCGGCGGGCGGGGGTACCTGGACGGCGTGGACATCGACGCCGAGGGGTTCTACCGCCTGATCAGGGACGACGGGGTCGCGGCGCAGACGGCGGCACCATCGCCCGCGGCGTTCCGCGAGGCCTTCGAGCGCGCGTTTGCGGCGGGGCGCGACGTGGTGTGCATCACGACGACCTCAAAGCTGAGCGTGACGTACAGCATCGCGTCGGCGGCGATGGAAGCTGCGGCGGCGGCGGACCCGGAGCGGCGGGGCGTGGTGGTGGACAGCGCGACGGCGGGAGGCGCGGAGGCGCTGGTGGCGCTGGCGGCGGCGAGGCTCGCGGCGGGCGGCGGGACGCTGGAGGCGGTAGAGGCGACGGCGCGCGACGTGGCGGGGCGGGTGTACTTCATCGGCGTGCTGGAGTCGCTGCGGCGGCTGCAGCGGGGCGGGCGCGTGCCGCTGGCGGCGATGTGGGCGGCGTCGCTGCTGCGGATCAAGCCGGTGCTCGCCATCTGGCCGGGCGAGGGCGAGGTGCGGATGGTGGCGCGGCCGCGGACGAGGGCGAGGGCGGTCGAGCGGGTGCTCGCGCTCATGGGGGAGGAGACGGGCGGGCGGCCGGTGCGGGTGGTCGTGATGCACGCGGCCGCGCCGGCGGAGGCGGAGGAGCTGCGGCGGCGGATTGCGGAGCGGTTCTCGTGCGCGGAGTGCCTCGTCATGCCGTTCACGCCGGTCATCGGGGCGCACACGGGGCCGGGGCTGCTGGGGGTGGGGTTCTGCGCGGACGAGGGCGTCGAGTGATTATTGCAGTGGGGAATACCGCAGGCCCCGGTTTCTTTCACCACCAATCCCGCGCTGCTATAATCGCCCCGTCGGCCACGGCGTCGCGCGGTGGCGGGCGGAACGCGCCAACAGGCGCGACAGGGGGGCCCGTTGCGGCCAAGGAATGCACCGGCAGAACGCTGGTAAGGAGCGCTTGGTGACGGAAACGAGAATAGTGGTGACGGGGATCGGCGTTGTGAGCCCGGTGGGGCTGACGGCGGACGCGACGTGGGAGTCGCTGGTAGCGGGGAAGTCGGGGGTCGCGCAGATCACGGCGTTCGACCCGGAGGGGTTCGAGACGACGATTGCGGCGGAGATCCCGGAGTTCGACCCGACGAACTACATGGAGCGGAAGGAAGCGCGGCGGGCCGACCGGTTCTCGCAGTTTGCGCTGGCCGCGGCGCGGGAGGCGCTGGGGCAGGCGGGGCTGCTGCGCGAGGAACCGCTCGGGGACCGGGTGTCGTCGCTCATCGCGAGCGGGGTCGGGGGGATCATCACGCTGTCGGAGCAGTACGACGTGCTGCGGGAGAAGGGGCCGAAGCGGATCAGCCCGTTTCTGGTGCCGATGATGCTGGTGGACATGGCGGGCGGGAACGTCTCGATCACGTACGGGGCGCGGGGGCCGAGCTTCGCGACGGTGTCGGCGTGCGCGAGCGGGGCGGACGCGATCGGCACGGGGATGGACCTCATCCGGAAGGGCGAGATCGACGTCGCCATCTGCGGGGGGTCGGAGGCGCCCATCTGCCCCATCGCGATCGCGGGGTTCAACTCGGCGGGGGCGCTGTCGCGGAGCAACGAGCCGCCCGAGGCGGCGTCGCGACCGTTCGACGCGCAACGGGACGGGTTCATCATCGGCGAGGGGGGCGCGGTGCTCATCGTCGAGCGGCTGGAGCACGCGCTGGCGCGGGGTGCGACGCCGCTGGCGGAGCTCTCGGGGTACGGGGTGACATCGGACGCGTCGCACATCACGCAGCCGGCGCCGTTCGGCGAGGGGGGCGCGCGGGCGATGCGGCAGGCGATCGCGGGAGCGGGGCTGAAGCCGGAGGACGTGGACTACATCAACGCGCACGGGACCTCGACGCCGATCAACGACAAGGCGGAGACGGACGCGGTGAAGTCGGTGTTCGGCGACGACGCGCACCGGGTGGCGATCAGCTCGACGAAGTCGATGACGGGGCACCTGCTGGGGGCCGCGGGCGCGATCGAATCGGCGATCTGCGTCATGGCGATCGAGCGCGGGTGCATCCCGCCGACCATCAACCTGACCAACCCGGACCCGGAGTGCGACCTCGATTACGTGCCGCACAACGCGCGGATGACCAAGGTGGACGTGGCCATCACCAACTCGCTGGGGTTTGGCGGTCACAACGCGACGCTGCTGTTCCAGCGCTACGAAGCGTAGCCGAGCCGCCCCGCATGGCGGACGACACCCACACGCCGCGCCCCCGGTGGGCGCTCGCGCCGCGGGTACCCGACGACATCGTGGAGGGGCTGCGGCTGCCGCGACTGTGGGCGCAGCTCCTCTACAACCGGGGCATCGAGACGCGCGACATGGCGTGGGAGCTGCTCCACGCCTCGGAAGACGCGCTGCACGACCCGTACCTCTTCTCCGAGATGGACTCCGCCGTCGACCGGATTCTCGCGGCCGTGGAGGCTGGGGAGACGATCGCGGTGTACGGGGACTTCGACACGGACGGGGTCACGGCGTCGGCGCTGCTGTACGAGGCGCTGGCCGGCATGGGCGGGGACGCGTTCGTACACCTGCCGCACCGGGTGCGGGACGGGCACGGGCTGAGCGCGGCGGCGGTGACGGCGATCGCGGAGCAGGGGGCGTCGCTCATCATCACCGTCGACTGCGGGATCACGTCCGCGGAGGAGGTGGCGCTGGCGCGGCGGATGGCAATGGACGTCATCCTGACGGACCACCACGCGCCGATGGGCCCGCCGCCGGAGGCGTTCGCCATGGTCACGCCGACGGACGCGTACCCATTCCCGTTCCTGACGGGCGCGGGACTGGCGTTCAAGCTGGTGCAGGCGCTGCACCGGCGGCTGGAGACGCCGGCGCCGGCGGGGGCGCTGGAGCTGGCGTCGCTGGGGACCGTCGCGGACATGGCGCCGCTGCTGGGGGAGAACCGCGCGATAGCGACGCTGGGGCTGGAGCGGCTGCGGGAGACGGAGCGGCCGGGGCTGCTGGCGCTGCTGGCGTCGGCGGGGGTGTCGCGGGAGTCGCTGGACCACGAATCGATCCCGTTCATCATCGCGCCACGGCTGAACGCGGCGGGGCGGATGGACAGCCCGGACCTGGCGTTCGGGCTGCTGACAGAGGAGGACCCGAACGTCGCGGCGGAGCTGGCGTCGCGCATCGAGCAGCTGAACCGGGAGCGGCGGGCGCTGACGCAGGAGCTGCTGGACGAGGGCATGCGGCTGGCGGGGCCGCAGGTGGAGGCGGGCGAGCGGCTGGTGTTCCTGTCGGGGGAGCAGTTCAACCCGGGCGTCAGCGGGCTGGTGGCAGGACGGCTGGTGGAGCGGTTCTCGCGGCCGGCGGTGGTGGTCGCGGTCGACGGGGAGGTGGCGCGGGCGAGCGGGCGGAGCATCCCGGAGTTCCACCTTGCGCACGCGCTGGCGGAGTGCGGGGAGCGGTTCCTGCACTTCGGCGGGCACCCGGCGGCGGCGGGGTTCGTGGCGCGGACGGAGGAGCTCGACGGGATACGGGCGACGCTGCAGGCGCTGGCACGGGAGCGGCTGCGGGAGGCGACGCTGGAGGCGACGCTGCGGGTGGACGCGGAGGCGGCGTTCGCGGAGATGCCGGGGCAGACGATGGGGTTCCTGCAGCGGCTGGCGCCGTACGGGCAGGAGAACCCGCCGCCGGTGTTCCTCGCGCGGGGCGTGACGGCGGCGGGCGTGCGGCGGATGGGCGGCGAGGGGCAGCACATGCGGCTGCAGCTGCGGCAGGAGGGCTCGACGTGGGAGGCGGTCGCGTTCAACCAGGCGTGGCCGGAGGGCGTGGACGAGCGGGGGCGGATCGACGTCGCGTACACGCCGGAGGTGAACACGTACAACGGGCGA